>NZ_JBWKIS010000029.1:0-108496 GCF_056432625.1 Streptomyces sp. NPDC045026
TGCGGTGAAGATTCGACACCTCCACCACACACGGAGGCCTTCGCCCTCTTCAAGGCCCGCGCGTGTCAACAACGCTCATGCTCAATACACCTAGGGCCTCGCGTTCGGATCAGGCCGGATCATGTCGGGGTCGCGCCGGACAGTCCCTGGGGCGTGTCCGGGCCGGAGGTGGGGGGCGGCATCGGTGTGGACGTGCCGTTGATCTTCTCTATGGCCTGGCGCGCCTGGTCGCCGGGGGTCCGGGGCGGGGCCGCGCTCAGGGCGGAAGCGGCCGTGGCCTGCGGGGGTTTGGCGTGGGCCGCCGGCAGGCGGGTGCGCAGCCGGTGGCTGACGGCCTCGTCGAGCGTGACCGGGCGGTGCGTGCGGGCGGCGATGCGGCCCGCCTCCTGACCGAGCGCGGCCAGGTCCTCCCAGGTGAGGCGCAGCACCACGGCTAGCTGGGCCTCACCGTCCGGCAGGGCGGTGAGGGGAGGGACGGGGGCACCCGGCTGATGGTCGGTCATGGGCTGGTCTCCTCGCTTGGGGCGGCGGGACACTGCTCGGCATGACGTACGCGCGACGGGCGCCCTGCGTTCAGGCGGGCGCCGGTCGCTCAGGCGGGCCCTGGTCGTCCAGTGTGACGGGGGCGGGGAAGGATCCCGCCCCCGCTCCACCTAGCGGGCGGTCTGCGTGTGGACGTACTCCGCGAGACGCGTCAGGGAGTCCGGGTCGGTGGTGGGCGGCACACCGTGGCCGAGGTTGAAGACGTGGCCCTCCAGGTCCGCCGCCGCGTCGAGCACCTCGCGCGCCTTGGCCTCCACCGCTTCCGGCGTGGAGAAGAGGACGGCCGGGTCGATGTTGCCCTGGAGCGCCTTGCCGGGGCCGACGCGACGCGCGGCCTCGTCGAGCGGGACGCGCCAGTCGACGCCGACCACGTCGGCGCCGGCCTCGCCCATCAGACCGAGGAGCTCTCCGGTGCCGACACCGAAGTGGATGCGCGGCACGCCGTACGCCTCGACGGCCTTGAACACCTTGGACGACGCGGGCATCACGGAGCGCCGGTAGTCGGCGGGGGCCAGCGCGCCGACCCAGGAGTCGAAGAGCTGGACGGCGGAGGCGCCCGCCTCGATCTGCACCTTGAGGAAGGTGGAGGTGATCTCGGCGAGGCGGTCGAGCAGGTCGGCCCACAGCTGCGGGTCGCCGTACATGAGCGCCTTGGTGTGCTCGTGGTTCTTGGACGGGCCGCCCTCCACGAGGTAGCTCGCGAGGGTGAAGGGCGCGCCAGCGAAACCGATGAGCGGGGTGGAGCCGAGCTCGGCCGTCAGCAGACCGATCGCCTCGGTGACGTACCAGACGTCCTCGGGCGTGAGGTCGCGCAGCCGCGCGAGGTCGGCGCGCGAGCGGATCGGCTGCTCGACGACGGGACCGACGCCCGGCTTGATGTCGAGGTCGATGCCGATGGCCTTGAGCGGGACGACGATGTCGCTGAAGTAGATGGCCGCGTCGACGTGGTGGCGGCGCACCGGCTGCATCGTGATCTCGGCGACGAGCTCGGGCATCATGCAGGACTCGAGCATCGGGATGCCCTCGCGCACCTTGAGGTACTCGGGCAGCGAGCGACCGGCCTGCCGCATGAACCACACCGGGGTGTGCGGCACCGGCTCACGCCGGCACGCCTTGAGGAAGGCGGATTCGTACGTCGCTGTCGGCTGCTGGCCCGTGGGGCGGAGGTTGGCACTCACGTCGGAAAGTCTCGCACGGGTGCGAACCCCGTCGGGCGCGGGGACAGTCGGGCGCGGGGACATCGGGGCAGGGGTGCCGGGTGTCTCTCCCTGCGCGAAGGCCGCGTTCCCCTTAACCTTCCCCGCATGGCTGCGGCTGAGGGAAGACTGTCGGACGACGCTGAGGGAATGAGTGAAGCGGAGCGGGAGGGGCGCAAGACGAAGGATCCGGTGGACTCGGCACCACCGCAGTTCCGCGCGGCGGTCGACGCCTTGCGCGGGGCACGACTGCGCCCGGAGATCGAGGTGGACCCGACCAGGCCGCCCCAGCGCCTCGCGCCGCACGCGTACGCCCTGGAGGCCGCGGTGGTGGACGGCGACGACGACCTCGCGGACGGCCGCCTCGTCCTGCTGCACGACCCGGCGGGGCACGAGGCGTGGCACGGGACGTTCCGCCTGGTGACGCTGGTGCGGGCGGAGCTGGAGCCGGAGATGGCGGCGGACCCGCTGCTCCCCGAGGTCTGCTGGTCGTGGCTGACGGGCGCGCTCCAGGGGCGGGGGCTCTCGTACGGGGAGCCGAGCGGCACGGTGACGCGGGCGAGTTCGCACTACTTCGGCGGGCTCGGGGAGCGTCCACCGGCGTCGCAGATCGAGATCAGGGCCTCATGGACACCGCGCGAGGGGCTCGGCGGCGTGCCGGACACGGCCTCGCACCTGGCGGCCTGGTGCGACCTGCTCAGCCAGATCGCGGGCCTGCCGCCGGCCGGCCCCGGGGACGCGTCCGTGGTGACGCTGCCTCAGCGCCGGGGGCCGCAGACGTCCTGACGGCGGTACAGAGTCCTGAACGGCGGTACAGAAGGTCTGACGGGCGACGAAGAACAGCCATCGGTAGGCGACTTTCGGCCTTCCGTCGCCGGTGACGCGGGGCAGGGACTGCCTGGATCGGGTGAATCGGGATCGGACCTCGAAGAGTTCCGGTCCCGTTGTGATTCGGTTCGATCTTCGGATGATCGATCGCGTGTCCGAATTGCACGAATTGTTACTCACTAAATCGTGATCTTTCTCTAAAGGCGGGCGGGTTTACTGCCGAAGAGGTCTGTGACCTTGAAAGCACGGTTCGCCCCGGCTTCATCCCCGAGCCGGTCCCGTCCCGCACCCCAGGAGGCCTGGTGTCCGTTCTCCTCGAGCAGCCCGCAAGCCTGGTCGCCTACCGCCCGAACAAGCCGACCGCCATGGTGGTCGTGGCCGACCCCCGCGTCCGTTCCACCGTCACCCGCCACCTGTGGGCGCTCGGTGTACGTGACGTCATCGAGGCCTCGTCCGTCGCGGAGGCTCGTCCCCGCATCGGCAACCCCCGCGACATCTGCGTCGCCGACGTCCACCTTCCCGACGGCTCCGGCCTGACCCTTCTGTCCGAAACCCGTGCCGCGGGCTGGCCCAATGGGCTCGCCCTCTCCGCCGCTGACGACATCGGTGCCGTGCGCAACGCCCTCGCGGGCGGAGTCAAGGGCTACGTCGTCACCGGCACCCGTACCAACGTCGGGCTGCCCTCCCGCCCCGGCGCCGCCCCCATCGGGTCAGCCGCGGCCCGTATGCACCGCCGCCCCCCGGGTGCTCCGAGCCACCCGGGTGGCTACCGCGAACTGTCAGGCCGTGAGGTCGAGGTGCTCCGGCTCGTCGCCGAGGGCCAGTCGAACAAGGCCATCGGCGTCTCGATGGGCCTGTCCGCGCTGACCGTCAAGAGCCACCTCGCCCGCATCGCGCGCAAGCTCGGCACGGGCGACCGCGCCGGGATGGTGGCGGTGGCTCTGCGCACCGGCATCATTCACTGACACTGACTGGTTTGCGTACCTTCATCGCCCGTCGACGGAACGTTCCGTCGACGGGCGCTGTACGTACACAGATACATTGATCTGTCCCAGCATGGTCCTGACCTGTGGAGATACCATCCAACCCGCCGCTCAGGGCACACCACCGAGGGCAACCTCGACGGCCGCCCAGGCGGTGTCCACACCGTCCGGCCAGAGGTGGGTGCAGGCGCCGAGCATGACGCTCGGCTTCGAGTGCCCCAGACGCATCTGGACGATCTTCACCAACTCTCGGTACCCGGCAGCTTCCAGAACCGCGTTCGCACGACACACCCTGGCCACCCGTGTCCGGGCCCGGGGGAACACCGCCCCTTCCCCTGTTGCGTCTGGGGCAGTTGGGGTTTCTTCTGTCGCCACCTGCACCTAGGGTGACTCCCACGGAGTGTGCTGTACGGGGAGGTCACAGTGGCGGTGGACAGCACGGATCGGCTCGTGACCGACGAGTGCGGCGGGGCCGCTGCTCGTGCTGCAGAACTCTGGCGACCCCGCTGTACCCGCTGTCCGACGCCGCGGTGGCGAGGCGGCACGGCAGTTGTCGTCGTGCGTGGCCGCCGCCGGAACCCGGCACTCCCATGCGCCTGACACACCCCATCCAGCCAATTTCGCATGCGAACCAGCACTGAAGATCCAACGCGCACGGGGGAGAGCAGCGAGCAATGGAAACGACAGGGCACGAGTCGACACAGATGCGACTCAACCAAATACCAACCGACCCTAGCGGCTCGGCCAATCCTCCTGGTCTTTCTGGCGGCCAGACAGATCTGGCGTCCTCACCGGCCGAGAAGAAGGCCGCAGGCAAGGCAATCGAGCAGCACATCGAACCCGACACCAAGCAGGCGGGCGCCTGGGCGGATGAGGAGACGGGCAGTGCAGTGAAGGCGTTCGGGCCCAAGGACGGGCACGGGTGGCTCACTTCGGGCGCCGTGAGCAAAGCGCACAAGACGTGGGGCGAACAGGCCAAGAACCTCATGAACCGGCTGTCCTCGGAGAAGGGGGCACTGCAGAGCAGCAACACGTTGCTGACCGGGACGGACTTCGGAGTGCTCGCCGGGGTGCGCAAGGTGTCGGTACTCGACACATACTCACCGCCACCGCATCCCTGACAGACAGCCCGCTCGTACGCGTTCGCACTCAACGGGGATCCATGCCGACTTACCACGAGATAATGACGACCGACCTGTCCACGCTCACCACCGCTGCCGAACGCTGGGACGGCATGGCGGAGAAGTTCCACAAGCAGGAGACCGCGTACCGGCGGGATGTGCACGGCATATCCATGGGCCAGACGTGGATAGGACTGAGTGCGGACGCCGCCAATCGGCGCTTCGACATCACGCTCAAGGAATTCCAGAACGCCCAGGTCGAGGCCAAGGCGATCGCCGCACTCCTCCGTGACGCGCACACGCAGTTCGTGGACCTTCACAAGAAGCTGGAGACAGCCCGGGACGAAGCCGTGGCGAAGGACATGAAGGTGTCCGACCAGGGCGTCGTCACGTACGACTACAGCAAGCTCACCCAGAGCGAGCACCAGGTGCTGGCCCACGATCCCGACTACCAGGCGAGCATCCGCACGGCCGTCAACTCCTGGCAGCAGCGCATCGATCAGTGCGTTCAGAACGTGGACGACGCGGACAAGGGCGTCGAGGTCGCCTTCACGGCTGTCGTGATCGACTCCGACATCTCCGACGGCACGATGAACGGCTTCAACGGCAAGGCGCAGGGCGACATAGAGAAGTACGAGGCTGTCGAGGCCGAGGACATCGCGACGCGCATCAATTCCGGCAAGGCCTCCGCGCGCGATTACCAGGAACTGCAGCGGCTCTTCCGTGACAACTCCCACGACAAGGCGTTCAGCCAGACCCTCCTGGACGACCTCGGAGCGCGGGGAACGGTGAAGCTGTCCAACGACCTCGAAAGCCTCGGCCACTACGACGACAAGAAGAACGCCGGCCGGTACAAGGACCTCGAGAACGGCCTCGCGACCACGCTGGCCACCGCGACCCGCGACCCGAACTCCGAGTTCTACAAGCACTTTCGTGCGGACATGCAGAAGGCGGGGGTCGAGGAGTTCAAGGTGGACGGCCTCAGCCCGATTCCGAACGAGAGGGTCCGCGGCTACCAGAGCCTCGTCACGCTGATGCAGCAGGGACACGGCTATTCCGGGCAGTTCCTCGAGGACACCGCCGACGACGTCCGCAAGGCCGAGGAGTCGCACTTCGCCAAGGGGAACCCGGAATCCATCTGGGCCCTGCGGGACGATTTCAACGGCAAGGACCGGGGTTGGTTCGCCAACGACCCGCTCGACGGCGTACTCGGCATCATGTCCGAGGACCCGAAGACCAGCACCGAATACCTGGACCCGGCGCACAACGACAACCTCAAGTACCTGCTGCACGGGCGCGATTGGGACACGGTCGTCGACCACTACGCGACTCCGCCCGGCGGCACCACGACAGGCATGCCGGTCATGGCGGAGGACGGCGACGTACGCAAGGGCTTCGGCGCCGCCCTGGAGGCCGCCACGACCGGGGAGGCGCCTGGCGCCTACCACGCGGTCGGACAGCACAGCGAGCCGCAGGCCCGCATCCTGCAGGAGACCATCAACACCCTGTACTCGGACAAGGCGGCGGACCACCTGCCGAAGAACCTGTCCACACCGCTGGCGCACGTCCTGACGTCGTACACACCCGACACGCACGAGATCTACGCCGCCTCGGACTCGAAGTACGACATCGACTGGGACAGCACGGGCGAGGTCTGGAGCGACAAGGACGGGGCGCACATGGCTGTGGGGCACCAGCGCCTCGCCGCCGTAATGAGGGGCATCGCCGACGACGGGGGAGCCTTCGGCCACCTCTACGGGGCTGAGCAGCAGTATTCGCACCATGTCCTGGCGGATATCCCCCAGGACGCAGGCGACAAGACGATCCAGAACCGCGTCGTCGAGTCCTCACGCGCCATGGGCGCCTATGACGGCATCCGGTCGGACGTCATCTTCGACGAACGGTTCAACAAGACACAGTGGGCCGCCGACTTCAACCACGGGATCGGCACGGGTTTCAGCACAGCACTGATGTTCAATCCCGTAGCTGATCTCGCCCCGGTGGGAGACCTCACCACGAAGGCGATCGACGTGTGGGCCTACGAGTCCAACAAGGAACACACCGCCGAGGCGAACGTCGAGGCCACCGAGAAGAACGCCAAGACCTACGACGCCGGGCTGCACGACGTGGATCACATGGTCAGGGCATGGGCCGACAGCCGCGGGCACGGCATCGACAGCGACTGGACGAAGTCCTTCGTCCACGCGGGGCAGGACCAGTACGACTTGGGCCGCAACCGTACGCTCGACACCCTTCGAGCCGACCGTTGACGCTCGGAGAAAGTGGCACCCGACAGAATGAGCACGATGCAAACCAAGTCCAGGCTCCGACGTATACGCGCAAGGTGGTGCGCGCCGGCACTCGTTCTGACCCTCGGGATCGTGGGCTTCGTGCTGTACAGCACCGGCACGTTCGACCAGTGGAAGGACGACCGATCGCTCGACCACGCCTGCGACGGCACCCTGGCTCAGGGCGGACTTCGCGCAGCTCTGCACTCGTCGCACCTGAGCGCCGGCTCCGAGGGCGACAGTGACTACCTGGCTTCCTGCAGTGTCCGCAACGCAGAGACCGGACCACAGCGCAGTTCCCTGGATGTGAAGCTGCGCTGGAGCAGTGCGGCGCCCCCCTCCGCCGACCTCTCCTGGTACAACGAGGACTACAACGGCGTGAGGGGGCAGGCGGTGCCCCTCGGCCACGGCTGGTCCGGCGTCGCCAGGTACCAGGGCGGCTGGCAGGTCATGGTCGCGCTCGACTGCCAGAACCAGAAGAACAAGGCTCTTGTCGCATACGGTGACCTGTACGGGGAGCCGAACAGCGCCACATTGGCCGGGCTCGGCCGGGTGACCACCGAGACGGCCCAGAAGGCAGCCGAGGAGCACGGGTGCCAGGTGAAGGCCGGCGAGCGGCTCACCAGCGTGCCCCCCTCCCGGCTCGGCACGCCTGATACGGCGAAACCCTTGAAGCAGGCGCAAGGTTCCTGCGCCCCGTTGCGGGGGCTTGCCCCGACGGCCGCAGGGAACGGTGTACCCGAGGTCATGGAGTACCCCGCGGATGCGCAGACGCCGCAAGTGAACTGCTACCTGGCGACACCGGAGAAAAAGCCCGGATACGGCCTGTACGCCTACTACGGCGGCGCCGCCAAGGACTTCCTCACGAGTGAGGGCGACAACCTCAAGAAGGGCCGCGGCCCCACGTACAGCGACAAAGAATATGCCTGGGCCACCGCCAGGTGCCCCAGGTCCGCACAGCCCGCAGTGTTCGTGCTGTACCACCTGTACGACAGGGACACCGACACATACCCGGCCGCTCACTACTCCGCCCGGTTCGCCGCATCGGCACTCAAGACCTTCGCCGACCACGAGGCGAAACTGCGCGGCTGCTCTGACGTTCAAATGGCCTCCCGGCCTTAGAACTCACCGCACGCATCGTCGATCGTTCATGAGGGTCCGTCAGCTTGCTGACGGACCCTTTGCGGTGTGCCTCACGGTGCAAGCCTCGACAAGAGGGCCTTCCCATGCCTGTAGATCAAGTATGGATTATTGGGACTAACATGCATATTTCGGGCACTCTGGTGCGAGAACCCCGCAGCCGCACCGAGACCTGTCCAGACGCGTTTTCGCAGGTCAGTTGACCAATGGCCAGAACACGCAGGTCAGGCACACGCACGTACAGATACCCTTGACAGGTGACCGACGCCCAAGAGACCGCAGCAGACGCTTCACTGCGAACCACCGGGGGCGCACCCCCGGACGACGGCGGCTCAGTTGCGGAGGTGCCGATCCCCCTGCTCGAGCCGCGCGAGGGCATCCCGCCGGTGATCACCGACGAGGCCTCCCTGGCCGAGGTGGTCGCGGCCTTCGCCGCGGGCACCGGACCCGTGGCCGTCGACGCCGAGCGCGCCTCCGGCTACCGCTACGGTCAGCGCGCCTACCTGGTGCAGCTGCGCCGCGAGGGCGCGGGCTCCGCCCTCATCGACCCCGTCGCGTGCCCCGACCTGTCCGCGCTCGGCGACGCGATCGCCGATGCCGAGTGGGTGCTGCACGCCGCGACACAGGATCTTCCGTGTCTGCGCGAGATAGGAATGGTCCCCAGCCGCCTCTTCGACACCGAGCTCGCCGGGCGCCTGGCCGGTTTCCCGCGCGTGGGGCTCGGCGCGATGGTGGAGAACGTCCTCGGCTACGTCCTGGAGAAGGGCCACTCGGCCGTCGACTGGTCGACGCGGCCCCTGCCCGACCCGTGGCTGCGCTACGCCGCGCTCGACGTGGAGCTCCTCGTGGACCTGCGGGACGCGCTGGAGAAGGAGCTCGACCGGCAGGGCAAGCTCGACTGGGCGCACCAGGAGTTCGACGCCATCGCCTCGGCGCCGCCCGCGCCGCCCCGCAAGGACCCGTGGCGGCGCACGTCCGGGATGCACAAGGTGCGGCGGCGCCGGCAGATGGCCGTCGTGCGGGAGCTGTGGACCGCGCGGGACCGGATCGCGCAGCGGCGTGACGTGTCGCCGGGCAAGGTGCTCGGCGACGGCGCGATCGTCGAGGCGGCGCTCTCGCTGCCGGCGAACGTGCACGCGTTGGCGGCGCTGCCCGGTTTCGGGCACCGTACGGGGCGGCGTCAGCTGGAGCAGTGGCAGGCGGCGGTGGACCGGGCGAAGGAGCTGCCCGACGCGGAGCTGCCGCAGCCAGGGGCGCCGCTCGCCGGGCCGCCTCCCCCGCGGGCCTGGGCCGACAAGGACCCGGTCGCCGCGGCGCGGCTCTCCGCGGCGCGGGCCTCGGTGTCGTCGCTGGCCGAGACGCTGAACATGCCGCAGGAGAACCTGATCACGCCGGACACGGTCCGCCGTGTGTGCTGGGAGCCCCCGGGCGACCGCTCCGAGACGGCGGTGGCCGAGGCGCTGCGCGGGTACGGGGCGCGGCCCTGGCAGGTCGAGCAGGTCACGCCACTGCTCGCCGAGGCGCTGAAGCAGACCGCCTGACCCGCGGGGCGCCGCGCGGGCGCCCGCGTTCGTAGCGGTTTCGTACCGGTGGCCCCTCCTCGCTCGTCGCGGCGGGGAGGGCCTGCCTACGGTCACTCCCATGATCACCAGGGGGTACGAGGCATGGGTGCGGGATTTCGAGGTCGAGCGGGAGCGCCGGGCCGCGGCAGGGGAACCCGCCTGGGAGCGGGGCGCGCGGGTGCATCCCGCGATCTGGCGGAGCGTGCGGCGCTTCCAGGTCGGCGAGAGCGGTGACGGGGCGAACCTGATCGCCAAGGCCGACCGGGCGGGCGACGCCCCGTACGCGCGTGCCGTGCGGCTGTTCGTGGCCGAGGAGCAGAACCACGCCCGGCTGCTCGGGCTGCTGCTCGGCGCCGGCGGGGTGCCGCCGCTCGCGTCGCACTGGAGCGACACCGTCTTCGTCCGGCTGCGCCGGCTCCTCGGGCTGCGGCTCGAACTCCTCGTCCTGATGGTCGCCGAGGTCGTGGCGCTGCGTTACTACCGGGCGCTGCGCGACGGCACCGACGACGCGCTCACGACACAGGTGGCCGGGGCGATCCTCGCCGACGAGGAGCGGCACGTGCCGTTCCACTGCGAGCGGCTGCGCGAGGCGTTCGCGCGGGTGCCGCGCCCGGTGGGGCGCCTGGTGCTTCTGGGGTGGCGGGCGCTGCTCCTCGCCGCGGCGCTCCTCGTCGCCTGCGACCACGGCCCGGCGCTGCGCGGGTTCGGGGTGGGACGGGTGCGGTTCGTCCGTGACGTGGCGGCTTCGGCGGGGCCTGTGGTGCGCTCGATCCTCGATCGCGCGGTGTGACGTTCGCCGCTCCGGCCGGGGGGACTACACGACTTGGTTACCCGCAAGTAGCATGACGGTATTCGCAGCGCGCTTCCCGCATCCCGGGTGCGTGCCGCGCGGCAGTGCCATCCCGCATCTGGAGGAGAGCCATCGTGCCTCGTACCGTCAGGGACGTCGTCTTCGTCGACGGCGTCCGCACCCCGTTCGGCAAGGCGGGCCCGAAGGGCATCTACCACGAGACCCGTGCCGACGATCTCGTCGTGAAGGCCATCAGGGAGCTGCTGCGCCGCAACCCGGCCCTCGACCCCGCGAAGATCGACGAGGTCGCCATCGCCGCGACCACGCAGATCGGCGACCAGGGCCTGACCCTCGGCCGCACCGCCGGCATCCTCGCGGGCCTCCCGCAGTCCGTGCCCGGCTACTCCATCGACCGCATGTGCGCCGGCGCTCTGACCGCCGTGACCAGCACCGCGGGCTCCATCGCCTTCGGCGCGTACGACGCCGTCATCGCGGGCGGTGTCGAGCACATGGGCCGCCACCCGATGGGCGAGGGCGTCGACCCGAACCCGCGCTTCGTGTCGGAGAAGCTCGTCGACGAGTCCGCCCTGTTCATGGGCATGACCGCCGAGAACCTGCACGACCGCTACCCCACCATCACCAAGCAGCGCGCCGACGAGTACGCCGTGCGCTCGCAGGAGAAGGCGGCGAAGGCGTACGCGAACGGGAAGATCCAGCAGGACCTCGTCCCGATCTCCGTGCGCAACACCAACCCGGACGTCGGCGAGACCGGCTGGGGCCTGGTCACCGCCGACGAGCCGATGCGCCCGGGGACGACCCTGGAGAACCTCACCGGGCTGAAGACGCCGTTCCGTACGCACGGCCGCGTCACCGCGGGCAACGCCGCCGGTCTCAACGACGGTGCCACCGCCTCGATCCTCGCCTCCGAAGACTTCGCCCGCGAGAACAACCTCCCGGTGAAGATGCGCCTCGTCTCCTACGCCTTCGCGGGCGTCGAGCCCGAGGTCATGGGCTACGGCCCGATCCCGGCGACGGAGAAGGCCCTCGCCAAGGCCGATCTGTCGATCGAGGACATCAACCTCTTCGAGATCAACGAGGCCTTCGCGGTCCAGGTCCTCGCCTTCCTGGAGCACTACGGCATCGCGGACGACGACGCGCGCGTCAACCAGTACGGCGGCGCCATCGCCTACGGCCACCCCCTCGCCTCGTCCGGCGTGCGCCTGATGACGCAGCTGGCCCGCCAGTTCGAGGAGCAGCCCGAGGTCCGCTACGGCCTGACGACGATGTGCGTCGGCTTCGGCATGGGCGCCACGGTCATCTGGGAAAACCCGCACCACAAGGACGCCGGAGGCGACAAGTGAGCACCACCACCGCTGAGCTCCTGAAGGGCGCCGCCGAGCTGTTCCCGGACGAGGTCGTCACGTCGGCGAACGTACGCCACCTCGACCTCCCGTTCGGTGCGGGCCGGTTCGCTCTGATCACGCTCGACAACGGCTTCGACCACACCAAGCCGACCACCTTCGGCCCGGCCTCGCTCGCGAACCTGAACGCCGCGATCGACCAGGTCGAGCAGGAGGCGGCCGCGGGCACGATCGTCGGCGCCGGCATCACCGGCAAGCCGTTCATCTTCGCCGTCGGCGCCGACCTCAAGGGCGTCGAGCTCCTCAAGAAGCACGACGACGCGCTGGCCATCGGCAAGGGCGGCCACGAGGTCTTCAAGCGCCTCTCGGGCCTCGCCGTGCCGACGTTCGCGTACTACAACGGCGCGGCCATGGGCGGCGGTGTCGAGGTCGGTCTGCACTGCACCTACCGCACCGTCTCCAAGGCGCTCCCGGCCTTCTCGCTCCCCGAGGTCTTCCTCGGTCTGGTCCCGGGCTGGGGCGGCTGCGCCCTCCTGCCCAACCTGATCGGCGCGGACAAGGCCGTCTCGGTCATCATCGAGAACTCGCTCAACCAGAACCGCCAGCTCAAGGGCAAGCAGGTCTTCGAACTCGGCATCGCCGACGCGCTCTTCGAGGGCGCCGACTTCCTTGAGCAGTCGCTGATCTGGACGGCGAACGTCCTCAAGGGCGACGTGAGTGTCGAGCGCGCCGAGGTCGACCGCGGTGACGCGTGGGACCAGGCCGTCGCGCGCGGCAAGTCCATCGCCGACGGCAAGGTGCACGGGGCGGCCCCGGCCGCGTACCGCGCGCTGGAGATCATCGCCGCCGCCAAGGACGGGAACCTGCAGGCCGGGTTCGACGCCGAGGACAAGGCGCTCGCCGACCTCATCATGGGTGGCGAACTGCGCGCGGGCATCTACTCGTTCAACCTCGTCCAGAAGCGCGGCAAGCGCCCGGCGGGTGCCCCGGACAAGTCCCTCGCGCGTCCGGTCACCAAGGTCGGCGTCGTGGGTGCGGGCCTGATGGCCTCGCAGCTCGCGCTGCTGTTCCTGCGCCGCCTCGAGGTGCCGGTCGTCCTGACCGACATCGACCAGGAGCGCGTCGACAAGGGTGTGGGCTACGTCCACGCCGAGATCGACAAGCTGCTCGGCAAGGGCCGCATCAACCAGGACAAGGCCAACCGCCTCAAGGGCCTGGTATCCGGTGTCCTGGACAAGGCCGAGGGCTTCTCCGACGCGGACTTCATCATCGAGGCCGTCTTCGAGGAGATCGGTGTCAAGCAGCAGGTGTTCGCGGAGGTCGAGGCGGTCGCCCCGGCGCACGCGATCCTCGCCACCAACACCTCGTCCCTCTCGGTCAGCGAGATGGCGTCGAAGCTGAAGCACCCCGAGCGGGTCGTCGGCTTCCACTTCTTCAACCCCGTCGCGATCCTCCCGCTCCTGGAGATCGTCCGCGGCGAGCAGACCGACGACGCCTCGCTGGCCACGGCCTTCGGTGTCGCCAAGAAGCTGAAGAAGACCGCGGTTCTGGTGAAGGACGCCCCGGCGTTCGTCGTGAACCGCATCCTGACGCGCTTCATGGGCGAGATCCAGAACGTCATCGACGAGGGCACCCCCGTCGAGGTCGCCGAGAAGGCCGTCGAGCCGCTCGGTCTGCCGATGTCCCCGCTGGTGCTCCTGGAGCTCGTCGGTCCGGCGATCGGTCTGCACGTCTCGGAGACCCTGAACCGCGCCTTCCCGGAGCGCTTCACGGTGTCCCCGAACCTCGCGGCCGTCGTCAAGGCCGGCAAGCGCGGCTTCTACGTCTACTCCCCCGAGAACGACTTCAAGCCGGAGCTCGACCCCGAGGTCGCGGCGCTCCTCAAGCAGGGCGATGTCGTCCTGACACAGGAGCAGGTCCGTGACCGCGTGCTCGACGCGGTGGCGCAGGAGATCGGGCTCATGCTCGACGAGGGTGTCGTCGCCGAGGCCCAGGACATCGACCTGTGCCTGATCACCGGCGCCGGCTGGCCCTTCCACCTGGGCGGCATCACGCCGTACCTGGACCGCGAGGGCGTCAGCGAGCGCGTGACCGGCAAGCGGTTCCTGGCGCAGGGCGTGGCCAGCGTTCCCGCGTAACTCCCCCGCGTTTTCGGTGCCCGGCATGCCAACTGGCGTGCCGGGCACCGGCGTTTGCGCGGCCTGGGTACGCTCCCCGCGTGCGGCGGCGCTCACCGCCGCCGGAAGAAGGGCCGATGCACATGACGACACTGCTCATCGTCGACGGTGCCAACGTCGTCGGTTCGGTGCCCGACGGGTGGTGGCGCGACCGTCGGGGCGCGGCCGAACGCCTGCGGGACAGCCTGGTGACCCGCGCCGAGCGCGAGCGCGAGGGCGTCGACATCGTGCTCGTCGTCGAGGGCGCGGCGCGCGGCGTGGAGTCGGTGCCGGGCGTACGGGTCGAGTCGGCTGCCGGGAGCGGGGACGACCACATCGTGGAGCTGGTGGCCGCGGCGGAGCAGCCGTGCGTGGTGGTGACCGCGGATCGTGAACTGCGGCGCCGGGTGGGCGAGTTGGGGGCCGAGTGCGTGGGGCCGCGGACGGTGTACGGAGGGCAGGGTGACCGGTAGCTCCCCAGGCCGGAGCGTGAGCGTGAACGTTCCCTCCAGCAGGGCGTGGTCCGACTCCGGGTACTTCACCGCGTCGGCGTCGACGGACCGGACGTGGCGCCGGTCGGCGAAGAGGTAGTCGATCTTGCGCCCGCCGGCGGTGGGTTCGTCGTCCGCCCGGTCCGCCTCCGTGAACCGACTCGTGAGCAGGGACAGCGCGGGCGCGTCAGGAGGCAGGTTCAAGTCGCCCGCGAGTACGACGGGCACGCTCCCGGGGAACGACGCCGTCCAGTCCCTGATCTCCCGTAGCTGCTCAGGGGCCTTGGAGTACGCGTGCGCCGTGCACGCGACGAGGCGCTCGCCCTGGACGCGTGTGTGGGCGCAGAGCAGTCCCCTGTGGACCAGGACGGTGCGCCCGCCGTTCGTGTAGGTCTCGCCGCCGGTGTGCGTGAAGGGGCGGTAGTCCTGCCGGCCGTCCGGGACGTCGCCCCGGCTGAGCACCGCGCTGCCGAACCGGCCCGTCCTGCCGCAGGCCGGCACGTTGTCCTGGGACGAGGCGTACGTGCCGTCCATCCGCCGGCCGGCGCGGGCGAGTTGTTCCTTCAGCGCCGCGTACTGGGTCAGGCAGATCTCGTTGACGGCGACGATGTCCGGCTCGTACCGGACCGCGGACTTCACGAGGCGGGCCACCGACGTGCCGCGCCCGGACCCGCCCGCGTTCCACGGACATCCGGCGGCCGCGCCGCACAGGTTGTACTGCAGCACGCGGACCGCGCGTGATCCCTCTGCCGGGCTCGCCTTCTCGTCCGGCAGGACGAGCAGCGTTGCGAGCAGGACGAGCAGCGCCGCGATCGCGGCCACGACCGCCGTCCCCCATGCGGCGGGTCCGTTCCTCAAGGCTCTCCCTGCCGGTGCGCAGCCGTCTACCAGTCTCCGGTGAACGGCCTGTGCCCACATACGTCACCACATGTGTGGCGGGTCGCTCCCAGCCCCCGGATCGGGCTGTCCTCGGGGATGCCGACGACCGTGAACGTGCGCGGCGCAGGCGCTGATTCGGCCGCGCCGAAGAGGGCGATCACCTCGATCGTGTGGGTTCCGGGGCGCCAGGCGTGCGGGTGCGTGAACACCCACTCGCCCCGCTCGTCGACGCCGGTCGCACCGATCAGGACACCCCTCTCCATCAGTACCACCTTGGTGACGCCCTGGTGCACGCTGCCGGAGAAGCGGGGGCGAGGCCCGGTGTAGGCCGCGTCGGCCGGGGCCGTGATCAGCGGGCTCGGCACGTCGGTCACCACCGTGAAGCGGTGCTCCTCGATCGCCGAGACGCCGTCGCCGCGTAGTCCGACGCACTGCACGAGGCGCTCGCCCGCCGCCCAGTTCACCGAGCGGCGCCAGCTCCACTGCCCCGCGCCGCCCACGCCCGTACCGCCGATGTACCGGCCCTGCTCGAAGAAGAGCAGATAGTCGGTGCCTGGAGCGACGCTTCCGGAGAACTTCACCATGGGTCCGGCGATCCCTCCCGCGGCCGGCTTGGTGATCACCGGAGCCGGGCCGGCCGCCCGGCCGTACTGGAGGGCCGACTCCGGCGCCTGGACCGTGAATTCGCCGGAGACCGGCGGCATCATCAGGGGCTCCGTGAGAGCGGGGACGTTCACCTCGGTCTTGTCGAGGACACCGAGGTTGCACAGTTCGGCCAGCACCAGACGCGCGACCTCGAACGCTCCCGTGTGGTTGAGATGGGTCGAGTCGATCGTCCCGTCGGGGTGCAGCGGGTGCTCGCCCGCGTCCGTCCAGCAGAAGAACTGGCGCAGTCGCGTGGGCCCGAGCTGGGACCACAGCTGCATGGTGCGGCCGGTCAGGTCCACCAGTGGCACACCGAGCCGGGCGGCGACCTCCGCCATGGCACGGGGGTAGTCGCCAAGGGTGTTGAGCACCTCGCCCTGCGTCGAGAACGCGTAGCGCGCCGTCGGCGTGACCATGACCGGCACTCCGCCCGCCTCGTGCACGTACGCGGCGAAGAGGCGCAGCAGCTCCTGGTACTCGGCGACCGGCACGTGCCGCGTGCCGTTGTGGATCATGTGGTCCACGTAGCCGAACCCGATGAGGACGATGTCGCCGCGGTTCATCCGGTTGAGCAGGGCGGGCAGGCGCTGCGTGAAGTATTTGCGCGTCGTCATCGCGCTGCGGGCGTAGTTGGCCACTTCGAAGGGGCCCACCAGAAGTTCCTGGAGCTTCTGGCCCCACCCCGCCATCGGGGCTTCCTCCTCCGTGCGGGGAGCCGGTACGGAGTCCCCGAGGACAAACAGCGTGCGGTTCATTTCGTCTCCGTCCACGGGATCGGCCGGTCCCAAGAAGGCTTCAGCGGTCTACGACGTTCATGGCCATGGCCCCGGACGCCGAGCAGTACGGCCGCACCCACACGGGCTTCGCCGGGTGCACGGTGGAGAACTGCGACGGTTCGTCGCCGACCAGCGGGACGCCCGGGTAGGCGAAGGCGCTCTTGACGTCGGGGAAGTCCTCCAGCACATGGCAGATGCGCACCTTCGCGCGGTCGTGCGGATCGGGCTGCAGCCACCAGTCCCAGTCCTCCCACCGCTCCAGCCGGTGGTCGACGACGCGCCGGACCGGGGCCTCGGCCCGGAAGGAATGGCTGCCGAGAACCTGTACGGGCACCGTGAAGTTGAGTGCGTGGGGGCCGCGGCGGCTGAGCACGAACAGGGCGCCCGGCTGAATCCTGGGTCCCCCGCACAGCACGCCGGTGAGCTCGATGGCGGCGTCGCCGACCTCGACGGACGTGCACTCCACGTGGGTCGCGCGCACCACGGTGCGCAGCATGAGCTTCCCGTTCGGCTGGGCGTAGGGAAGGTTCCAGCCGACCTGACCGGCCACGGGACGCGAGAGCAGGCGGGCCCGTGCGTCGATGAGCGCCCGGGTGTCGCGAAGCCCGGCCTTGAGGTGGACGTTCTCGTGCTTGGCGGAGCGCATGGTCACGCGCCAGCGGCCGTCACCGAGGTCGTCGAGCGCGGCCGGGGTCAGTGCGGCGCCGTAGCGGGTGCCGCCGTTGGCGAGGGTTTTGCGGACGGTCCGCAGCTCCATGTCGGGCAGGGGCGGCCCGTCGGACGGGCTGTGGCGCAGCACGAACTGCCAGCGGCGCTTGCCGTCGGCCGGCCCGTCGAGGGCGAACCGCAGCCACCCCGCGTCGTCACTCGTGACGTCGGCGCGCGCCGCTCCCATCGACACGGGCGGCACGGTCGCGTCGGCGTGCGTGGCCTCGCGCGGCGCGGCGGGCCTGCGGTAGCCGCGGCCGGCGGCGGCGCGGCGGCTCGCGGCATCGTCGAAGAGGTCCACGTAGGTGGCCGCGACGGCTTCGGGGTCGTAACGGGCGGAGTTGCGCAGCGCGTTCGCGCCCATGTGGGCCCGGAGCATGTCGTCGGCCATGAGCCGGCGCAGCCCCTGGGCGATGGCCTCGGCGTCACCGGTCCTGACGAGGAAGCCGTCCTCTCCGTGGCGCAGGATCTCCCGGGGGCCCACCGGGCAGTCGGTGGAGACGACGGGCAGGCCGCAGCGCATGGCCTCGACCAGGGTCATGCCGAAGGACTCGGCGCTCGAGGTGACCGCGGCGATGGAGCCCTTGGCCCACTCGGACTCGATGGGCGAGAAGCCGCCCATGAGCAACGCCCGTCCCGCCAGGCCGAGTTCGGTGACCAGGGCGCGCAGCTTGGCGGCCTCACCGCCGTCGCCGTAGATGCGCAGCTGCCAGTCGGGGAACTCGTCCGCGAGCAGGCCGAAGGCGCGGATGAGGAGGTCGTAGCGCTTGATGTGGTGCATGCGGCCCGCGCTGACGACGACCTTGTGCGCGCAGTCCGACGGCTCGACGGCGGGCTGCGGAACGCTGTTGGGGATGCCGACCACGGGGATGCCCGGGATGGGCGTGTTCTCCATGAAGGAGCGGGCGTCCGCCTCGGTGACCGTGGTGATGGCGTCGAGGCGGGGGTAGACCTGCGCCATCCTGGCCCGTACGGCGGGCGGGATCGCCAGGTGTGTCATGTGCTCCTGGGCCACGCGCAGTGCTCCGTCGCGGGTGAACTCGGCGACGAAGAGGTTGAGGCTGGGGCGGGTGCCGATGACGACATCGGCGCCCGTGCGCTCCAGGTCCTGGATGATGCGCTGGTCGGTGAACTTGCTGTACTGCGCGTAGAACTCCTCCTGGCGCGGCACCACCGCGCTCGGCTCGCTGCTGCCGGGCGCGTCACGGTCGGAGGATCCGGGGCGCAGGTCGACGAGGGCGCGCACGGTGATGCGAGGAGAGATCTCGAACTTCGTGGCGGTGGTGCGCCGGAACACGGAGACGATCTCGACGTCGTGGCGGACGGCGAGGGCCTCGGCGAGGTTGATGACGGTGCGGTTGGTGCCGCCGATGCCGTAGATGTTGTTGATCAGGAAGGAGATCTTCATCGGATCTCGCTCTCCTTCCGCTGCTGGGGCACGCGCTGCGTGGGGATCAGCGCCTCGGCGTGCTGTTTCTCGAACGGGCTCGGCACGGGGTAGTACGACTGGAGGAAGTCCCGGACCATGTCGCCCTGGCGCCCCACGTCGAACGTGTCGGAGACCGTGTCGTTGATGCAGAACGCCTGACGGTCCCGGCGGGCCAGCAGGATCCCCAGGCGGCGCGCGATCTCCGGCCTGGCCAGGTCGAGATAGGCGAACGCGATGTCCGAGGGGACCGCGCGGCCGGTGAAGTAGGCGTAGTAGTGGTACAGCGACGACGGGATGGAGATGTCGGTCGCGCTGCGGAACCGGCTGTGGGACGTACCGAGGTGCGCGTCCCTGAACTCGTTCTCGATCTCGTACAGGACGCTGCGGCGCAGTGCGTACGGAGCGTGACGCAGCTTCTGGACGATCGCGGAGCCGAAGTTCTCCAGGATGAGGCGGCGGTTGTTCCTGCCTGCCGCGTCCACCGGCCTGTCCCCCAACGCGTCGTCCCAGCGCGGGAGTTGGGAGGGGGAGAAGAAGGTGCGGCTCACGCCGTTGGAGAGGAAGAAGTCCTGGGGGGTGACGGGCGCGCCGAGGAACATGTCGTCGTTGAAGTAGAGGAAGTGCTCGGACAGGCCGTCGATGTGGTGGAGCTGGCTCTCGATGGCGTGCGAGTTGAAGGTCGGCAGGGCGTCGGGGTCGTCGAAGATCTCGGAGTGGTCGACGACGGTGATGCGGGAGCCCCGCTCGTTCAGCCATGCCGGACGCTGCTGGTCGGTCACCACGTAGATGTGCCGCACCCAGGGGGCGTTCTGCTCCAGCGCCCGCAGGGAGTAACGCAGCTCGTCCCGGCTGATGTAGCGGGCCGCGTTGGCGGACTCGGCGTGGTAGCCGCCGTCCTCGATGCCGGCCCTCCTGCGCTGCCAGGCGGGGTCGTTGCCGTCCACCCAGGTGTAGACGACGTCGATGGGGAAGCGCACGTCCTCCGGCAGCGGCTGGGCGCAGGCCGCGACGGTGCGCACGGACCGGGTGCGCCGGGTGTGCAGGGCGGCGAAGCCGGTGAGTCGGCTGATGGGGACGCTGATGCGGGGCTCGTCGAGGGCGATGTCCTCGGCGACCCGGTTGGGGCGGGGCGCGACGAGGCGGCCCTCGCTCGTGTGCCAGAACTCGATGTCGCAGCCGTGCTCCAGGCCGAGGACGAGCGAGGCGCCGGGATCGCTCCACACCATGCCGGTGCGCAGGACGGGCGCGGCCTCGGCGATGCGCCGGCCGCCGCGTGACGCGCACAGTACGGGCTTGCCCCGCTGGGCCGCGCCGTGGCAGGCGACGATGTAGACAGGCGCGGTCGCGCGGGTGCCCACCAGGACGTCGGCCACCCGCGCCCGGTCGGCCTCGGCGACGGCGAGCGTGGAGCGGAACTCGGAGGTGCCGCGCACCGCGAAGTGGTCGATGCCCGCCGCTTCGAGGAGCGAGACGACGAGTTCGACGTTGGCCTCGCGCAGTCCGAGCGGGGAGGCGGTGGGGCGTACGAGGGCGATCTGCGCGCCGCGGTCGGCGAGCACGGCGAGCCGTTCGCCGTCGCCGAACAGATGCGGCCAGGCCCGCCGGGCCCTGACCCCGCGGGCGAAGCGGAAACCGAGGGTCAGGGTCGTCAGGCGGCGCAGCACGCGCTTGACGGCCATGCGCAGCCGCGCCGGTACGCGGCGTGCGACGCGGCGTCTGAGGGAGGCGGGGACGAGGGCGCGGTATACGCCGACCGCAGCGGATGCCTCGGGGTTGCCATTGCTCACGTGTGGTTGTCCGGGTCGTCTGGGCCGCCGCGCTCGAACGGGCTGGGCACGGGGAAGTAGCGGTGCAGGAAGCGGATGACGGCATCGGTGCCGCCGTGGGCCAGCGCTTCGTCGCTGCCGAGCCCGAAGAGGTGCATCTGCTGGGTGTCGCGCCGTACCAGGAGCCGTTCCAGGCGGCGGCCGATGTGCGGCAGTGCGGCGTGCAGCGCGACGGTGGCCTCGCCGGAGGGGTCGGCGAGCCCGGAGCAGTGGGCGAAGTGGTGCGCCAGTCCGTCGCCGGGGTGGGTGCCGGGGAGCGTGGGCACCCGTTGGTCGTCGGGGCCGGGAACGAGCAGCATGCCGACGCCCGCGAGCCGCCCGAGGGCCTGGCACGAGTGCGGCTGCGGGCCGGCGGCGTAGCCGTGCGACACGGCGCGCCCGGTGGCGCTGACGGCTGCCCGCGGCCACTGCTGGAAGGACTCCTCGGCGGTCCACAGGCCCTTGCGGGGGCGGGTCTCGCGGTGCGGCGTGAAGTAGTCGAAGGGGCGCACCGGTCGGCCGAGGACGGCGCCGGGGCGCATCAGCAGGAAGGTCTCGGCGACGTCGGGGAGCCGGTGCAGCTGGGAGGTGGCCCCGGCGCCCGCGGGGACGACGGTGAGCCGTTCGTCGGCGCGCAGCCAGTGCGGGGGCGGAGCCTGCGCGACGACGTGGACGAGGTCGATCCAGGGCGCGTACTGGTGCAGGGAGCGCAGCGTCGCGCGCAGCAGTTCCTCGCCCCAGGGGGTCGGGTGCTGCCACAGGACCACCGCGTCGACGGGGAACGTGATCTCTTCGAGGCGCGAGATGTCGAAGCCCTCGAGCGTGATGGTCGGTTCGGCGTCGCCATCGATGTCGGAGTAGGCGCAGAGCCGGTCGAAGGCGATCTCGATGCCCAGGGCGTCGCGCGGGACCACGCGCTGGACGCGGTTGGGGCGGGGCCCGACGAGGCGCTCGTCGGCCAGCTCGTCGTTGACGGTCCAGAACTCGATCTCGACGCCCTGGTCGTCGCCCACCCACAGGTTCTGGGTGGGGTCGGTGCGCAGCCAGGTGAGGCGTACGACCTTGGCCTTGCCGAAGTTCTTCCACGCCTTGATGTGGCTGCCGGGAACGGTCGCGGTGTCGTTCGCGGCGGGCGACACCGAGACGACATAGCCGGTGTGTTCCTCCAGCAACGCGCGTAGCACGCGCCGGACCTGGCCCTTGTCCCGCTGTTCCACGGCGATACAGACGCGCCGGTCGTCGAGCGCGGGCACGGCGAACCAGGGGATGCCGGCCGCGTCGAGGGCGTAGGTGACGAGATCGTGGTCGAGGCGGCGTGCGAGGTCGGCGGTCACCCCGCTGTGGACGTGGGCGATCCGGCCGTCGGGCGCGGGGACGCGGCGCTCGGAGACGCTGATGGCGTCGGACTTGCGGACGCGGCGCAGCGCGCGCCGGTGCAGCCGGGCCTCGCGGCGGTTGAGGGTCCTGGCGAGCCCGCCCTTCACCTTGCGCCGTACGCGGGGCGGCACGCTGTGGGCGGCGACGGAGCGCACCGGCTGGGGAACGATCCGCTGGTAGACGTGCGCGGCGGAGCTCATGGACGTCGAGTCGGACACTTCACGAACTCCGTTTCATCGCTCGTAGGGGCTGGGTGTGGGGAAGTACGCGTTGAGGAATCCGTCGAGGAGTTCCTGCTGCGCCTCGATGTCCTCCGGTGTGGAGAAGGCGTCGTTGAGGCAGAAGGAGTCCTGGCTGCGGCCGTCGAGCAGGCGCTGCAGCCGGTCCGCTAGGTCCGGCACCGCGAGCTGGAGGTAGGTGAACGGCATGGAGCCGGTCTGGGCGCGGCCGGTCATCGCCGCGTAGTAGAGGGCGAACGACGAGGTGGGTGACAGGTCCGTCATCGCGCGGAACCGGCTCGCCGACGTGCGCGCCCAGGCCTGAGGGAAGTCCTCCTCCGCCTCCTCCATCGCGCTGCGCCGCAGGGCGTAGGGGATGTGCTCCATGGGCTGGGTGATGACTTTGCCGAAGCGCTCGCGCAGGAGGGCGCGGTTGTTCTTGCAGGCCGCGTCGACGGGGGTGTCGGTCTCGACGACCGGGCCCTGCGGGATGCGGTTGCGGGAGGGGAAGTACCGGGCCGTGCCGGAAGGGGTGAAGAAGGCGTGGGGGGCGACGGGGCGGCCCATGAACATGTCGTCGTTGAAGTACAGGAAGTGCTCGGACAGGCCCTGGATGTGGTGCAGCTGGCTCTCGATGGAGTGCGAGTTGAACGTGGGCAGGTCCGCGGGGTTGCGGAAGATCTCGCGGTGAGTTGCGATGCGGCAGCCCGGCAGGTCCTCGCGCATCCACTCCGGCACCTGGTCGTCGGTGACGATGTAGATGTTCCGGATCCACGGCGCGAACAGGTACAGCGAGCGCACCGAGTAGCGCAGCTCGTCGCGGCTGATGAAGCGCGCGTCGCTGGCGGACTCGGCGTGGTAGACCTCGCCCTTGGCGGAGGCCTTGCGGCGCTGCCAGGCCGGGTCGTTGCCGTCGACCCAGGTGTAGACCGCGTCGACGGGGAAGTCGATGTCCTCGGCCATCGGTACGAGGAACTCCGGCCGGGTGGGCAGGGCGGGTGCGAGGTGCGCGGGCGTCGCGTCCGAGACGAAGCGGCTGAACAGGCGGGCGGGTCCGGTCACGTTGGGCTGGTCGCCCCACACGGACCAGGTCACGCGGTTGGCGCGGGGGGCCACGAGGTGACCGCCGTGCCAGCGCCAGAACTCGATGGCGCACCCGTACTCGTGACCGAGCAGCAGGTGGCCGCCGGGGTCGGTGCGGTACCAGCTGACCTGGATCGCGGCCGCGTCGCGCACGCCCCGCCAGGCGCTGGGGTCCGCGGAAGGCAGTGGCTTGGGCGCGCGCACCGGGTCCTGCGCGATGACGCTGAGGTGGCCGGGGAAACGGCCCAGGCCACGGAAGACGGCACCCAGGACGCGCTCACGGTCGGGTTCGGCGACGGCGATGACGGATCCGTGGTCGGACGTGCCGCGGACGGCGAAGTACGGGATGCCCTCGGCGTCGAGGAGCGCGGCGACGGCCGAGCGGTTGGCCTCGCGGGCCCCGAGCGGCGTCACCGAGGTCTCGACGTACGCACCCTCGTGCGGCGATTCGGCCTGCGGGTACGGGGGAGCCTGTGCCGGCACACCGGAGCGGAGCGGGACGGACTGCGGCGCGATGTTCCACGCGTCCGAGTACGTGATGGGACCGGGAATGGTCGTCATGCGGCCCGCCCCCCGGCGTATCGCGACACCCGGAGCCCCCCGGCGCGCGGCCTCAGCCACTCGGACAACACCAACTCCTCCATCACGGAACGCAGGCGTGGACCTGTGGCGAACCTCAGGTCCTGGCGTGCGCGACCCCCCCGAGCCGTTTGCCTTTTGCCTAAAAAACTTCGATCAAGCCTGATTAAGCCCAAAATGTGCTCATAAATGACTGACATTCACAGGCTGCGCACATCTTCAGACGCCAACTCGGCCGATGTCAACACCGCCCACATTTCACGATCAATCAGACCTGTCACCTCACACCAAGACATAACGGCCATCGTGAACAGCAAAGGAACAGAGGCCAAGTCTGAGGATTCGAAAATGTGTCTATAGTGCATCAACATCCATGCAAAGCCCCGGGCCGGCCGCCTCCCCCCACCCGAGCCCAGTCCCACTTGCACCTCGGGTATCGGAATCGAAAGCGGAGAGAGGCCTCCTGGCATGTCCCACACCCTGACGGACTCCGGCGCGCGCGGCGCCCGGCGCGCGGCGCCCGACCGGCGCAAGAAGAAGCCGAAGCGCAAGCGCCGGGTGGGGCGTTGGATCGCCCTCGGCCTGGTGCTCGTACTGCTCGCCCTGGGCGGCACCGCCTGGTGGATGTACCACAGCCTCAACTCGAACCTGAACAACGTCGACATCGACAAGGCTCTCGGCGACGACCGCCCCGAGAAGCTGCCGACCAGTGGCCAGAACATCCTGGTGCTCGGCTCGGACTCGCGCGCGGGCGCCAACTCCGCGCTCGACGGCGCCAAGGTCAGCGGAGCCCGCTCCGACACCGCCCTCGTCGTGCACATCCCGGAGGGCCGCAGCCGGGCGACCGCGGTGAGCATCCCCCGCGACACCCTGGTGACCCGCCCGGCCTGCACCACGACCTCGGGCAAGTCACTGCCCCAGGCACAGCGCGTCATGTTCAACTCCGTTTATTCGACGGGCGGTCCGGCCTGTGTGGTGAAGACGGTCGAGAAGATCTCCGGCATCCGCATGGACCACTACATGGAGATCGACTTCGCCGGCTTCAAGGGCCTGGTCGACGCCATCGGCGGAGTGCCGGTGACCGTCGACAAGCCCATTCACGACAAGTCGAGCGGCCTCGACCTCGCGGCGGGCACGCACAAGCTGAACGGCACCGAGTCGCTCGCCTTCGTCCGGACCCGGCACGGCGTCGGTGACGGCAGCGACCTCGGACGCATAGGCCTGCAGCAGCAGTTCATGCTGGCGCTGCTCGGCGAGATCAAGAAGCAGGACCTGCTCGGCAGCCCCACCAAGACCTACAAGATCGCGGACACGCTGACCTCGTCGCTCACCACCGACTCGGGCCTAGACTCGCTGACTTCGCTCGCGGACTTCGGGCGCAGCATGAACGGCGTCGACCCCGGCACCATGGAGACGATCATGCTCCCGGTGGCGTACGACAAGCAGGACCCCAACCGGGTCGTCGCGGCCGAGCCGCAGGCGCACGACCTGTGGAAGGCGCTGCGGGCCGGCGAGCCCGTCCCGGAGTCGGCCAAGAAGTCGCCCGCCACGGGCGGCTGACCCGGCGTCACGAACGAAGCGTCCCGCCCGGATCACTCCGGGCGGGACGCTTCGTGGTTCAGGTGTCCCGCCGCCTGACGGGACTCGGATTCCGGGCGGTCCCGCGTCAGGCGCGGACCGAGGTCTCCAGGGCGAGGCCCGGCTCGCGGCGCTGGCGCGCGACGTAGAGCGCCCCGTCCTTGCCGATGACGGCGAGGACCACGCGACCGAGAGCGTCGACCGCCAACGCGGGCGCGCCCACGGCCTGTTCACCTGTGGGGGACCACCACAGACCCTGGCTCTCGTTCTCCGAGACACAGGCCGCGAGCATGATCTGGTCGTCGACCGCGCGGTGCGCGAGCACCGTGCAGTCGTAGCCGTCGAGGTGGGTGCGCAGCGCGGCGACCGGGCTGGGGGCGGGAGCCCCGCCCAGGGGGATCGCCCAACTGCCGTGCCGGTAGGCGACGATCCCGTTGCCGCCGGTGTCGTTCCAGTAGTACGTCAGCCGGTCGGGGCCCGTCTCCAGACCGACGACGCCGTCGGCGGGCGCCTGGAGCGGGACGTCCTGGGACTGGCGGAACTCGCCGTCCGTCGCGGTCTGATACCAGTGCAGGGCAACAGGGTTGCGCGTCGGGGCGAGGACCTCCACGCGTCCCGCCGTGGTGGGGACGGCGGCTATTCCGTCGGCGAGACCACTGCCCTTCAGGTCCGCCCACGCCTCCCAGCTGCCCGTCTTGTCCTCACGACGCATCATCAGGCCGCCGCCTGCGTTGCGAGCGAAGACGTGCACCGTGCCGTTCGAGTTCACGGCGCCGACCGGCACACCGAACCGGGCGCCCTTGGCGCGGTCCTTGTGCGGGTTGCCGAGCGAGCGCCACTCGGTGACCGGTCTGCCCGTCTGGTACTGGATGGCGTGCACGATGTCGACGTCCACTCCCCCGTCGGCCCGCGGCTTCGCCCGGCGGCCGAGGAAGTGCACATACGTGTTTGCGCCCTGCACGACGGTGACATCGCCCAGATGGGCGGCGGGGAGGAAGTCGGGCCCCGACCACCGGGGGCCGCCGGGCGTGACCTCGGTCCAGCGCAGCATGCCGCCCTCGGTGAGCGCGTACGCGGTGAGCCTGCCGTCCTTGCCCAGTGTCAGCCAACGCCCGTCGGCGGCACCGGTGGCGGCACGACGCTCGGAGCCGTGGTCATCGGTTCGCTCGTCGATAGCGTTTCTGCCCCGCATGACCGCCGTCACCTTCCGTCAACCTCACGCCCGGCATGTGCGCAGGGAAACCATGAATTCGCCACATCATATGCCTCAGCGAAATCCGTCCCCATTGCGTTACCTGGCGTCACGGCCGGCCGCCGTCACGGAAGAACGCCGGAGCCGGCGCCTGCCCCCCCCTACTCCCCGTCCCGCCCCGGCGCCTTGGGCACCTCGCCCGCCGTCGCCTCCTCCTGCCGGCCCAGCCGGCTGTGCGAGCGCCCGTACGCGAAGTAGACGATGAAGCCGAGCACCATCCAGGCCGCGAAGCGGAGCCAGGTCTCCGCGGGCAGGTTCAGCATCAGCCACAGGGACGCGAGGACCGACAGGATCGGGATCAGCGGCACCAGGGGGGTGCGGAAGGAGCGGGGCAGGTCGGGGCGGGTGCGGCGCAGGATGATGACGCCGAGCGCGACGACGATGAAGGCGAAGAGCGTGCCGATGTTCACCAGTTCCGCGAGCTCGCTGAGGCTGGTGAACCCGGCCAGGATCGCGATGATCACGCCGAGCAGGATGGTCGGCCGGTACGGGGTCTTGAATCTCGGGTGGACGACGGAGAAGAAGCGGGGCAGCAGTCCGTCGCGGCTCATCGCGAAGAAGACCCGGGTCTGGCCGAGGAGAAGGATCAGACAGACCGTCGTCAGGCCGACCGCCGCGCCGAAGCTGATGACACCCGCGTACCAGGGGTGCCCGGTGGCCTTGAAGGCGTCCGCGAGCGGGGCGTCGATGGACAGCTCGCTGTACCTCTGCATACCTGTGACGACGATCGACACCGCCACGTAGAGCGTGGTGCAGATGATCAGGGAGCCGAGGATGCCGCGGGGCATGTCCCGCTGCGGGTTCTTCGTCTCCTCGGCGGCGGTGGCCACGACGTCGAAGCCGATGAAGGCGAAGAAGACGACGGAGGCGGCGGTGAAGATGCCCATGACGCCGAAGTCGGTCGGCGTGTAGCCGAACATCAGCTGCACGAGCGGGGACTGGAGGCTGGGGCCCGCTTCCTGCGCCTGCGCCTTCGGGATGAAGGGCTTGTAGTTGTCGGCCGTGACGAAGAAGGCCCCCGCGACGATCACGATGAGGACGACAGCCACCTTGATCGCGACGACGACCGTGGTGACGCGGGCGGAGAGCTTCATCCCGAGGACGAGGATGACGGTGAGCACCAGGACCAGGGCGGCGGCGAGGATGTCGAAGCCGAATCCTGAGGCCCCGTCCCGCCCGCTCAGGGACGCGGGCAGATGCCAGCCCGCGTTGTCCAGCAGCGAGCGCACATATCCGGACCAGCCGACGGCGACCACCGCCGTGCCGAGCGCGAATTCGAGCACCAGGTCCCAGCCGATGATCCAGGCGGGGAGTTCGCCGAGTGACGCGTAGGAGAAGGTGTACGCGGATCCGGCGACCGGGACAGTGGACGCGAACTCCGCGTAGCAGAGCGCGGCCAGGCCGCAGACGACGCCGGCCACGATGAACGCCAGGGCCACCGAGGGGCCCGCGTTCTCCTTGGCGACCTTGCCGGTGAGGACGAAGATGCCGGTGCCGATGATGACTCCGACACCGAACACGGTGAGGTCCAGAGCGGACAGCGACTTCTTGAGTGCGTGCTCCGGCTCCTCAGTGTCCAAGATCGACTGTTCGACCTTCTTCGTCCTGAAGAGGGTGCTGCTCACGGGCGTACCTCCCACGCATTGTCGTCCCCGACATGATCGAGGGGGCTTTCTCCCCTTATGTCCCGGCGCGGGGGCATTCACGCGAATGGGCCGGTCCCACCACCCTTGCGGGGTGGTGGGACCGGCCCATGGAGCAGCAGCCTGTGTGGGTCAGTCGCGCGCGGGCTCCACCGCGTCGGTGGCCGTGGCGCGCTCGAAGCGGCCGTCCAGCTTGGCGACCAGACCGGTGACCTGACGCGCGATGTCGGGGGCCGTGAGGCCGATCTCGGCCATGACCTCCTTGCGCGAGGCGTGGTCGAGGAAGCGCGGCGGAATGCCGAAGTCCCGCAGCGGCATGTCGACGCCCGCGTCACGCAGGGCCTGCGCGATCGCCGAACCGACGCCTCCCACACGGGAGTTGTCCTCGACGGTGACGACGACGCGGTGCTGCTCGGCGAGCGGCGCGAGCGCCTCGTCGACCGGCTTGACCCAGCGCGGGTCGACGACGGTCGTGGTGATGCCCTGCTTGTCGAGGAGGCCGGCGATCTCCAGGCACATCGGGGCGAGCGCCCCGACGGAGACCAGGAGCACGTCCGGCTTGACCGCCGACGGCTTGCGCAGCACGTCCATCGAGCCGACCTTGCCGACGGCCGGGACCGCGGGTCCGACGACACCCTTCGAGTAGCGCACGACGGTCGGGGCGTCGTCGACCTCGACGGCCTCGCGCAGCTGGGCGCGCAGCTGCTCGGCGTCGCGCGGGGCGGCCAGGCGCAGGCCGGGGACGACCTGGAGCATGGACATGTCCCACATGCCGTTGTGCGAGGCGCCGTCGTCGCCCGTGACGCCCGCCCGGTCCAGGACGAACGTGACACCGCACTTGTGCAGCGCGACGTCCATGAGGACCTGGTCGAAGGCGCGGTTGAGGAACGTCGCGTAGACCGCGAAGACCGGGTGCACCCCGCCGGTGGCGAGGCCCGCGGCCGAGGTGGCGGCGTGCTGCTCGGCGATGCCGACGTCGTAGATGCGGTCGGGGAAGGCGTCGGCGAACTTCTTCAGGCCGACGGGCTGGAGCATCGCGGCGGTGATCGCGACGATGTCCTCGCGGTCGTGGCCGAGCTTGACCATCTCGTCGCCGAAGACGGACGTCCAGCTGGCGGCCGAGGCCTTGATGGGCAGGCCGGTGTCCGGGTGGATCGGGCCGATGCCGTGGAAGCGGTCGGCCTCGTCCTGCTCGGCCGGCTTGTAGCCGCGGCCCTTCTCGGTGAGGCAGTGCACGATGACGGGTCCGCCGAACCGCTTGGCGCGGGCCAGGGCCGACTCCAGGGCCTCGATGTCGTGGCCGTCGATGGGGCCGACGTACTTCAGGCCGAGGTCCTCGAACATGCCCTGCGGGGCGATGAAGTCCTTGAGGCCCTTCTTGGCGCCGTGCAGGGTCTCGTAGAGCGGGCGGCCGACGACCGGCGTGCGCTCCAGGAGGTCCTTGCCGCGGGCCAGGAACCGCTCGTAGCCGTCCGTGGTGCGCAGGGTGGCCAGGTGGTTGGCGAGGCCGCCGATGGTGGGGGCGTACGAGCGCTCGTTGTCGTTGACGACGATCACGAGGGGGCGGTCCTTGGCGGCCGCGATGTTGTTCAGCGCCTCCCAGGCCATGCCGCCGGTGAGGGCTCCGTCGCCGATCACGGCGACGACGTGGTCGTCCTTGCCGCGCACCTCGTTCGCCTTGGCGAGGCCGTCGGCCCAGCCGAGGACTGTGGAGGCGTGCGAGTTCTCGATCACGTCGTGGTCGGACTCGGCGCGCGAGGGGTAGCCGGACAGGCCGCCCTTGGTGCGCAGCTTGCCGAAGTCCTGGCGGCCCGTGAGCAGCTTGTGCACGTAGGACTGGTGGCCGGTGTCGAAGAGCACCCGGTCCTTCGGCGAGTCGAAGACGCGGTGCAGTGCGATGGTGAGCTCGACGACGCCGAGGTTGGGGCCGAGGTGGCCGCCGGTCTTGGATACCGCGTCGACCAGGAAGGTCCGGATCTCACCGGCCAGCTGGTCCAGCTGTTCCGGGCTGAGCCGGTCCAGATCGCGCGGTCCCGTGATGCGGGTCAGCAGCGGCACCCGTGCCTCCTTGCGATAGAGCTGTTCGAGCTTTTGCCGGGTCTGTCGAGTCTAATGTTCCGCCTCAGCGCGCGGCGCCCGGGCTATGCGTTGTACGTCACGCGATCGGCCGTACGCGAGACGTACGCGTGTTCAGGAAATCGGTGCGGACACGCCTGTGCCCGGCGTCTTCGTTGACACCGGGCACAAGCCCCGCGCCCAAGGGGCGCGGGGAACTGCGCGACCAGCCACAGCCGGTCCGCAGAGTTCACACGTGGCCGAGCGGAGCGCTTACGCGCGGCCCGCCGACTTCTGGGTCTTGCGGGTGACCGAGTCGATGACGACCGTGGCGAGGAGCACACCGCCGGTGATCATGTACTGGATCGGGGTGGCGATCCCCTGAAGGGCCAGGCCGTACTGGATCGACGTGATCACGAGGACACCGAGCAGGGCGTTCCAGGTGCGGCCCCGGCCGCCGAAGAGGCTGGTGCCGCCGATGACGGCCGCCGCGATGACGTTCATCAGGAGGTCACCGGAACCGGCGCTCTGGTTGGCCGCCGCGATCTTGGAGGCCCAGAAGAGGCCGCCGACCGCCGCGAACAGACCCGCGACGGCGAAGACCGAGACACGGACCGCCGTGACGTTGATACCGGCACGGCGCGACGCCTCGACGCTGCCGCCGAGCGCGAAGATCTTGCGGCCGTACGAGGTGCGGCGCAGCACGAAGTCGGTGGCGACGAGGACGATCGCGAACAGCAGCACGGCGAGCGGCAGGCCCTTGTACTGGTTGAACATGATCGCCACGGCGAAGGCCGCGATCGCGAGCAGCACAGTGCGCAGCACGAGCTCGCTCAGCGGGCGGGACGGGATCCCGGCGGCCTCGCGGCGCCGGTTGCCGAAGAAGGCCGACAGGAAGTAGGCGGCGACCGCGACGACGGCGAGCCCGTAGGCGGCGGCGACATCGGAGAAGTAGTACGTGGTGAGCTTGCCGACCACGCCGTCGCCGTCGATGTTGATCGTGCCGTTGGAGCCCAGGATCTGGAGCATGAAGCCGTTCCAGAACAGCAGGCCCGCCAGGGTCACGGCGAACGCGGGGGCGCCGATCCGGGCGAAGAAGAAGCCGTGCAGGGCTCCGATGACCGCGCCGGCGGCGAGGGCGGTGAGGACCGCGAGCCACTCGTTGACGCCGTGGGTGACGCTCAGCACGGCCGTGATCGCCGCGGAGACACCGGAGACGGAGCCCACCGACAGGTCGATCTCACCGAGCAGCAGCACGAAGATGATGCCGACCGACATCATGCCCGTCGCGACCATGGCGACGAAGATGTTGTTGAGGTTCTCCGCGCCCAGGAACGCCGAGTTCAGGCTCTGGAAGATCGCGCAGATGACGATCAGGCCGATGACGACCGGCGTCGCGCCGAGGTCACCGGCGCGCATCTTGCGCTTGAACTCGCCTATGTAGCCCGCGAATCCCTGCTCGCGCACGAGGAGGCGGGGGTCGATGGCGACGCTGGCGTCACCGGCGGCCGCCGGGGCGTCCACGGTGGCCTGCGGCTGGTCGGTCTTTTCGATGCTCACTTCTGAGCCTCCGCGTTGCTGCGCGCCGCACGACGGGTCACGGCGTTGTCCGTGGCGCCGGTGATGGCGGAGATGATCTCTTCCTGCGAGGTGGTCTTGACCTCGAAAACGCCGTTGTTGCGGCCGAGCCGCAGGACGGCGACCTTGTCAGCGACGGCCTTCACATCGGCCATGTTGTGGCTGATGAGGATGACCGCGTGCCCGCGCTCGCGAAGACGCTCGACGAGGTCGAGGACCTGCGCGGTCTGCTCGACACCGAGGGCTGCCGTCGGCTCGTCGAGGATGACCAGCTTGGGCTCGCCGAGCATGGAGCGGGCGATGGCCACGACCTGGCGCTGACCGCCGGAGAGCGAGGCGATCGGGATGCGCACGCTCGGGATGCGGATGGAGAGCGTCTCGAGGAGCTCCCTGGAGCGGCGCTCCATCTCGACCTCGTCGAGGACACCGCGGCGCTTGAGCTCACGGCCCAGGAAGAGGTTGCCGACGACGTCGATGTTGTCGCACAGCGCGAGGTCCTGGTAGACGGTCGCGATGCCCAGGGCCTGGGCGTCGTGCGGCCGGTTGACCGCGACGGCCTTGCCGTCCCACTCGATGACACCGTCATCGATGGGGTGCACGCCGGCGATCGTCTTGACAAGGGTGGACTTTCCGGCACCGTTGTCGCCGACCAGGGCGACCACCTCACCGGCGTGGACCTCAAGCTCTACATCGGTGAGCGCCTGGACGGCACCGAATCGCTTGGAGACTCCGCGCAACGCCAGCACGGGCGTAGCGGACACGTGAACCATCTCCTTCGCCGCCAAAGGCCTGACCCGGCGGGAGGTTGAACAGAAGAGACTGAGAGGGGGGTGCGTACGCGCAGGGGTGGTGCTGTCGTACGTCGTTCCGTCCGGCGCCCCGCCGTTGAGCTTGCGGGGCTTTCGGCGGCGGGGCGCCGGACGTGCTCACACGGGGCGCTCCTTCAAGGTGCGCTCACGTCCCGTGCAGGACAAGGGAGTTGCCGCAAGGCGACTCCGGTCTGGCTACTTCAGGCCGATCTTGTCGCAGGCGGCCTTGTACTTGGCCGTGCAGATCTCGCCGAGGGTGTAGTAACCCTGCTTGATGACCGTGTCCTTGATGTTGTCCTGGGTCAGGGAGACCACCGGGACGATCACCGAGGGGACACCCTTCTTGGTGCCGCTGTCGACCGTGCCGGTCTTGATGGAGTCGAGGCTCTCACCCTTGGCGACGGCGACGGCCATCTTGGCGACGGTCTCGGCCTCCTGCGGGTACGACTTGAAGACGCTCATGTTCTGGTCGCCCGTGACGATCCGCTGCACACCCGCGAGCTCGGCGTCCTGGCCGGTGACCGGCGGGAGCTTGCTCAGGCCCGCGCCCTTGAGCGCGGTGATGATGCCGCCCGCCATGCCGTCGTTGGCGGAGTAGACGCCGGCGATCTTGTCCTTGCCGATCGCGGAGATCGCGGCATCCATGTTCTGGTTGGCGTTCTCCGGCTTCCACTCCTTGGTGTCGTAGGACTTGGCGATGTTCACCTTGCCCTTGAGCACCGAGAGCGCGCCGTCCTTGAACTGCTTCGCGTTCGGGTCGGTGATCGCGCCGTTCATCATGACGATCTTGGAGCTGGGCTTGGCCTTGTCACCCATGGCCTTCAGCAGCGCCTCGCCCTGCGTCTTGCCGACCTCGGTGTTGTCGAACGAGGTGTACGCGGAGATCGGACCCTCGGCCAGGCGGTCGTACGCGACGACGGGGATGCCGGCTTCCTTGGCCTTCTGCACGCCGCCGGCGACCGCCTTGTAGTCGACCGCGTCCAGGATCAGCACGTCGACCTTCTTGGTGATCATCGTGTCGATCTGCTGCGACTGGAGGGTCGCTTCCTGCTTGGCGTTCAGGTACTCGACCTTGCCCTTGCCATTGGTCAGCGTCGAGATCTGCTTCTCAATGATCGGCTTGTCGAACTTCTCGTAGCGCGCGGTCTGGTTCTCCGGCAGTAGCAGGCCGACAGTGATGTCGTCGCCCTTCTTGGGGCTCGCCTTGTCGCTGCCCTTGTCGCCGGACTCCTTGGCGCTGCCGCAAGCGGCGAGAGAGACAGCCATACCAGTGGCACAGAACGCAACGGCGGCGCGACGCATACGCGTGTTCACTTCAGAAACCTCCCTGACGAGGCCGCGACGTTGCGGCCGAGGTAGCGGGAAGTCAACTCGGCCGCAACCCCAGCGTCAAGGAGTAAATCCTTAACGAGATGGCAACGGTGTCATGCGTTCTCTAAGTGAAGGCAGGTGCCACGGCGGACAGCGAACCGTCCAAAAGGGTCGAATCGCCCATCTCGCTGAGTGCCAGGGCGAGCGCCCCGAGCACCTCCGCGCGGCCGCCCAACGCCCCCGGAAGGACGGACAGTTGACGCGCGGCGCTGGGGATCGCGTAGCGTCCCACGGACTCCCTGATGGGCCCCAGGACCAGCTCTCCGGCCTCCGCCAGATCGCCGCCGAGGACGACCCGGCTGGGGTTGAGAAGGTTGCAGAGATTCGCGACACCACTGCCGATGTGACGGCCGACGTCGGCGATCACCCGCCGGCACCCCGGGTCGCCGTCCCGCGCGAGCCGCACGACGGACTCCATGGTCAGCCCGGTGCCGTGACTGGACTCCAGGAGCGGCAGCACGTAGCGGGCCGCCGTGAAGGTCTCCAGGCAGCCGCGGTTGCCGCACCGGCAGACGGGACCCGACTCGTCGAGGGTGATGTGCCCGATCTCGCCCGCGGTCCCGCCGGGGCCCCGGTAGATCTTGCCGTCGATCACGAGCCCGGCGCCGACACCGCTGGCGACCTTGATGTACGCGAGGTCCTTGACGCCGCGCCCGCTGCCCCAGACCAGCTCGCCGAGGGCACCCAGATTGGCGTCGTTGTCGACGTGCACGGGGACGCCGAGGCGCGTGCTCATCTCCTCGGCGGGCTTGGTGCCGGTCCAGCCCGGCAGGATCGACGTGGAGCCCAGCGTGCCGCTCTCCACGTCGATGGGGCCGGGCACGCCAAGGCCGACGCCCGCCACCTTCGTACGGTCCACACCGGTGGCCGCCACGAGCCGCTCGACGAGCTCCTCCGCCCGGTCGAAGCCCTGCGCCGCGGAGGCGTCCACATCGAGGGGCTCGGCCTCCTCGGCGAGGACCTGGTGGGCGAGGTTTCCGATGGCCACGCGCAGGTGGGTGTGGCCGAAGTCGACGCCGATGACGATGCCCGCGTCGCCGCTGAGCGAGACGCTGCGGGCCCGCCGGCCGCCCGCCGAGGTGGGCGTGACCTCGACCGTGCCGCCGTCCTTGAGCTCGCGGACGATGTTGGAGACCGTGGCCGCGGACAGGCCGGTCGACCTCGCGATCTCCGCCTGCGTGAGCGATCCGGCGAGCCGCACGGCGCGTACGACCCGCTCGAGATTGGCCCGATGCAGCGACGACTGCGACCCCGGAGTCTCCACGACGACCTCCTGCGTGCGAGGCCGCTTCGATGAGGCCTCGGCGTATGTCCAACTATTGAACTCTAAGCTGAGCCTTTCGGGTTGCCTCCCGTCAAGAGCTTGAGCGATACCCGGCGCAGAAGAGCACAGAAGAGCACACACGGGCCCGGACAGGGGTGAGGGCCCGGTTCCGGACGAGATGTTCCGGAACCGGGCCCTCACTCGACGTGTTCGTGGCGTTACTTGAGCGCTCCCGCGGTCAGGCCCTGCACGACCTGCCGCTGGAAGATGATGTACGCCCCGAGCACCGGCAGCATCGCCATCACGAGGCCGGCGAAGAGACCGGACCAGTCGCCCTGGTAGCCCTGACTCGTCGCGAGCTCCACAAGCCCCTGCGCCAGCACCCTTTTGTCGGGGTCGGTGTTGAGCACCGTCGGCAGCATGTACTGGTTCCACTGCCCCAGGAAGTTGAAGATCCCCACGCTGATCAGGCCGGGCTTGGCCATCGGCAGCATGATCTGGAAGAACGTCCTGGTGTGCGAGGCACCGTCCACGAACGCGGCCTCCGCGATCGAGCTGGGCAGCGTCCTGAAGAAGGAGGTCAGAAAGAAGACCGTGAACGGCAGCGAGTACGCGATGTAGGCGACGATCAGGCCCTGCAGTGTGTTCAGGAGGTGCAAGTTCTGCATCACGTAGAACAGCGGCACCAGGGCCAGCATGATCGGGAAGCTCATTCCTCCGACGAAGAGGAAGTAGATGAACCGCTTGCCCGGGAAGTCGAAGCGTGCCAGGACGTACGCGGCCATGGAGCCGAGGACGAGCGTGCCGACGAGCGAGAAGCCCACCACGATCAGGGTGTTGGCGAAGTAGTCACTCATGTGCGCCTGGGACCAGGCGCGCGACCAGTTCTCGAAGTGCAGCCTGTCCGGCAGTGACCAGGGCGAGCCGAAGATCGAGTTGTCGTCCTTGAAGGACGTCATCACCGCCCACAGCAGCGGCAGGACGACCATGATCGCCCAGATGACGAGGACACCGTGTGAGAAGACGTTGAGGGCGCCGCCCTCGCTGCTCTTCTCCTTGACGGCCGGAGCCGCCGTCTTGCGCACCGGCGGACGGTCCTCGATGGGGCCGGCGGGCGGGATGTCGGTGGTCTTCATGCTCAGAACTCCAGCCGCTCGCGCCGGCCGAGCCGCATCACGATCGCCGCGAAGAGCAGCGTGACGATGAGCAGGGCGACGCCGATCGTTGTGGCGTAGGCAGCGTTGGCGTCGCGGAACGCCGATTGGTAGACGTACAGCGGCAGGACCGTGGTCGAGTAGTCGGGGCCGCCGGGGCCCACCGTCATGATCTGCACCGAGGCGAAGGCCTCCGCGCCGAGGGCCAGGATTCCCATGTAGACCCAGCCGGACTGCACCGTGTCCCAGAGCAGCGGCAGCGTGATCTTGAAGAAGGTGGTGAAGCGGCTCGCGCCGTCGAGCAGCGCCGCCTCGTAGAAGTCCTTCGGAATGGACGCCATGCCCGCCGAGAAGAGCACGACGAAGAATCCGACGGTGCTCCAGACCAGGACGGACATGACGCACCACAGAGCGAAGTTCGGGTCGCCCAGCCAGTCCGGCTGGATGCTGCCGAGACCGATCGCCTTCAGCGTCCCGTTGATCACGCCGTCATTGGGGTTGAAGGCGAACCGGAAGAGAATGGCGACGATCGCGATCGAAAGCACCTGCGGGAAGAAATACGCGATCTTGTAGAAACCAGAACCGCGCACTCCGGTGATGGCGGCGCCCTTTCGGCGCCGCCCACCGACATTGAGCATAAAGGCGAAGAAGAGCGCGAGGCCCAGCGTCACCAGCGGCAGCAGCAAAGCCAGTAGCACGCTGTGCTGCAAGGACTTCCAGAAGACATCGTCCTGGAACATCCGCTTGTAGTTGGCGAAGCCGACCATCTTGAAGTCCGGGCTCAGGCCGGTCCAGTCCGTGAACGAATAGTAGATGGACTGGATGAACGGCCAGATGACGAAGACTGCATACAACGCCAAGGGGGCTACCAGGAACCCCACAATGAACCTGTACTTGCCGTGTTGCATGGTTTACCGACCCCGATCGATTCGCGGGTGCCGCCGCTGATGACGCGTGCGCACGAGCTGTTACTGGTGCTTGTAGTGCTTGATGGACGAGTCCTTGGCGGCCGCGTCCGCGTAGCCCTGCGCCTTCTTGATGGCCTCGGCCGGGGTCAGCCGTCCCGCCATCATCTCGCCGAGGACGGAGACGCCGATCTGCTCCTTCTGGAGCTTGACGTACCAGTCCTGGAGGCGCGGGTTGACCACGTTGTCGCCGGCCTTCTCCAGCGCCGCGACACCGGCCTTGAGGCCCGGGGTCAGCTCGATGCCGTCGGTGCCGCCGTTGAGCGCGGTGAGCGACTTGACCGAGGAGGTGAAGTTCTTCGAGGAGGCCTCGGAGAGCATGATGCGCAGCTGCTCCATGCCGCCCTCGGCGTTGTTCGCCTTGGCCGGGACGATGAAGGGCTCACCGCCGGAGGCCCAGATGGTGCCGAAGGGCAGCTTGTCACTGGCGTCCAGGCTGGAGGGCGCGGAGACCGCGAGGTTGAAGTCGGCGGGGATGACCTTCGCCGACTCGTTCTCGACCCAGGAGCCGTTCGGGATGAACAGCGCCTTGCCCTTGGCCCAGGCGGTCTGCGACTGGATGTGGTCGATGCCGGGCGTGCCCTGGAGGATGTAGCCCTTCTTGTACAGCTCGTAGTACGCCTCGAAGGCGGACTTGACGGCCGGGTCCTTCCAGGCGTTCGGCTCCAGGTTGTCGATCTTGTCGAGAACCTCGCGGCCGCCGATCTTGGCGATGAAGGGGTAGAGCGAGAACGGCAGGTAGTACGGGTACTTGCCCGCGTACGTCCAGCCGGCGACGCCCTTCTTCTTCGCCTTGGCGCACAGGGCGAGCATGTCGTCCCAGGTCTCGGGGTACTGCGCGTCGAACTTCTCGAGCGCGGTCTGCGAGTACCAGACGCCGTAGACCGTGTACGCGTAGTACATGATCCAGACCGGGTCGCCGTCGAACTGGCCCATCTCGACGATGCCCGGGCGCAGGGTGTCGCGGACCTTCTTCGACGGGTCGTCGATCGACGGCGCGTCCAGGAGCGGGGTCAGGTCGGTGAGCTGCTTCTGGCCGACGAGGACACCCATGTCCATCTGCTCGGCGCCCGAGTTGTCGATCAGGTCGGGGGGCGTGCCGCCGTTGAACTTCGGCTGCAGCTCCGACTGGATCTTCTGCGTCTTGTGGAAGTCGATCTTGGCCTTGGGGAACGCCTTCTTGTACTCGGCGTTGGCGTCCGTGGCGTACTTCGTGCCGAAGCCGCCGTCGAAGATGGTGACCGCGAGCGGCGCGGTCTCATTTACGCCGAGCGGGTTCTTCTTGGACGTCTTGCCCTTTTCGGCCTTGTCCCCCGAGCCGCTGTCGCTGCTCGCGCAGGCCGACAGGAAGCTCATCGTGGGAACGGCGACCAGACCGAGTGCGGCGGACCGCTTGATCAGATCGCGGCGGCCGAAGCCCTCACCATTGTTCTGGGCGGAAGTGGATCCCATGCTCAAGTCCTCGCCTTCTCCAGGACTCAGGCGGTGAACCGGATCCTCCCCGGCACCGCGGTGATGTGAAGCTGGGGTCGTGCCTGATATGTCTACACGCCGGGATCGGTCGGAAACACACGGCCGACGGCGCTTCGAGCGCACCTCACCGTTTCCCCCATCCCCCCGCGCTGTCCGCGGCCGGTGGAAACGGCTGGGCAGACGCCGACAGGTATAGTCCACTTCACGTCAACTGGGCAAGATCGAATGCAGGTTTGGACGGCGTTCTTTCCCGAGTTGAGACCTCTCGGATATATGCGGCGCCCATGGGCGGCCCGTGCGGCCCCGGGCGGCCGATGACCTCGTTTAATGGATGGTCGCGCCAGTCTTCTCTCCCCGTGCGTCCCACACGCCGATCCCAACACCCTTGACACCACAGGCGACTTACCTCCCTACTGGACCCTGCGCTGTGAATTGACAACGTTGTCTCGCGCCGGGAGGGTGCTCGCGAATGGTCGGCAGATCCAGACACAGACTCAGGTCCACGGCAGCCCTGGGGGCGGCCTCACTCGCGCTCGTCGCCGCCGGCCAGGGAGCGTCCGCCGCGTCCCCCGGCCAACGGCCGCACGCGGACCGCGAGTTCAGCTCCTCGTTCGAATCGGGCGATCCCGCCCCCACCTGGCTGAACACCGTGGATACCACTGCAGACGGCACGAAGCGGTCGTCAGGGGTCGACGGCGGCGACAGCGGCGGATTTCCGGGCAATGTCAACAGCCACGTCACGGAGGTCCGCGCCAGCGACGAGAACGCGGGCGGCGGTGAGACCAAGGAGAACCTCCTCGACGGCGAGTCGAGCACCAAATGGCTCTCCTTCGAGCCGACGGCCTGGGTCGAGTACGACCTGGACGCGCCGGCCAAGATCACGACGTACGCCCTGACGTCGGCCAACGACCACTCCGAGCGCGACCCGAAGGACTGGACCCTCAAGGGTTCCACCGACGGCAAGGAGTGGACGACGCTCGACACCCGCACCGGGGAGAGCTTCGCCGACCGCTTCCAGACCAAGAAGTACGACCTCCAGAACCCGGCCGAGTACCAGCACTTCCGGATCGAGGTCACCAAGAACAACGGCGCGGACGACGCCACGCAGCTCGCGGATCTCCAGCTGGCCACCGCCGACACCGGCTCGCCCACGCCCGACGACATGCTGTCCCTCGTGGACAAGGGCCCCAGCGGCTCCCCCACCGCGAAGGCGGGCGCGGGCTTCACCGGCAAGAAGGCCCTGCGCTACGCGGGCACGCACAAGGCCGACTCCCGCGCGTACTCGTACAACAAGGTCTTCGACGTCGACGTGGCCGTCGCCCGTGACACGGAGCTCTCGTACAAGATCTTCCCGTCGATGGCGGACGGCGACCGCGACTACGACGCCACGAACGTCTCCGTGGACCTCGCCTTCACCGACGGCACCTATCTGAGCGACCTGAAGGCCACCGACAGCAACGGCGGGCTGCTGACGCCGCAGGGCCAGGGCGCGGCCAAGCGGCTCTACGTCAACCAGTGGAACGCCGTCGCCTCCTCCATCGGCTCCGTCGCGGCCGGCAAGACCGTCGACCGGATCCTGGTGGCGTACGACTCGCCGAAGGGCCCGGCGAAGTTCCGCGGCTGGGTCGACGACATCTCGCTGAAGGCCGCGAAGCCGGAGCCGCCGAAGGCGCATCCGGCGGACTACGCGGTCACGACCCGCGGCACGAACTCCAGCGGCGGCTTCTCGCGCGGCAACACGTTCCCGGCCACCGCGGTCCCCCACGGCTTCAACTTCTGGACGCCGGTGACCAACGCCGGCTCGCTCAGCTGGCTCTACGACTACAGCCGCGACAACAACGCGGACAACCTGCCGACGATGGAGGCGTTCAGCGCCAGCCACGAGCCCAGCCCCTGGATGGGCGACCGGCAGACGTTCCAGATGATGCCATCGGCGGCGTCCGGCACCCCGGACACCTCCCGCACCGGCCGCGCGCTGCCGTTCAAGCACGAGAACGAGACGGCCCGCCCCTATTACTACGGGGTGCGCTTCGAGAACGGCCTCAAGGCCGAGATGACGCCGACCGACCACGCGGCGATGCTGCGCTTCACCTACCCCGGTGACGACGCGAGCGTGATCTTCGACAACGTCTCCGACCAGGCGGGCCTCACGCTCGACAAGGACAAGGGCATCGTCACCGGCTACTCGGACGTGAAGTCCGGGCTCTCCGCGGGCGCGACCCGGCTCTTCGTCTACGGCGTCTTCGACACCCCGGTCACCGGCGGCGACTCCACCGGCCCCAAGGGCTACCTCCGCTTCAAGCCGGGCGCCGACAAGACGGTCACCCTGCGTCTGGCGACGTCCCTGATCGGCATCGACCAGGCCAAGGACAACCTCGCGCAGGAGCTGCCGTCCGGCTCGTCGTTCACGTCCGTACGGGACAGCGCCCGCGCGCAGTGGGACAAGCTCCTCGGCAAGGTCGAGGTGGAGGGTGCCACGGCCGACCAGCGCACCACGCTCTACTCGTCCCTGTACCGGCTGTACCTGTACCCCAACTCCGGCTTCGAGAAGGTCGGTTCGAAGTACCAGTACGCGTCGCCGTTCTCGCCGATGCCGGGCCCGGACACCCCGACCCACACCGGCGCGAAGATCGTCGACGGCAAGCCGTACGTCAACAACGGCTTCTGGGACACGTACCGCACGACGTGGCCGGCGTACTCGCTCCTGACGCCGAAGAAGGCGGGCGAGCTCGTCGACGGGTTCGTGCAGCAGTACAAGGACGGCGGCTGGATCTCGCGCTGGTCGTCGCCGGGCTACGCGGACCTGATGACGGGCACGTCCTCGGACGTGGCGTTCGCCGACGCGTACGTCAAGGGCGTCAAGTTCGACGCGGAGGCGGCGTACAAGGCGGCTCTGAAGAACGCGAGCGTCGTGCCGCCCGCGGCCGGCGTCGGCCGCAAGGGCATGCAGACGTCGCCGTTCCTCGGCTACACGAGCACGGACACCCACGAGGGACTGTCCTGGGCTCTTGAGGGCTACCTCAACGACTACGGCATCGCGCAGATGGGCCAGGCCCTCTACAAGAAGACCGGCGAGAAGCACTACAAGGAGGAGTCGGACTACTTCCTCAACCGGGCCCGCGACTACGTGAACATGTTCGACCCGAAGGCGGGCTTCTTCCAGGGCAAGAGCGAGAAGGGCGACTGGCGCGTCGAGTCGTCGCAGTTCGACCCGCGCATCTGGGGCTACGACTACACGGAGACCAACGCCTGGGGCTACGCCTTCACCGCCCCGCAGGACTCGCGCGGCCTCGCCAACCTCTACGGCGGCCGCGACGGCCTCGCCAAGAAGCTCGACACGTTCTTCGCCACCCCGGAGACGGCGACGAACGACGTCGCGGGCTCGTACGGCGGCGTCATCCACGAGATGACGGAGGCGCGTGACGTCCGGATGGGCATGTACGGCCACTCGAACCAGGTGGGCCACCACATCACGTACATGTACGACGCGGCGGGCCAGCCCTACAAGACGCAGGAGAAGGTCCGCGAGGTCCTGTCCCGGCTCTACACGGGCAGCGAGATCGGCCAGGGCTACCACGGCGACGAGGACAACGGCGAGCAGTCGGCCTGGTACCTCTTCTCCTCCCTCGGCTTCTACCCGCTGGTCATGGGCAGCGGTGAATACGCCATCGGGTCACCGCAGTTCACGAAGATGACGCTGCACCTGGAGAACGGCAAGGACCTCGTCGTCAAGGCCCCGAAGAACAGCGCGAAGAACATCTACGTGCAGGGCCTGAAGGTCAACGGCAAGAACTGGACGTCGACGTCGCTGCCGCACTCGGTCGTCGCGAAGGGCGGGGTCCTGGAGTTCGCCATGGGCCCGAAGCCGTCCAAGTGGGGCACCGGCAAGAACGCGGCGCCGGTCTCGATCACGCAGGACGACAAGGTGCCGTCGCCGCGCAAGGACGCCATCACGGGTTCGGGTCCGCTGTTCGACAACTCCTCCGCCACGAGCGCGAGTTCGGAGTCGGTCGAGCTGCCGGTCGGCGCTGACGGCGCGAAGGCCGTGCAGTACACGCTGACGTCGGACGAGGCGGCGAAGGCCCCGGCGGGCTGGAAGCTGGAGGCCTCGGCCGACGGCTCGTCGTGGCAGACGCTGGACCAGCGGTCCGGCGAGTCCTTCTCCTGGGACAAGCAGACGCGGGCGTTCTCGGTGAGCAAGCCGGGCACGTACAAGCACTACCGGCTGGTGTTCACCGGTGGGGCCGCGACGCTGGCGGAGGTGGAACTGCTGGGCTAGGCCCTGGGTGGTCCGAAGTGTGATGGCGCCGCTGAACTCAGCGGCGCCATCGCGCGTTCACTGGCGCGCATTTAATTGCGTGGACAGGGCCTCGTCGGCCCGCCTAGTGTCTGGCCCGAACCGTGACGCAGTGCCGAGGAGGTGGGACCCATGACCGCAGTACGTATGTGGGTGCTCCTCCCCTCCCCACGGTCGGTCGACTGACGTAGGTCGCCCGGGAGCGCCTGGACAAGGCGATCCCGAAAGGCAGAGACCTATGAAGACAACAGTGATCACGCGCGTCGCCGAGAGGCAGTGGCACGCGCTGGAGGACGACCAGGTGGTCGGCCGGGGCGAGGCGTGGCCCCGGTACGACGGACGGCTGTTCCTCAGTATCGACACCTGGCAGGAAGCGGCGTTCGAGCAGCTGGCCGATGCCATGCTCGCGGACCTGCCGAGGCCGCTGTACACGATCGTCGACGACTCCGACGTGGACCTGAGGTCCCGGTGGGAGCGCGCCGGTTTCACCGTCCGGCGCCGCGAGTGGCTGTACCGAGTACCCACCGACCCGCAGGTCACGGGACTCGGCTCGGCGCAGCCGCCGTCAGGCGTGACGATCCTCCCCCCAGGCACGTCGGAGAAGGACCCCCTGCGCGCCCTCGACCGAGCGATCCGGGACGAGGTCGGGGCCTCCGTCGGCTGGCAGGAGATGCCGGCCGAGGTGCTGCCGCGCCTGGACGACGACGTCGTCGTGGACCCGACGAAGTACGCGGTCGCGATGGAGGTGGAGTCCGGCGAGTACGTGGGACTGCTCCGGGTGGCGCCGGTGCCGCGGCAGCCACGGATCGGCCTCATCGCGGTCCGGGCCGACCGGCAGCGCCACGGCATCGCCCGCACGCTGCTCGCCGAAGTCCTCGGCTCCCTGCACCGGTCCGGGGTCCCGACGGCGACGGCCGAGGTCGGCGAGCGGAACGTCGCCGCCTCGGAACTCTTCGAAAAGATCGGCGCCGAGCGCGTCGGCGCCAACCTGGAGGTCGTACTTCACTGATGCCGAAAACAAACCCAGGAATCGAGATCGAGGGCACCGTCGTCGAGTGCCTGCGCAACGCCACCTTCCAGGTGGAACTGGAGAGCGGGCACAAGGTGCTCGCGCACATCAGCGGGAAGATCCGGAAGAACTACATCAAGATCCTCCCGTTCGACCGGGTGCTCGTGGAGCTCAGCCCCTACGACCTCACGCGCGGCCGGATCCTCTACCGGTACCGCAACTGACGCCGGCCGGGTGAAGTCACGGGCGGGCGTGGTCGGTTCACGCCCGCCCGCCTCGAAGTCGCCTCACTTCACGGTCGCCCCGGAGGCCTGGACCGCGTTCTTGGCCAGCGGTACCTGAACCGCCCCCTCGTAGTACGGGTAGAGCCAGGGACTCCGGGCACCGGCATCGAGTGCGTCGAGCCCGATCAGCGCGTCGGACGCGTTCTTGCAGCGGGGGTGCCGCGCGGCGAAGGCCTCGATGCGGGGGCGCAGGGTGGGAAGCCGGCGGGCGATGAGCTGCGGATCGCCGTCGTACCACCAGGTGAACTCCATCTCGCCCCAGAGGAGTTCGACGGACCAGCCGGTCGCGAGGCGGACCACTCCGGCGTCGGCCTCGGGGCCGGCGAGGCCGTATATGTGGTCCAGCCAGGGGTCCAGGGCGCCCGTCGCATGGGCGATCCCCTCGATCAGTTCGGTGCACCACTCATGTGGGCGGCCGCTGGTCACCGCGACGGTCAGCAGCGCCCGGAAGGCACGCTCGACCGCGACGCGCTCGGCCACGGGCCAGTCCGCGAGGCGGGCGCCGCCGGGTCCGAGGCGTCCCATCTCGTACGACGGGTCGGTGCCGCCGTCCCCGTCCGGGCCCCACAGGCGCAGCGCGCGGGGGATGAAGCGGCGCCACAGGACGGGGTACTGGTCCTGAGCCCAGTGGCTCGCCACCTCGCGCATGAAGTGGCCGAGGAGGTCGTCCGGCACCTGGGACGGGTCGCCGCCGAGGAGAGCCAGCTCCGACTCAGGGGTGCAGTGCGTACAGCCCCACACGGGACGGTCGAGTGCGGGTGGCGAGGCGAAGGCGGCGTCCACCTCGGCGAGCGCGTCGCGCCACATCGCGTACGGGTCGAGCACGAGAGATTCGGTCATTGACGTGACCTGCCGGAGGACTCCGCGCGGCCGACACCGGCGAAGAGCGCGACCTTACCGGCAGCCGGGAGCAACATCAAACGCGCGGAGGGCCGCACCCCCGTCGCCGGAGATGCGGCCCTCAACTGGCTTGCCGGACCGCTTACTTGCGGATCAGGCTGCGCAGCACGTACTGCATGATGCCGCCGTTGCGGTAGTAGTCCGCCTCGCCGGGGGTGTCGATGCGGACGACCGCGTCGAACTCCACACCGGTGTCGGTGGTGACCTTGACCGTGCGGGGGGTCGTGCCGTTGTTCAGCTCGGTCACGCCGGTGAAGGAGAAGGCCTCCTCGCCGGTGAGGCCGAGGGAGTCGGCGGTCGCGCCCTCCGGGAACTGGAGCGGCAGGACGCCCATGCCGATGAGGTTCGAGCGGTGGATGCGCTCGTACGACTCGGCGATGACGGCCTTGACGCCGAGGAGCGCGGTGCCCTTGGCGGCCCAGTCACGGGACGAGCCCGAGCCGTACTCCTTGCCGGCCAGGATGGCCAGCGGGGTGCCCTGCTCGATGTAGTTGCGCGAGGCGTCGTAGATGAACGACACCGGCGCGTCGGCCTGGGTGAAGTCGCGGGTGTAGCCGCCCTCGGTGCCCGGCGCGATCTGGTTGCGCAGGCGGATGTTGGCGAACGTGCCGCGGATCATGACCTCGTGGTTGCCACGGCGCGAGCCGTAGGAGTTGAAGTCACGGCGCTGGACGCCGTGCTCCGTGAGGTACTGACCGGCCGGGGTGTCGGCCTTGATCGCACCGGCCGGGGAGATGTGGTCGGTGGTGACCGAGTCGCCCAGCTTGGCCAGGACGCGCGCGCCCGTGATGTCGGAGACCGGGGTGGTCTCCATCGTCATGCCCTCGAAGTACGGGGGCTTACGGACGTAGGTGGACTCGGTGTCCCACTCGAAGGTGTTGCCGGTCGGGATCGACAGGGCCTGCCACTGGGCGTCACCCGCGAAGACGTCCTGGTAGGACTTGTTGAACATGTCCTCGCCGATGGAGTTGGCGACGACGTCGTTGACCTCGGCCTCCGTCGGCCAGATGTCCGCGAGGTAGACCGGCTTGCCGTCCTGGTCGATGCCCAGGGCGTCCTTGGTGATGTCGACCTTCATCGAACCGGCGAGGGCGTACGCGACGACCAGCGGCGGGGACGCCAGGTAGTTCATCTTGACGTCGGGGTTGATGCGGCCCTCGAAGTTGCGGTTGCCGGACAGGACCGACGTGACCGCCAGGTCGTGCTCGTTGACCGCCTTCGAGACCTCCTCGGGCAGCGGGCCCGAGTTGCCGATGCAGGTGGTGCAGCCGTAGCCGACGAGGTTGAAACCGACCTTGTCCAGGTACGGCGTCAGACCGGCCTTGTCGAAGTAGTCGGTGACGACCTTCGAGCCCGGGGCGAGGGTGGTCTTGACCCACGGCTTGCGGGTCAGGCCCTTCTCCACGGCCTTCTTCGCGACGAGCGCGGCGGCGACCATCACGTACGGGTTCGACGTGTTGGTGCAGGAGGTGATCGCGGCGACGGTGACGGCGCCGTGGTCGATCTCGTAGGTCGAGCCGTCGGGGGCCGTGACCGTGGTCGGGCGCGAGGGAACGCCGTTGGTGGAGGCCGGGGAGTCGGAGGCCGGGAAGGACTCCTTGCCCGCCTCGTCGTCGTCCTCGACGTAGTTGCGCACGTCGAGCGCGAACTGCTGCGCGGCGTTCGCGAGGACGATGCGGTCCTGCGGACGCTTCGGGCCGGCGATAGAGGGGACGACCGTGGAGAGGTCGAGCTCCAGCTTCTCGGAGAAGTCGGGCTCGGCGGCCGGGTCGAGCCAGAGGCCCTGCTCCTTGGCGTACGCCTCGACGAGCGCGACCTGCTGGGCGTCGCGGCCCGTCAGCTTCAGGTACTTCAGCGTCTCGTCGTCGATCGGGAAGATCGCGGCGGTGGAGCCGAACTCGGGCGACATGTTGCCGATGGTGGCGCGGTTGGCGAGGCTCGTGGCCGCCACACCCTCGCCGTAGAACTCGACGAACTTGCCGACGACGCCGTGCTTGCGCAGCATCTCGGTGATGGTCAGCACGAGGTCGGTGGCGGTGGTACCGGCCGGCAGCTCACCGGTCAGCTTGAAGCCGACGACGCGCGGGATGAGCATGGAGACCGGCTGGCCGAGCATCGCGGCCTCGGCCTCGATGCCGCCGACGCCCCAGCCCAGGACGCCCAGGCCGTTGACCATCGTGGTGTGCGAGTCCGTGCCGACCAGGGTGTCGGGGTAGGCCTGGCCGTTACGGACCATGACCGTACGGGCCAGCTTCTCGATGTTGACCTGGTGGACGATGCCGGTGCCCGGGGGGACGACCTTGAACTCGTCGAAGGCGGTCTGGCCCCAGCGCAGGAACTGGTAGCGCTCCTTGTTGCGGCCGTACTCCAGCTCGACGTTCTGACCGAAGGCGTCGGCGGTACCGAACTTGTCGGCGATGACGGAGTGGTCGATGACCAGCTCGGCCGGGGCCAGCGGGTTGATCTGCGCCGGGTCGCCGCCGAGCTCCTTCACGGCCTCACGCATGGTGGCGAGGTCCACGACACAGGGCACACCGGTGAAGTCCTGCATGATCACGCGGGCCGGCGTGAACTGGATCTCCTGGGACGGCTGGGCCTGGGAGTCCCAGGTGCCGAGCGCACGGATGTGGTCGGCGGTGATGTTCGCGCCGTCCTCGGTGCGGAGCAGGTTCTCAAGGAGAACCTTCAGGCTGTAAGGGAGGCGCGCGGAGCCCTCGACCTTGTCCAGCTTGAAGATCTCGTACGACTCGTCGCCCACGCGCAGCGTGCTGCGGGCGTCGAAGCTGTTCGCCGACACGACAGTCTCCTTCATATATGTGCGCGTTCCACCGCATCCTGCCGCCACGACGGGTTCGCCGATCCGCTAAGGTAAGGCTAAGTTAGGTAACCCTTACCGAGCGCGGCGGCTGCGGTGTGCCTCTGTAGATATCTCGATGTCGAGATAACTCTAGTACATGAGGCCGGACTGGTCATGCCCGGCCTTCGCCGAGCCGTCCCGCCGCGCCACCGGCGGACCGTCCCCCTCATCGTCCCGCACCCGCGCCCGCACGCCACCAGGGCCGATTGACGGCCCGTCACTCCAATGGACCCCCCAGAATGCGGCATCTCATATCTGAGATAGCCTGCCGACATGGCAGACGACTACCTCGTACGTATCGGCAAGCTCATCCGTGACGCCCGCCAGCACCGGGGCTGGACACAGTCACAGCTGGCCGAGGCGCTCGGCACCAGCCAGAGCGCCGTCAACCGCATCGAGCGCGGCAACCAGAACATCAGCCTTGAGATGATCGCCCGCATCGGCGAAGCGCTCGACAGTGAAATCGTCTCTCTGGGTTACGCGGGTCCGATGCACCTGCGCGTGGTCGGCGGCCGTCGCCTGTCCGGGTCGATCGACGTGAAGACGAGCAAGAACGCCTGCGTGGCGCTGCTGTGCGCCTCGCTCCTCAACCGGGGCCGCACGGTCCTGCGCCGCGTCGCCCGCATCGAGGAGGTCTACCGCCTCCTCGAGGTCCTGAACTCCATCGGCGTCCGGACCCGGTGGACAAACGGCGGCGTGGACCTGGAGATCGTGCCGCCGGCCGCCCTCGACATGGACGCCATCGACGCGGCCGCGGCCCGCCGCACGCGCTCGATCATCATGTTCCTCGGCCCGCTCCTGCACCGCCTCGACCACTTCAAGCTCCCGTACGCGGGCGGCTGCGACCTCGGCACCCGCACCATCGAGCCGCACATGATCGCGCTGCGCCGGTTCGGTCTGGACATCACCGCGACCGAGGGGCTCTACCACGCACAGGTCGAGGCGGGGGTCTCCCCCGGGCGGCCGATCGTGCTGACCGAGCGCGGCGACACCGTGACCGAGAACGCGCTGCTCGCGGCCGCCCGCCACGACGGCACCACCGTCATCCGCAACGCGTCCTCGAACTACATGGTCCAGGACCTCTGCTTCTTCCTGGAGGCCCTGGGCGTACGGGTCGAGGGCATCGGCACGACCACCCTCACCGTGCACGGCGTGCCGCAGATCGACGTCGACGTGGACTACTCGCCGTCCGAGGACCCGGTCGAGGCCATGAGCCTGCTGGCCGCCGCGGTGGTCACCGAGTCCGAACTGACCGTGAAGCGGGTGCCGATCGAGTTCCTGGAGATCGAGCTCGCGGTCCTGGAGGAGATGGGCCTCGACCACGACCGCACGGCCGAATACTTCGCGGACAACGGCCGCACGCGCCTGGTGGACCTCACCGTCCGGCCCTCCAAACTGGAGGCGCCGATCGACAAGATCCACCCAATGCCGTTCCCGGGCCTCAACATCGACAACGTGCCGTTCTTCGCGGCCATCGCGGCGGCGGCCCAGGGTCAGACCCTCATCCACGACTGGGTCTACGACAACCGCGCGATCTATCTCACCGACCTGAACCGGCTCGGCGGGCGCCTCCAGCTGCTCGACCCGCACCGCGTCCTCGTCGAGGGCCCGACGCGCTGGCGCGCCGCCGAGATGATGTGCCCGCCCGCGCTGCGCCCCGCCGTCGTCGTGCTCCTCGCGATGATGGCCGCCGAGGGCACATCCGTGCTGCGCAACGTCTACGTGATCAACCGCGGCTACGAGGACCTGGCCGAGCGGCTCAACTCCGTCGGCGCACAGATCGAGACGTTCCGGGACATCTGACGCAATTGTTGAACTTCAGGGCCGCGGGAAGAGGTTGAGCAGTTCCTCTCCCGCGGCCCATCGGCGTATCTGCTCCGCGATCAGGCACTCGGCGCGCGGGCGGAAGGCTGCCGAACCGCCGGCCACGTGCGGGGTGATGAGGACTCCGGGGGCGTGGCGCAGGGCGTGGTCCGCGGGGAGGGGCTCCGGGTCGGTGACGTCGAGGGCGGCGCGCAGCCGGCCCGTCGCGGTCTCGGCGAGCAGGGCCTCGGTGTCGAGGGTGCGGCCGCGGCCGACGTTGACGACGAGGGCGCCGTCCGGCAGTGCGGTCATTTCCTTAGGGCCGAACAGGCCGACCGTGGCCGGGTTCTCGGGCAGGACGAGGACCACGATGTCGAGGCCGGGGAGCAGTTCGGGCAGGTCGGCGATGGCGTGGACCCGCTCGTCGGGGCGGGCGCGCCGGGCGACGCGGACGACCTCCGCCTCGCAGGCGAGGAGCCGGGCCTCCAGAGCCGAGCCGATCGAGCCGTAGCCGACGATCGCGACGCGGCTGTCCGCGAGTGAGCGCGTGAAGTGCGGGTCCCAGCGGCCCGCCACCTGGTCGGCGGCCCAGCGGGGCAGCTCGCGCTGGGCCGCGAGGATCAGGCCGAGGGCGTGCTCCGCGGTGGAGGCGTCGTGCAGGCCGCGGCCGTTGTGCAGGGTGACGCCTTCGGGCAGCAGCGGCTGGAGCTTCTCGACTCCGGCGCTGAGGGACTGGACGGCGCGCAGGCGCGGGAGCCGGGGCAGCAGCCGGTCCGCGTCGGGGGCCGCGTAGGGCATGACCCAGAACTCCACGGCGTCCAGGGTCTCCTGCGGGAGTTCGGATACGGGCGTCACGCCGTCCCACACGTGGACGCGGACACCGTCGGGCCAGGGGCCGTGCCGCTGGTCGAGCTGCGGCCAGGGGACGAGTACGTCGGTTTCGGTCATCGCGGGTTTCTCCTTCTGCTGCTTGCCGTCGTGGCATGCGGGCGACCCATTGACCCGGCCGCCACTCCCTCGTAACGTCTTCCCGCCCAGTGAAACACTTTCCATCTCACGGAAAACAGGGGGTCAAGGGATGACAGCGCCGTCGCCCTCCCGGCCGTCCACCGGCGGCTTCTGGAGCTCGACCCGCGCCCGGCACCTGATACCGGTCGCGTTCATCACGTACTCGCTCGCCTATCTCGACAAGTCCAACTACGCGATCGCGTCCGCCGGCGGCATGGCCGACGAGCTGCATCTGTCCGCGGGCCTCGACTCGCTGATCGCCGCGTCGTTCTTCCTCGGCTACTTCGTCTTCCAGATCCCCGGCACGATCTACGCGGAGCAGCGCAGCGCCCGCCGCCTCGTCGCCTGGTCGACCGTGCTGTGGGGGCTCCTCGCCGTCGTGCAGGGCCTGCTCAGCAGCCCGGGTCAGCTGATCGCCGTGCGGTTCGCGCTCGGTGTCGTCGAAGGTGCGGTGCTGCCGTCAATGGTCATGCTGCTCAGCCGCTGGTTCACGCACGGCGAGCGCGGCCGCGCCAACACCCTGCTCATCCTGGGCAATCCGGTCACCGTGATGTGGCTCTCCGCCCTGTCGGGCTGGCTGGTGTCGGTGACGGACTGGCGCGTGATGTTCATCGTCGAGGGCGTGCCCTCGGTCGTCTGGGGCCTGTTCTGCCTGCGGCTCATCAAGGACCGTCCCGAGGACGCCAAGTGGGTCGCGCCGGGCGAGCTGGCAGCCCTGCGCGAGGACCGCGCCGCCGTGCCGGCCGTCTCCGGGAACGTGCGCGAGGAGTACGGCAAGGTCCTGCGCTCGCGTCCCGTGCTGCTGATGGCGGTGCAGTACTTCTTCTGGTCGTTCGGCATGTACGGCTTCATCTTCTGGCTGCCGTCGATCGTGAAGAAGGGCTCCGGCGAGGGCATCGGCACCACCGGCCTGCTGACCGCCGTGCCGTACGCCTTCGCGGTCCTCGCCATGCTGCTCAACTCCCGCATGTCCGACCGCAGCGGGCGACGAAAGGCGGCCGTGTGGCCCTGGCTCGCCGGCGGCGGACTCGCCCTGTTCGGCTCGTACGCGGCCGGGTCCCACTTCCCCGTCGCGCTCGCGCTGCTCGTGGTGGCCGGGCTGTGCCTGTACGCGCCCTACGGCCCGTACTTCGCCCTCGTCTCCACGCTCGCCCCGGCCGGTGTCTCGGGTGCGGCGGTGGCGCTGGTCAACTCGTTCGGCGCGCTCGGTTCGTTCGCCGGGACGTATCTCGTGGGCTGGGTGCGCGGCACCTCGCTCGGGGACGCGGGAGCCTTCGCATTCATGGCGGCGGGGGCGCTGGTCTCGGCCGCGCTGATGCTGGCGGTGCACGAGCCCCGTCCCTCCAGCCCCCGCCCGGGTACGGTGAACCGGCAGCCCACCGCTGCCACCACCACCTGAGTGCGCCGGGGACCGGTCCCCGCGTACGGGCGCAGCACACGGGAGACGAGCAGCGTGACCACGACGTCCGGCGACGACATGCTCGGCCGGGGCCTGCGACTCCTCACCGTGCTCGCCGACCACCCCGCGGGCCTGGGGGTGAGCGCCGCGGCCCGCGCCGCGGCGCTCCCGGTCAGCAGCGCCCACCGGCTCCTCGGCCGGCTCGCCGCGGAACGGTTCGTGGCGTACGACGAGGACACCCGGCGCTACGCGCTGGGGGTCCGGGTGCTCGAACTGTCGCGGGGCTTCCAGCGCTCACCGGCCGGTTACTCCGCGGCGGCGGCGCCGATGCGCAGGCTCGCCGACCGCACGGGGCTGCCCGCCATCGCGGGCGTCCTCCACGACGCGGAGGTGCTGCTCGTCCTCACCGCGCAGGGCACGCAGCACCTCCAGCTGCGCAGCGCGGAGGGCACCCGTAACGCCTGGCACGCGACCTCGCTCGGCAAGGTCCTCGTCGCGGGCCTGCCCGAGCGTGAGCGCGACGAGCTGCTCGCGGCCGGGCTGGCCGCGGTGACCGGCCGCACGGTGACCGACCCGGCGGCGGTCCGCGAGGAGCTCGACGCGGTGCGCGAGCGCGGCTGGGCCGAGGTCGACGAGGAGAACGAGGTCGGCGTCCGGTCGATCGCCGTCGCCGTGCCCTCGCCGCACGGTGACCCGCCGCGCCTCGCCGTCTCGCTCGGCGCGGCCGTGGCCCTGACCGGCGCCGGCGAACTGCGCGCGCACGTCGCGGCCCTGCGCGCGTGCGCGGAGGACATCGCGGCGCACATGGACCACTGAGCACGTCTGCGGGTGTGACGGCCGCCGCCCGGTGACATTCATCCCGGGGAGGGCGGCCACCGGGCCCCCGCACCGCCCCCCGGGAGGAACGCACGATGACCGAGCTGATGAAGGCCGTCCAGTACCGCACTGTGGGTGCCGCCCCCGAAGTCGTGCGGATCCCCGTGCCCACCCCCGGTCCCGGCCAGGTCCTGCTGCGGATGACGGCGGCCGGTGTCTGCCACTCCGACATCGCCGTGATGAGCCTGCCCGCCGAGCAGCTGGGCTTCCCGCTGCCGCTCACGCTCGGCCACGAGGGCGTCGGCACCGTCGCGGAGGTGGGTGACGGGGTGGTGGCCGTCAAGGTCGGGGACGCCGTCGCCGTCTACGGGCCGTGGGGCTGCGGCACCTGCGCCAAGTGCGCGGAGGGCAAGGAGAATTACTGCCTGCGCGCCAGGGAACTCGGCATCTTCCCGCCCGGCCTCGGCGCGCCCGGCGCCATGGCCGAGTACATGGTCGTGGACAACCCCCGCCATCTCGTGCCGCTCGGCGCCCTCGACCCGGTGCAGGCGGTGCCGCTGACGGACGCCGGCCTGACCCCGTACCACGCGATCAAGCGGTCGCTGCCGAAGCTGGTGCCGGGGTCGACGGCCGTCGTGATCGGTGCGGGCGGGCTCGGGCACGTCGCGATCCAGCTCCTGCGCGCGCTGTCCCCGGCCTGGGTGATCGCGCTCGACGTGAACGAGGAGAAACTGGCGCTCGCCCGCGAGGTGGGCGCCCACGAGGCGATCCTGTCGGACTCCCAAGCTGTCGAAGAAGTAAGGGAGTTGACGGGCGGCAGGGGTGCCGAGGCGGTCTTCGACTTCGTCGGAGCCGCGCCCACGGTGACGACGGCGGCCGGCTGCGCCGCGGTCGAGGGCGATGTCACCATCGTCGGTCTCGGCGGCGGCAGCCTCGCGGTCGGATTCGGCACCACACCGTACGAGGTGTCGGTGAGCGCGCCGTACTGGGGCAGCCGCGGCGAACTGATGGAGGTGCTCGACCTGGCGCGGGCCGGGGCCCTCTCCGTGCACGTGGAGACCTACGGGATCGACCACGCGCCCACCGCGTACCAGCGGCTGCACGACGGGACCGTGCGCGGGCGCGCGGTGATCCTGCCGCAGCAGTAGCCGGCCGGGACCGACGGGCCCCGCCCTGACGAGAGGCCCTAGGGGGTGTCCGGCACGACCGCCAGTCCGTCCAATTCCACCAGTGCCTGCTCGTCCCACAGGCGGGTCGTGCCGATCACCGCCATCGCGGGGTAGTCGCGGCCCGCCAACTCGCGCCAGATGCGGCCGAGTTCGCGCGCGTGGACCCGGTAGTCGGCGATGTCGGTGGCGTAGACGGTGACGCGGGCGAGGGCGCTCGGGGTGCCGCCCGCGTGGCGCAGGGCGGTGAGGAGGTTGGTCAGGGCCCGCTCGAACTGCTCCGGGAGCGTGTCGCCGGTGACCTTGCCGTCCGCGTCGAGCGCGGTCTGGCCGGCAAGGAAGACGAGGCGGCCGCCGGTGGCGGTGACGGCGTGCGAGAAGCCGGTGGGCGGGGAGAGTTCAGGCGGGTTGATCCGCTCGATGCTGCTCACGCGTACAACTCCTTGGCGATGATGGCGCGTTGGACCTCGCTCGCCCCTTCGTAGATGCGGGGGGCCCGCACCTCGCGGTAGAGGTGTTCGAGAAGGTGGCCGCGTTGCAGGGCGCGCGCGCCGTGCAACTGGACGGCCGTGTCGACGACGTGCTGGGCGGTCTCGGTGGCCAGGAGCTTCGCCATCGCGGCGCGCTGCGGCACGTCGGGGGCGCCCGCGTCGTACGCCGAGGCCGCCGCGTAGACCATGAGGCGGGCCGCCTCCGTGCGCAGGGCGAGATCGGCCACCTGGTGGGCGACCGTCTGCAGGTCCTTGAGCTTGCCGCCGAAGGCGTCACGCCGGGCGGTGTGGTCGAGCGTCGCGTCGAGCGCGGCCTGCGCCATCCCGACGGCGAAGGCGCCGACGCTCGGGCGGAAGAGGTTCAGGGTGGTCATGGCGACGCGGAAGCCACGGTCAAGTTCACCGAGCACGTCGTCGGCGGTGACCGGGACCGCGTCGAAGTCCAGGGAGCCGATGGGGTGCGGGGAGAGCATGTCCAGCGGGGTGCCGGAAAGGCCGGGGCGGTCGGCGGGGACCAGGAACGCGGTGACGCCGCGGGCGCCGGCGTCCTGGGCCGTACGGGCGAAGACGGTGTAGAAGTCGGCCTCGGGGGCGTTCGAGATCCAGGTCTTCTCGCCGATGAGGCACCAGCCTCCGGTGCCGTCCGGCTCGGCCCGCAGGACGAGGGCGGCGGCGTCGGAGCCCGCGCCCGGCTCGCTGAGCGCGAAGGCCGCGACGGCCGTGCCGTCGCTGACGCGCGGCAGCCAGCGCGCGCGCTGCGCGTCGGTGCCGTACGCGTGCACGGGGTGCGCGCCGAGCCCCTGGAGGGCGAGCGCGGTCTCGGCCTCCGTGCAGACGCGGGCGAGGGACTCGCGCATCAGGCACAGGTCGAGGGCGCCGGAGCGGAACAGCCGCTCCAGGAGCCCGAGCCGGCCGAGCTCGGCGACGAGCGGCCGGTTCACCTTGCCAGGCTCGCCCTTCTCGACGAGGGGGGCGAGCCGCTCGGCGGCGAGCGCGCACAGCTCCGCACACCAGGCGGTCTGTACTGGGTCGAGCGAGAATGACGGAGCTGCGGACTTTCCGGTCATCTGGCGGCGCCTCCCGGTTCGCCGGCGGCTCGGGCCGGCTCCGTCACCGTATCGCGGACCGTTGACTGTCGTCACCATCACGATACGCTCGTTCCGCGAGCCCACCGATACCTGTTTGCGCGAGCCCACCATGACAAGGGGGCGCACGGCCATGACAGACGCTCCGCCGCAGCACACGTCGGCCCACGTCGACACCTTCGCGCGCGACCACCTCCCGCCGCCCGAACTCTGGCCCGACCTCGTCTTCGACCTCCCCGAGCTGCGCTATCCCCGCATGCTCAACTGCGGGACCGAACTGCTCGACCGCACCGCCGAACGGTTCGGCGCGGAGCGTCCCGCCTTCCGCACGGGCGACGGCGAGGTGTGGACGTACGGGGAGCTGCGCCGCCGCGTCGACCGGATCGCGCATCTGCTCAGCGGCGAACTGGGCGTGCGGCCGGGGAACCGCGTGCTGCTGCGCGGCCCCACCACGCCCTGGCTCGCGACCTGCTGGCTGGCCGTGATGAAGGCGGGCGCGGTCGCCGTCACCGTGCTCGCGCAGGCACGGGCTCCGGAGCTGGCGACGATCTGCTCCATCGCGCAGGTCACGCACGCACTGTGCGACGCGAGGACGCTGGACGACCTCGTGAAGGCCGAGGTCCCCGGGCTGCGCGTCACGCCGTTCGGCGGCGAGGGGCCCGACGACCTCCTGCGCCGCGGCTCCGGACTGCCCGAGACGTACGAGGCCGTGCCGACCGCCGCCGACGACGTCGCCCTGATCGCTTTCACCTCGGGCACGACCGGGCGCCCCAAGGGCTGCATGCACTTCCACCGGGACGTCCTCGCCATAGCCGACACGTTCGCGCGCCATGTGCTGCGGCCGACGCCGGACGACGTGTTCGCGGGGAGCCCGCCGCTCGGTTTCACGTTCGGTCTCGGCGGGCTCGTCGTCTTCCCGCTGCGGGCCGGCGCATCGTCGCTGCTGCTCGAACAGGCGGGTCCGAGGCAGTTGCTGCCCGCGATCGCCGAGCACGGAGTGTCCGTCCTGTTCACCGCGCCGACCGCGTACCGCGCGCTCCTCGACGGGATCGGCGGCACCGGCGGGCACGCCCTCGCGTCGCTGCGGCGGTGCGTCTCCGCGGGCGAGAACCTGCCGGCCTCGACCTGGCGGGCCTGGCACGAGGCGACGGGCATCCGCATCATCAACGGCATCGGGGCCACGGAACTCCTGCACATCTTCATCTCCGCCGCCGACGACGCGATCCGCCCCGGGACGACGGGCGTACCCGTGCCCGGCTGGCAGGCCCGCGTGGTCGACGAAACGGGCACCGAACTGCCGGACGGGGAACCGGGGTTGCTCGCCGTGCGCGGACCGGTGGGCTGCCGCTATCTCGCCGACGAGCGGCAGACGACGTACGTCCGCGGCGGCTGGAACATCACCGGGGACACGTACGTCCGCGAGAGCGACGGCTACTTCCGGTACGTCGCCCGCGCCGACGACATGATCATTTCGGCGGGGTACAACATCGCGGGCCCCGAGGTCGAGGATGCGCTGCTGCGGCACCCGGACGTCGCGGAGACCGCGGTGATCGGCCGCCCCGACGAGCAGCGCGGGCAGATCACGGTCGCCTACGTCGTGCTGCGCGAAGGTGCCCGCCGGGACCCGGACGCGCTGCGGGCGTTCGTGACGGCCGAGCTGGTGCCGTACAAGTGCCCGCGCGAGATCGTGTTCCTGGACTCGCTGCCGCGCACGGCGACCGGGAAGCTGCAGCGGTTCCGGCTGCGCTCCGCCGGCGATCTAGAGTGACCACGTGTCCGAGCTGCACACTCCCCGGTCCCTGATCGTCACCCTCTACGGCGCCTACGGGCGCGGCTTTCCCGGCCCCGTGCCGGTCGCCGAGCTGATCCGTCTGCTCGGCGCGGTCGGCGTCGACGCGCCCGCCGTGCGGTCCTGCGTGTCCCGCCTCAAGCGGCGCGGGCTGCTCCTGCCGGAGCGCACGGGGTCGGGCGCCGCCGGGTACGCGCTGTCGCCCGCCGCGCGCCAGCTCCTGGACGACGGCGACCGGCGCATCTACGGGGCGCCGGCCGGCGAGGCGGACGGCTGGGTGCTCGCCGTGTTCTCCGTGCCGGAGGCCGAGCGCGCCAAGCGCCACGTCCTGCGCTCACGCCTTGCCGGGCTCGGCTTCGGATCGGCGGCGCCCGGCGTGTGGATCGCCCCGGCGGGCCTGCACGAGGAGACCCGGCACACCCTGGAACGCCTCGGGCTCTCGCCGTACGTCGATCTGTTCCGCGGCGAGCACCTGGGTTACGCGGCGACGGCCGACGCGGTCGCGCGCTGGTGGGACCTGGACCGTCTCACCGCGCTGCACGAGGCGTTCCTCGACGAGCACGCGCCGGTCCTCGCCGCCTGGCAGGACCGCTCCCCCGGCTACGCCCCGGCCGAGGAGGCCTACCGGGACTACCTCCTCGCCCTCGACTCCTGGCGCCATCTGCCGTACGCCGACCCGGGACTGCCCGCCGGACTGCTGCCGGACCGGTGGCCGGGCATCAGGTCGGCGAGCGTGTTCCGGGCGCTGCACGAGCGGCTGCGGGACGCGGGGGCGGCGTTCGCGGGGGCGGCTTTCACCGCTCTCGACCACCCAGCGTGAGCCGGGGCTTGGGCGCGTCAAGACGGCCGGTCTGCGGTGGCCGGCTGCCCGCCGCGTACGGCTTCGGCCACGCGACACCCGGACCGGTGTAGCCCTGCTCGGCCGCCGCGTGCAGGGTCCAGTGCGGGTCGTAGAGATGGGGGCGGGCCAGCGCGCACAGGTCGGTGCGCCCGGCCAGGATCAGCGAGTTGACGTCGTCCCACGAGGAGATCGCGCCGACCGAGATCACCGGGATGCCGGTCTCGTTGCGGATCCGGTCCGCGAACGGCACCTGGTAGGAGCGCCCGTACGCGGGTTTCTCGTCGGCGACGACCTGTCCGGTCGACACGTCGATCGCGTCTGCGCCGTGCGCGGCGAAGGCGCGGGCGATCTCCACGGCGTCGGCCGCGTCCGTGCCGCCCTCCGCCCAGTCGGTGGCGGAGATCCGGACGGTCATGGGCCGCTCGCCGGGCCACACTGCGCGTACGGCGTCGAAGACTTCGAGGGGGAAGCGCAGCCGGTTCGTGAGCGAGCCGCCGTACGCGTCCGTCCGGTGATTGGTCAGCGGCGAGAGGAAGCCGGACAGCAGATAGCCGTGGGCGCAGTGCAGCTCGAGGAGGTCGAAGCCGGCGTCGGCGGCGCGCACGGCGGCAGACGTGAACTGCTCGCGGACATCGGCGAGTTCGTCCCGCGTCAGCTCGTGGGGAGTCTGGCTGCCCGGCTTGTACGGGAGCGGGGACGCGGCGACCAGCGGCCAGTTCCCTTCGGGGAGCGGTTCGTCGATGCCCTCCCACATCAGCTGCGTGGAGCCCTTGCGGCCACTGTGCCCGAGCTGGACGCCGATCGCCGTGCCGGGCGCCCGGGTGTGCGCGAACTCGGTGATGCGGCGCCAGGCCGCGGCCTGTTCCGGCGTGTAGAGACCGGCGCAGCCCGGGGTGATGCGGCCCTCGGGGCTGACGCACACCATCTCGGTCATGACGAGCCCGGCGCCGCCGAGGGCCCGCGCGCCGAGGTGGACGAGGTGGAAGTCGCCGGGGACGCCGTCCTGGGACGAGTACATGTCCATGGGCGAGACGACGACGCGGTTGCGCAGGGTCAGCTCGCGCAGGCGCAGCGGCGTGAACATGGGGGGTGTGCCGGGCGGGCAGCCGAAGTCGTGCTCGACGGCCTCGGTGAAGCGGGGGTCGCGCAGGCGCAGGTTGTCGTGCGTGACGCGGCGGCTGCGGGTGAGGAGGTTGAACGCGAACTGGCGTGAGGGCTGGTCGAGATAGAGGCCGAGGTTCTCGAACCACTCCAGGCTGGCGCGGGCGGCGCGCTGCGTGGAGGCGACGACGGGCCGCCGCTCCGCCTCGTAAGCGGCGAGCGCCTCCGCCGTGGTCGGCTGCTCCTGGAGGCAGGCGGCGAGCGCGAGGGCGTCCTCGACGGCGAGCTTGGTGCCGGAGCCGATGGAGAAGTGCGCGGTGTGCGCACTGTCGCCGACGAGGACGACGTTCCCGTGCGACCACTTCTCGTTCACGACCGTACGGAAGGCGGTCCAGGCCGAGTTGTTCGACCTGAGGGCGCGGCCGCCGAGGGCGTCGGCGAAGATCTTGGCGCAGCGCTCGACGGACTCGCGCACGTCGAGTTCGTCGAACCCGGCCGCCCGCCAGACCTCTTCGCGCATCTCGACGATGACGGTGCTGTCACCGGCCGAATACGGGTATCCGTGCAGCTGCATCACGCCGTGCTCGGTCTCTGCGGTCTCGAAGCGGAACGCGTCGAAGGCGAAGTCGGCGGCGAGCCAGATGTAGCGGCAGCGGTGTTCCTCGACGCGCGGCCGGAACACGTCGGCGTGGGCCTCGCGGGTCGCGCTGTGCACTCCGTCGGCGGCGACGACCAGGTCGTGGTCGCGGGCGAGCTCCTCTGCCGGCGGTGCCTCCGCGCGGAAGCGGAGGTTCACGCCGAGCTCCCGGCAGCGCTCGTGGAGGATTTCGAGGAGCCTGCGGCGGCCGAGCGCGGCGAAGCCGTGGCCACCCGAGGTATGGCGGGTGCCACGGTGCACGACGTCGATGTCGTCCCAGCGCACGAACTCGGCCTGGAGCGCGGCGTGGACGACGGGGTCGGCGTGCTCGATGCCGCCGAGCGTCTCGTCGGAGAGGACGACGCCGAAGCCGAAGGTGTCGTCGGGGGCGTTGCGCTCCCAGACGGTGACGTCGCGGCGCGGGTCGAGCCGCTTGAGGAGGGCGGCGGCGTACAGGCCGCCGGGTCCGCCGCCGATGACGGCCACGCGCAGAGGTCGCACGGTCACCGCCCCCGCCACTTGGGCGCGCGTTTCTCCGTGAAGGCCGCGTGGAACTCGGCGTAGTCCTCGCCGTTCATGAGGAGGGCCTGGGTCGCGGCGTCCATTTCGACGGCGGCGGCCAGCGGCATGTCGAGTTCGGCGGTGAGCAGCGCCTTGGTCTGGGCATGCGCGAGGGCCGGGCCCTCGGCGAGGCGGCGGGCCAGGGCCTGCGCGGCCTCGTCGACCTGGCCCTCGTCGGTCAGCTCGCTGATCAGGCCGATGCGCTCGGCCTCGGGGGCGCGCACCGGCTCGCCCAGCATGAGCAGGCGCGTCGCGTGGCCGAGGCCGACGACACGGGGCAGCAGATACGCGGCGCCCATGTCGCCGCCGGACAGGCCTACGCGGGTGAACAGGAACGCGAAGCGGGCGCTCGGGTCGGCGATACGGAAGTCGGCGGCGAGCGCGAGGACGGCACCCGCCCCGGCCGCGACCCCGTGCACGGCGGCGATCACGGGGAAGGGGCACTCGCGCACGGCGCGTACGACCTGCCCGGTCATCCGGTTGAAGTCGAGGAGCTGGGCGGTGTCCATGGAGAGGGTGGCGCCGATGATCTCGTCCACGTCACCGCCGGAGCAGAACCCGCGGCCCTCGCCGGCCAGGACGAGTGCGCGTACGGAACGCTCGCGGGTCAGCTCGGCGAGCAGGTCGCGCAGGTCGGCATAGGCGCCGAAGGTGAGCGCGTTGAGTTTGTCGGGGCGGGCCAGGGTGACGGTGGCGACCCCGTCGTCGACGGCGTACCTCAGATGCCGCCAGTCGTCAGTGCGGGGCGCGGAGCCGGTGAAGGGACTCATGGCGGTGCGGCCTCCTCGGGCGGGGGCGGCGGACGGTACGGCGCGCCTGCCTCGGGCACGTCGCCTCATGAAGTTATCACCGCTTCGTGACTTCCGTCACGAGTACGCGATACGCGATCCCTGCCGCAGGCGTTCGGCCCAGGCAGGGAGCACGTGGTGGGGCACGCAGAGAGGCGGGTGACGGACGTCCCGGAGAAGGGTGTCGGGCGGCTCTTTCCGACGACGCCTTACCATTCGTATGGTTGAAAGCAGGACAGCCCATCCGCTGTCAGCCCCTGTCACCCCCTGTCAGGACACCTGCACCCTGAACGGACCCGCCGTGCCCACACCGCCTGCCCCCACCTCCTGGCGCATCGCGCTGCCACACACAGCGGCAGCGGTGCCGGTCGCGCGCGCCCTGGTGCGCACGGCCCTGACGGAGATCGAGTCGCCCGCCGCCGACAGCGACACGGCGGAGCTGCTCACGGCCGAGCTGGTGGCGAACGCCGTCGAGCACACGGCGGGGAGCGGCCCCATCGAGCTGGTCGTGGAGCTGCTGGCGTCGGGCTGCCAGGTCGAGGTGCACGACGGGGACCCGGCGCCGCCCGGCGATCTGACCCTGCCCGGCCCGGCCGAGGAGCCGGACCCGTGGCAGGAGCACGGGCGCGGCCTGCTGCTGATCCGCACCCTGAGCTCGTCCTGCGGACATCGCCCCACCGCGTCCGGCAAGGCGGTCTGGTTCACCCTTCCCGCGATACCGGCGCAGCGGACGAGCCCGGAGTAGTACGCGCCCGCCTCTGCCCAGGTGGGCGTCAGGCCAGCGTGGCGACCATGATCGCCTTGATGGTGTGCAGCCGGTTCTCGGCCTCGTCGAAGACGACCGAGTGCGCCGACTCGAAGACCTCGTCCGTGACCTCCAGCGAGTCCAGGCCGTACGTCTCGTGGATCTCGCGCCCGACCTTGGTACCCAGGTCGTGGAAGGCGGGCAGGCAGTGCAGGAACTTGACGTCCGCGTTCCCCGTGGCACGCAGGACGTCCATCGTCACGGCGTACGGCTTGAGAGCGGTTATGCGCTCGGCCCACACCTCCTTGGGCTCTCCCATGGAGACCCAGACGTCGGTGGCGACGAAGTCGGCTCCCGCGACGCCCTCGGCGACGTCGTCGGTGAGCGTGACGCGGGCACCGCTCGCCTCCGCGAGCTTGCGGGCCTGCGCGACGATCTCCTCGGCCGGCCAGTACGCGCGCGGCGCCACGATCCGGACGTCCATGCCGAGCAGCGCGCCGGTCACCAGGTACGAGTTGCCCATGTTGAACCGGGCGTCACCGAGGTAGGCGAAGGCGATCCGGTCGAGCGGCTCGGCACAGTGCTCGACCATCGTGAGCACGTCGGCGAGCATCTGCGTGGGGTGCCAGTCGTCGGTCAGGCCGTTGTAGACCGGCACGCCCGCGTACGCGGCGAGCTCCTCCACGCCGGACTGGCTGTCGCCGCGGTACTCGATGGCGTCGAACATCCGGCCGAGGACCCGGGCCGTGTCCCGCACGGACTCCTTGTGGCCGATCTGCGAGCCGGACGGGTCCAGGTAGGTCGTGGACGCGCCCTGGTCGGCCGCGGCGACCTCGAAGGCGCAGCGCGTACGGGTGGAGGTCTTCTCGAAGATCAGCGCGATGTTCCGGCCCGCGAGATACCGCGTCTCCGTCCCCGCCCTCTTGGCCGCCTTCAGCTCGGCGGCGAGGTCGATCAGGCCGCGGAACTCCTCGGCGGTGAAGTCCACCTCCTTGAGGAAGTGGCGGCCGGTGAGGTCGGGACGGACTGTCGCCATGGGGCGCTCCTGGGGTACGCGTAAAGGGCTAGGGCATCAGAGATACTGGAAGTCTATACGACGCTCCACATTTCTATACAGTCCGGCTTTCATGCGGGGCTCCTACACGGGATCCCTCTCGACCGGGCAGCTCATGCAGCGTGGGCCACCCCTGCCCCGTCCCAGCTCGCTGCCCAGGATCTCTATGACCTCGATGCCCTGCTTGCGCAGATAGGTGTTCGTCGTGGCGTTGCGCTCGTAGGCGACGACGACGCCCGGCTCCACGGCCAGCACGTTGCACCCGTCGTCCCACTGCTCCCGCTCGGCCGCGTGCACGTCCTGCGTGGCGGTCAGGACCCGGATCTCGCTGAGGCCGAGCGCGGCGGCGATGGCTCGGTGCATGTGCTCCGGCGGATGGTCGGTGACCTTCAACTCCCGCTCCCCCGCGCCAGGTTCGATGGTGTACGAGCGCAGCATGCCGAGCCCCGCGTACTGCGTGAACGTGTCGCCGTCGACCATCGTCATCACGGTGTCGAGATGCATGAACGCCCGCCGCTTCGGCATGTCGAGCGCCACGATCGTCTTCGCGGAGCCCGCCGCGAACAGCTTGTGTGCCAGCATCTCGACGGCCTGCGGGGTGGTGCGCTCGCTCATCCCGATGAGGACGGCGCCCTGCCCGATCACCAGGACGTCCCCGCCCTCGATCGTGGAGGGGTAGTCGGCCTGCCCCTGCGACCAGAGGTGGAAGCCCGAGTCGCGGAACAGCGGATGGTGCCGGTAGATCGCCTCGAAGTGGACGGTCTCGCGCTGCCGGGCGGGCCACCGCATCGCGTTGATGGAGACGCCGTCATAGATCCAGGCCGAGGTGTCGCGGGTGAAGAGGTGGTTGGGGAGCGGGCCGAGCAGGAAGTCGTCGAGGTCCATCGCGTGGAAGCGGACCGACGTCGGCTCGGGGTGCCGGTCGAGGAACTCCCGCTTGGTCATGCCGCCGACCAGCGCCTCGGCCAGGTCCGTGGCCGGCATCGTCTCGAAGGCGGCCCTGAGGTGGTCGGTGGCGAGCGGCCCGTACTCCTTCTCGTCGAAGACCCGGTCGAGGACGAGGGATCTGGCGTCCCCGACGGCGAGCGTCTCGGTGAGCAGGTCGCCGAAGAGGTGCACGGTCACGCCCCGGTCCCGCAGCACGTCGGCGAACCCGTCGTGCTCCTGCCTGGCCCGGCGCACCCACAGCACATCGTCGAAGAGCAACGCGTCCTTGTTGCTCGGGGTGAGCCGCTTGAGCTCCAGATCGGGGCGGTGCAGGATGACGCGGCGCAGCCGCCCGGCCTCGGAGTCGACTTGGAATCCCATGGGATCCATCTTTCCCCGGCCGGACGGCCCGCGCCCGTGCAATCAAGGAGCTGGGTGGCGGCTCACATCCGCGCGCTCACAGCCTCGGGTCGACGGGCTCCGACTCGAGCGCGAGGACCGCGAACACCGCCTCGTGGACCCGCCACAGCGGCTCCCCGTCCGCGAGGCGGTCGAGCGCCTCGAGACCGAGCGCGTACTCGCGGATCGCGAGCGAGCGCTTGTGCCCGAGGAAGCGGCCGCGCAGGCGCTCCAGGTGGTCGGGGCGCGTGTACTCGGGACCGTAGATGATCCGCAGGTACTCGCGGCCCCGGCACTTGATGCCCGGCTGCACGAGCCGGCCCTTGCCGTCGCGCGTGAGCGGCTCGACCGGCTTGACGACCATGCCCTCACCGCCGCGGCCCGTCATCTCCAGCCACCAGTCGACACCGGCGCCCACCGACGCCTCGTCGCCGGTGTCCACGAAGAGCCGCCGCGTGGTCTGCAGGAGCCCGGACCCGTCGTGCTCGACCATGCGGTCGATGAGGGCGAGCTGCTCGTCGTGCGGCAGTGCGGCCTGCGACCGGCCCTGCACGGCCAGGATCTGGAACGGTGCGAGCCGGACCCCGTCGAGCCCGTCCGTCGTCCAGCAGTAGCGCCGGTAGGCGTCCGTGAACGCGGCCGCGTCGGCGGCCCGTTCACGCTGCCTGCCGAGCAGTTCGCCCACGTCGACGCCGCGCGCCGCCGCCGCTTCCAGGCCGGCGAGCGCGTCCGGGAACACGGCACCGGACGCGGCGCCCACGGCGGCGTACTGCGAGCGCAGCAGGCCCGACGCCTTGAGCGACCAGGGCATCAGCTCCGCGTCGAGCAGCAGCCAGTCCGTGTCGAGTTCGTCCCACAGGCCCGCGTCCGTGACGGCGGCGCGCACCCGGCCGAGGATCTCCTCGGTGACCTGCTCGTCGGCGAAGAAGGACCGTCCGGTACGGGTGTAGAGCGCGCCGGTGGGCCCTGCCGGAACGCCGAAGCGCTCGCGCGCCACGTCCGCGTCCCGGCACACCAGGGCCACGGCCCGCGAGCCCATGTGCTTCTCCTCGCACACGACGCGCCCGACTCCGTCGGCGGCGTACTGGGCGAAGGCCTCGGCGGGGTGCTCCAGGAAGTCTTCACCAGCGGCTCCACCGCGGGCGTCCTCCCGTGACGTCGCCGTCGCCGTCGCCGTCGGCGTCGGCGCCATCGTCGGCGGCAGGTACGGGACCAGGCGCGGGTCGACGGCGAAGCGGCTCATGACCTCCAGGGCCGCCGCCGCGTTCTCCTCGCGCACGGCGACGCGTCCGGCGTGCCGGGTCTCCACGGCCCGCCGCCCGTGCACGTCGGCGAGGTCGAGCGGCCGCCCGTCGTGCCCGCCGGGCGCCTCGGTCCGCAGCGGCCTCGACGGCTCGTACCAGACCTTCTCGGCGGGCACGTCGACCAGTTCGCGCTCCGGCCAGCGCAGCGCGGTCAGCTTGCCGCCGAACACGGCGCCGGTGTCGAGGCAGATGGTGTTGTTCAGCCAGGTGGCCTGCGGGACCGGTGTGTGGCCGTAGACCACGGCCGCGCTGCCGCGGTAGTCCTCGGCCCACGGGTAGCGCACCGGCAGGCCGAACTCGTCGGTCTCGCCGGTCGTGTCCCCGTACAGGGCGTGCGAGCGCACCCGCCCGGAGGTGCGTCCGTGGTACTTCTCGGGCAGGCCCGCGTGGCAGACGACGAGCTTGCCCCCGTCGAGGACGTAGTGGCTGACGAGGCCGTCGACGAACTGTGCGACCTCCTGCGTGAACTCCTCGCTCTCGCCCGCGAACTGCTCGACGGTCTCGGCGAGGCCGTGCGTGTGCTGGACCTGTCTGCCCTTGAGGTAACGGCCGAACTTGTTCTCGTGGTTCCCGGGCACGCACAGCGCGTTGCCCGACTTGACCATCGACATGACGCGGCGCAGGACGCCCGGGGAGTCGGGCCCCCGGTCGACGAGGTCGCCGACGAACACCGCCGTACGGCCCTCGGGGTGCACACCGTCCGCGTAGCCGAGCCTGGAGAGCAGCGTCTCCAGCTCGCCGGCGCAGCCGTGGATGTCGCCGATGATGTCGAAGGGGCCCGTGAGGTGCGTGAGGTCGTTGTAGCGCTTCTCCCGTACGACCTCGGCGCTGTCGGCCTCCTCGGCGCCGCGCAGGATGTGGACCTTGCGGAAGCCCTCGCGCTCCAAGTGGCGCAGGGAGCGCCGCAGTTCGCGGGTGTGCCGGGAGATGACGCGGCGGTGCATGCCGGCGCGGTCGGCGCGCTCCGCGTTGCGCGCGGCGCAGACCTCCTCGGGGATGTCGAGGACGACGGCGATGGGCAGCACGTCGTACTGCCGCGCCAGGTCGACGAGCTGCTTGCGGCTCTCCTGCTGGACGTTGGTCGCGTCGACGACGGTGAGGCGCCCGGCCGCGAGGCGCTTGCCCGCGATGTAGTGGAGCACGTCGAAGGCGTCGCGGCTGGCGCTCTGGTCGTTCTCGTCGTCGGCGACGAGCCCCCGGCAGAAGTCGCTGGAGATGATCTCGGTGGGCTTGAAGTGCCGCCGCGCGAACGTCGACTTGCCGGACCCCGAGGCGCCGACGAGGACGACGAGGGACAGGTCGGTGACGGGGAGCGTACGAGCGTGGGAACCGGAGGTGGTGGTCATGCGGCCTTCGCCTCCTTCGGGCTCGGGGCGGATCGGGTCTGATGGGTTCGGGCCTGGTCGGTCCGGGTCCGGTCGGTCAGAGTCTGGTCGGTCAGGGTGAAGACGGCCATCTGCGTGGGCGAGCCGACCTCGGGGTCGTCGGGTCCTACGGGCTCGAACTCGACGCCGTAGCCGTGCCGTTCGGCCACCGCGCGCGACCAGGTGCGGAACTCCTCGCGGGTCCACTCGAAGCGGTGGTCGCCGTGCCGCACGTGCCCGGCGGGCAGGGACTCCCAGCGGACGTTGTACTCGACGTTCGGCGTCGTCACGAGGACCGTCCTCGGCCGCGCGGAGCCGAACACCGCGTACTCCAGGGCGGGCAGCCGGGGCAGGTCGAGATGCTCGACGACCTCGCTGAGAACCGCCGCGTCATACCCCTTGAGCCGCTTGTCGGTGTACGCGAGCGAGCCCTGGAGCAGCGTGACGCGGGAGGCCTGGCGCTCGCCCATCCGGTCGATCCTGAGGCGCCGGGCGGCGATCGTCAGGGCCCGCATCGACACGTCGACTCCCACGACCTCGGTGAACCGGGTGTCCTTGAGCAGCTCCTGCACCAGCTGGCCCTGCCCGCAGCCCAGGTCGAGCACGCGTCCGGCCCCGGCCGCCCTGAGCGCGGCGATGATGGCGTCGCGCCGCTGAACGGCCAGCGGTACGGGCTGCTCCTCGGTGTCCGTCGCCTCGTCGACGGCGTTGTCGATGTCCTCGACGTCGGTGTCGTCCGTCTCGGCGAGCCGCACCAGCTCCAGGCGCTCCATGGCCCGGCGGGTGAGCGCCCACCGCCGCGAGAGGTAGCGGCTGGTGATGAGCTTCTGCTCGGGGTGCGTGGGCAGCCAGCCCTCACCCGCCCGGAGCAGCTTGTCGACCTCGTCGTCCGACACCCAGTAGTGCTTGGCGTCGTCGAGCACGGGGAGCAGCACGTACAGGTGCCGCAGTGCCTCGGCGAGACGCAGTTCGCCCTCCAGGACGAGACGCACATAGCGCGAGTCGCCCCACTCGGGGAACTGCTCGTCGAGCGCCACCGGGTCGGCCGTCACCGTGGCCCAGCCGAGCGGCTCGAAGAGCCGGCGCACCAGCGCCGCCCCGCCGCGCGCGGGCACCGCGGGCACCTCGATGCGCAGCGGCATCGGCTGCTCGGCCCGCTCGGGCCTGGCCTTGCACTGTCCGCGCAGGGCACTGGAGAACACGTTGCCGATCGCCACCGCGAGCAGGGACGAGGCGGCGTACGGCCGGTCGTTCACATACTGCGCGAGCGCCGCGTCCGGGGCGCCGCCACGGCCCTTGCCCTTGCCGCGGCGCACGAGCGCGACCGGATCCACCTCCAGGAGCAGCGCCGCGGTGCAGCGCTCCGCGGACGCCTCCGGGTACAGGACGTGCGCGGTTCCGTGCGAGGTGGAGAACGCCTGCGCGTTGTCGGGATGCTTGTGCAGCAGAAACCCGAGGTCGGTCGCGGGGCATTCTGGGGTGCCGGTCGTACTGATCGTCAGGAACACGCGTCCGAGTATGGTCCGCCCGTACCGCCTCCGACCACGCATTTCCCTCCGGGGACGCTGCGGTTCTAAAAGGTCACCAGAAGTGACCGGTGCATGATGGATGAATGGATCTTCGAGTCTTCACAGAACCGCAGCAGGGCGCGACCTACGCGACGCTTCTCCGCGTCGCGAAGGCCGCTGAAGACCTCAATTACGGAGCGTTTTTCCGGTCTGACCATTACTTGCACATGGGCTCCGCCGACGGGCTCCCCGGCCCCACCGATGCCTGGATCACGCTGGCCGGGCTCGCCCGCGAGACACAGCGGATCCGCCTGGGCACGCTGATGACCGCGGGCACCTTCCGCCTCCCCGGCGTCCTCGCGATCCAGGTGGCGCAGGTCGACCAGATGTCGGGCGGCCGTGTGGAGTTGGGCCTCGGCTCGGGGTGGTACGGGGCGGAGCACGAGGCTTACGGCATCCCCTTCCCGAAGGAGAAGTTCGGCCGCCTGGAGGAGCAACTCGCCATCGTCACGGGCCTGTGGAGTACGCCCGTCGGCGAGCACTTCGACTTCAACGGCACGTACTACCAGCTGAAGGACTGCCCCGCGCTGCCGAAGCCGGAGCAGAGCAAGGTGCCGGTTCTGATCGGCGGGCACGGCGCCAAGCGGACCCCGGCGCTCGCCGCGCAGTACGCCGACGAATTCAACATCCCGTTCGCCTCGCTCGCCGACACCGATCAGCAGTTCAAGCGCGTACGTGCGGCGGCGACGGAGCGCGGCCGCAGCGCCGACAGCCTCGTCTATTCCAACGCCCTGGTGGCGTGCGTCGGGAAGACCGACGCCGACGTGCGGCGCCGCGCCGCCATCATCGGCCGCGATGTGGCCGAGCTCAAGGCGAACGGGCTCGCCGGGTCGCCGGCCGAGGTCGTCGAGCGGATCGCCGCGTACCAGGCCGTCGGCTCGCAGCGGATGTATCTCCAGATGCTCGACCTGACTGACCTGGACCACCTGGAGCTGATCGCCACCGAGGTGATGCCCCAGCTGTCCTAGGGCCTCTCGTTCGGATCATGCCGGGCTCGCGGGGGCCTGAGCGCCGTGCGACCGCGCCGCCGCCCTGCTGCACCGCGGGGCGTCAACTCCGCCGGTCCCGGCGCTCCGGCCCCGCCCCTGTCGGGTGAATATCCGTCAACCGGGCACGTGGCCGGTGCCCGCGCCAGTGACCCGGCCACGCGAGTGATCGTTGCCTCGGGCGGAGCCGGACCGCCCGGCACCCGCATCGGCGGCGGCCGCCGCTGCCGGGCGATGCTTGCGTCAACTGCCTTCCCCCCGCGGGGAGGGCGAGGGCCGAGGAGGCCGTCATGTCCCAGGAAGCCATGTCCGAACAGGTCGTGCACGAACCGGCCCTGCCGGATCAGCAGGGCGCGCCCAAGGGGCTGCTCCAGCAGATGGAAGAGCTGATGGCCGCGCTCAACGCGGATCTGTCCCAACTCGACGCCGACCTTCAGCAGTCCACCGGACCCGGCGCCCCGTCCGCCGACGAGGGCCACCGCCTCTGACCCGCCGGGGGCGCGCGCGTCGCACCGATGCCGGTGCGCCCCCGAAGCCCGCCGCCGCACCGGCTTGGCGGCCCCCTACGCCGCCGAGTCCGGCTCCGATTCCGACATCGCGTCGTGGCGCAGGATGAGCCGGCGGATTATCTCGAGGGCCCTGTCGCGTGATTCGTCCGCGGCGTCGATGGCATCCATGCAGTGCCAGTAATCCCCCTCCTCCTCCGCCTCGCTGGCGATGCCCACGAGGGCGATCCCCACTTCCCCGAGCAGCGCGGCCAGACCGGTCAACGCCTTCTGCGCCTCCGGCAGGTCCGTGAGCTGCGCCGCCCGTATGCCGCCCGCGCCGATGACCGGGATCGCCGAGCCCGAGCAGCCTCTGCCGCCCGCCTCGCTGAGTCCGAGTGCCTCGCCCCTCAGCTCCGGCGGGCCCTCCCGCGCCAGCCTGTTCCCCATGGCCTGTGCGAGGGCCTGGGCCTGCCATGCCTCCCGCGTGATGGCCGGCGCGTCCTGGCTCTCCGCCAGGGCCCGTCGGCTCGCCCTGATGAGTCGCACCGCGTCCATACGCCGCCCCCGTCCTGAACTCCCTTGTCCACTACCCAGAGTGAGGGTCAGAGAGGCGAAAAGCCAGAGGACGACCGAAATCTGTGGACACGGAATCCAATGTTGATAATTCTGTGACTCCATAGAGTGACAAGAACGGTCGTGCGGCCCTTCCAGCCCGTCTCGGCCGCCGGCCTCAGCCCTCCCCCGGCACCGGAAACCGTGCCTCGTTGCGGTCGATCTTCGCCGACAGGGCCGCCAGCGCGTCGATCCCGAGCACCTCGCACAGTTGCAGCAGATACGCGAGGACGTCCGCGACCTCGTCACGCACCCGGTGCGCGGTCTCCGGGTCCGTCATCACGTCGGCCGACTCCTGTGGCGTCAACCACTGGAAGATCTCGACCAGTTCGGACGCCTCCACGCTCAGCGCAGCGACCAGGTTCTTCGGCGTGTGGTACTGCTCCCAGTTCCTGGCCTGCGCGAACCGGGCCAGTCGGCGCTGCAGCCCCGCCACATCAAGTTCTGTCACGGCCCCAGGTCTACCACCGCCGCGCCGTGCTCCCGCGCCGCCCACCTCCCGTCGCCGACCGCCCCCGCCAGGCGGATGTGCCCCCGCCCGCACATCCGCACCGCGAGCGCCGTCAGCTCCCTCAGCTGCCGCGGGTCCAGGCTGCGGTCGAGGCCGTCGGCGAGGACGGTGAGCGTCTGGTACGCCTCGGGGACCTCCGCCACCGGGTCGACCGCGAGCACCCGGGGGCCGGTGAGCAACACCAGGGCGAGCGCCAGGTATCTCAACTCGCCGTCCCCGAGCCGGTCGACGGGGGTGCGCAGGCCGTCACCGCGGTCGAGCACGGCCCGTACCGTTCCGTTGCCGAGGTCCTCCGACAGGACGTCGACGACGGGTCCCGCGCAGCCGGCCCGGGCGGCGGCGACGAGCAGCGCGTGCCGCGTGCCGCACTCGGAGCGGGTGCGCCACAGGACGGCGGCGAGGTTGTCGCAACCGGTCAGGAGGCGGTCGGCGGCGGCCGGGGCGGGGCTGCGCATGCGGGCCGGCTGGGGGTCGCAGGAGAAGACGGAGCGCAGGGCGACCACCACTTGTTCGGCGGCGGCGATGACGAGTCGCTGGCCCTCCGTCCTGCCCGCGACGCGCAGCGGCAGGAGCGCCGTGCCGAGCAGGTCGTCCGGCAGGGGCGCGCGGGTCACCGGGGTCGCGCCCGCCGTGTGCCACGCGGCCTGGACGACGCGGCGTCCGGGGTCGCGCAGGGCGGTCTCCAGGAGGGTGCGGCCGTCGCAGGTCAACCGCTCGCCCACGATGCGCAGTTCGGGTTCCGCCTGGACGGCGAGATCGAGGCGGACCGGTCCGAGGGCTCCGGTGACGGTGCAGCCGACACGGAAGCCGCGGCGTCGCTGCGCGTCGGGCCGGGCCCGGTCCGGCACGCAGGCGGACGGGTCGGGGAACACCTCGTCGAGAGCCGCGCCGCCGCCGAGCCGGGCCAGACCTTCGTAGGCCTTCAGGGCGCTGGACTTGCCGCTGCCGCTCGGCCCGGTGAAGAGGGTCAGCGGGCCGAGCGGGAAGCTTGCGCCGCGGTGCGCGGCGAAGGCGGAGAGCCGCAGTTCGGTGACGCTCGGCCGGTCCTTGGGGGCCGGGGGTGCGCCCCGCGCGAGCAAGCTCATGTTCCGGACGGTATGCGGCGGCGGGTCCGGCGAACCGTTCCTCCGGACGGACCTTCCTACGATCGGGGGACCGGTGGCCCTGGCCGGGCGGCTATGCCCGGGGAACAGCCCCCGCGACGAAGTCCTGCACCTCGGCGCCGGGAGGGGCGAGCAGGAAGACATTGCGGTCGACGCGGTGCATTCCGCAGCCGAGGCCCATGACCACTCCGCTGCTGAAGTCCAGGACGCGCTTGGCGACATCGGACTCGGCACCGCTGAGGTCGAGCAGCACGGGGATGCCCGTCATCACGGTCTCGGCGACCTCGCGGGCGTCCGCGAACACATTGACCCGCAGCACGACGAACCGTCGCCGCGCCTCGGTCTCCGCTTCGGGAACGGCCCTGTGGTCGACCGCCGACGGCCATGCGTTCCGGCCGCGCAAAGGTACGACCTGGGCGAGCCCTTCCCATTGTTCGTCAGTGACGTCGTGGCTGTTCACTGCCCCCACCCCGTCCGGGCTCGTACTTTTTTCTGCACCCGCCATTCTTACGCCAAGTCACCCGTTCAGCCCAACAGCGACACGGTCCGCATCCGCCGTGGTGGCGGGCGCGGACCGTGCCGGGCGGGCTGATCCGGGTTCAGGCGACGACCGCGACGGCGTCCACGGCCCTGACGCGCAGGGTCCTGCGGGCCGTGCCCAGACTGGTCACGAGGGTCGCCATGGCCGCCAGGGCCACGACCGTGAGCCAGATGCCGAGGCCCTGGCCGGGCAGGAGCGAGTCGGTGCGGACCGCGGTGAAGGGCACGATTCCCGCGAGGCCGGCGACCGTGCCGAAGAACACACCCGTCACCGTGAGGACGAGGCTCTCGAGCCCGACCGTCCCGAGGACCTGGCCCGGCGTGGCACCGGCGAGGCGCTGCCGGCCGAACTCGCCGGCCCGGTAGGAGGTCGCCGCGTACAGGGTGTTGACGAGCATGACGCAGGCGAAGACGACGATGATGCCGACGACCACGAAGTTGAGGGTCTCCAGGTTCTTGTCCCCGACGGACTTGGCGACGCCGGACGCCTTGATCGCGTCGCTCTCGACGGCCTGCATGTAGAGGGTGGCCGTGGCCATGCCGGTGAAGAGGATCAGCGGCATCAGGACGCCGGAGAGCTCGTCGGCGCGCTGCCGCATGTTCCGTACCGTCAGATAGCCGCTCGCGCCGGTGAGTGCGGTGAGCAGGGGTTCCGCGCGGCCGAGGAAGCGGTGCAGCAGGGCCGGGGACAGGAGCGCGAAGCCTATGGAGAGCAGAATCGCGCCGTAGGCGGGCGCCGCCATGAGGGCCGCGTCGGTGGGCTTCATGGCGAAGGTGCAAAGGACACCGGCGGTGCCGACGGCGAGTGCGGCCCAGGCCGCGAACTTGCGTGCCCCGCCCCGCTCTTGACGCATCCCGGCGGCCGCCCTCGTGGCCCGCCGCACCGCGAGGAACGCGGCGCCCGCCGAGGCGAGGAGGGTGATGGCGACGCCCGACATGAGGGCGACGGGACCGAATACGTAGCTGACGCCGTCGGCGACCTGGCCGCTGTCCTTGAACACGTCGAGCAGGGCGTTGCCGCCGAGCATCGCGGGTCCGACGGCGAGCGCCGAACCGGCCAGGGCGACGATCACGGACTCACCGACGATCATGCGCTTGATCTGGGCGGGGGTGGCGCCGGTGTGGCGCAGGAGGGTGATCTCGTCGGTGCGTTGGCGGACGTTGACGGTCAGGGTGGAGGCGACGGCGAAGAACACGAGGAGCGTTCCGTACCCGCCGACGACGCTCGCCGCGGTGGTGAGGGTGTCCGCGCTGACGTGGTCGACGCCGGGGGCGCCCGCCGTGTCGTGCAGCGAGTTGAACGTCATGGTGATCGCCGCGCCGAGGAACGCGGACAGGAGCGTCGCGAGGAGGCGTCCGGGGCGCAGCCGGACGGAGCGCAGGGCGAGTGCGAACACGGCTCACACCCCCGCCGGCGTGGTGTCGCCGAGGTGCGCGAGGCGTTCGGCCACGGCGTCGACGGTGGGTGCGGTCATCTCGCCGGCGAGGCGGCCGTCCGCGAGGAAGAGCACGGAGTCCGCGTACGAGGCGGCGACCGGGTCGTGCGTCACCATGACGACGGTCCTGCCATGCAGGCGCACGGCTTCCTGGAGGAGGCGCAGGACGTCGCGCGCGCTGCGGGTGTCGAGGGCGCCGGTCGGTTCGTCCGCGAAGATGACGCTGGGCTCGGTGACCAACGCGCGGGCGATGGCGGCACGTTGGCGCTGGCCGCCGGAGAGCTGGTCGGGGCGGTGGCCGAGCCGGTCACCGAGGCCGACCTGGGTGAGGATCTCCTGCGCGCGGGCCCGGTTCACGCGCCGCCCGGCGAGCCTGAGCGGCAGGGTGGTGTTCTGGGCGACGGTCAGCGTCGGCAGCAGGTTGTACTGCTGGAAGACGAAGCCGATCCGGCGGCGGCGGAACTTGGTGAGGGCGGCCTCGGTGCCGCCCGTCATCTCCTCGCCGTCGACCATCACGATCCCGCTGTCGGGCCGGTCGAGTCCGGCCGCGCACTGCAGGAGCGTGGACTTGCCGGAGCCGGAGGGGCCCATCACGGCGGTGAACGTCCCGGCCCGCAGGCTGAGGGTCACGTCGTCGAGTGCGGTGACGGCGTTCTCGGCGCCTTCCCCGGCCCCGTACGTCTTGCTGACCTTGACGAGGCGCAGAGCCTCGCCGCCGTGCCCTGCCGGTCCGCTGCCGCCCGCCCGGCCCGTACGTCGGAACATGGTCTCTCCCCGTCCACCGTCGTCGTCACGACGCTGTCTGCGCCATGACTACGACGTTAGGGACGGCGGCGGCCCGGCACATGGGGTGTACGGCCCGGACCTGGGGTGTTGCTACGTACACCCCTCACATCCGGGTGCCCGGCGGGCCGGATCAGGTGCGGTCGATGTGTACGTTGGTCGACTTCACGCGGGCGGTGGCCTGCATCCCCACTTCGAGGCCGAGCTCCTCGACGGCCTCCCGGGTCAGGAGCGAGACGAGCCGGTGCGGGCCCGCCTGGATCTCGACCTGAGCCGCCACGTCGCCGAGCTTCACGCCGGTGACGATGCCGGGGAAGGCGTTGCGGGCGGAGGTGTACGAGGCGTCCTCGTCGTCGCCGCCCGACTGGCCGACCTCAATGGAGAACGCCGCCAGGTCCTGGCCGCGGATCAGGCGGCGGCCGCCCTCGTCGCGGTGGGTGGCGACGCGGCCCGCGTCCGCCCAGCGGCGTGCCGTGTCGGGGCTGACGCCGAGCAGACGCGCCGCCTGCCCGATGGTGTAGGACTGCATGCGCGGAAGACTATGCGGCGGCCGATCCCCCGTCACATTCCCCCCTGGCACCCCCGCCGTCACATTCCCTCTGGCACCCCCCGCTGTCACACCGCCGACGGCACCACGCTGCGTCCCGTCTCGTGGGCGTACAGGGTCGTGCGGTCGCGCAGCGCCGCGTGCACCGCCATCTGCGCGTCGCGGCGGCGCTGGGCCGGGCCGTCGGGCAGGTGCAGCACGCCCGCGTTGCCGCGGGAGCCGCGCTGGATCTCGGCCGTGCGCGGGATGCGCAGGGACTCGTAGCGGGCGAGGCGGGTACCGGCCGTCTCGTCGGACGGGGCGGCGAGGCAGGCCGCCAGGTCCATCGCGTCCTCGATGGCCTGGTTGGCGCCCTGCGCCATGAACGGCAGCATCGGGTGCGCCGCGTCGCCGAGGAGCGTGATGTGGCGGCTCGACCACTTGCGCAGCGGCGGCCGGTCGTGGAGCGCCCACTGATGCGTCACGTCGACGGCCTCGACGATGTCGGCGACGAGGCCGCTCCAGGAGCCGAACGCGCGGCGCAGCTCCTCCGGGTCACCGGGGGCCGACCACGACTCGGGCGGCGCGTCCGTCATGGGGACGGTCGCGGCGAAGCTGAGGTGGCGGCCGCCGGACACCGGGTAGCAGACGAAGTGCCCGCCGGGGCCGAGCCAGAGGCGCACGAGGGCGGAGCGCGCCTCGTCGGGGAGCCGGTCGACGGGGACGAGGCCCCGGTAGATGCCGAGGCCCGCGAAGACCGGCTCGTCGCGCAGGAACGTCTCGCGGACGGTCGAGTGGATCCCGTCGGCCCCGACGACGACGTCCGCGTCGCGGACGGTGCCGTCCTCGAACGTCAGCCGGGCACCGCCATCGCCCAACTCCTCGGCACCGCCCAGACGTTGGCCGAGCCGCAGGCTGTCGCGGTCGACCAGTGAGAGCAGCGCCTCGTGCAGATGCGCACGGTGAATCGCGTAGTACGGCGCCCCGAACATCCGCTCGCAGTCATCGCCGAGCGGGGTACGGGCGATGGGGCGGCCGGTCCAGCCGCGTACCTCCATCGCCTCGATCCGGACGGCGTGCTCGCGCAGCGCCGGGCCGAGGCCGAGACGCAGCAGCGGCCTGATCGCGTTCGGCGAGAGCTGGACGCCCGCCCCCACCTCCGCGAGGCGCCGGGTCTGCTCGAAGACCGTGTACGGCATGTCGTGCGCGGCCAGCGCGCCGGCCAGTGCCAGGCCTCCGATGCCCGCGCCGACCACAGTGATCCGCGGCCGTTCCCCTTCGCCCACTTCCCCGAACCGCACGTCTGGGACCGCCTTCCGCGTCGCTGTGTACCGGGCCTGTGCGCGGCGGTGCGAGAGGCCCGGTGGCCCGAGGTCCCGCCCATCGCCGCTCCCAGAGCATCGGCGGCACGGGCCTGCGCGGCAACGGCGGTCACCCCCTGACCTGACAACTGTCGCCGCTTGCGTGACGTCCGTCATCGGAACCGGGCCACGGCCGCTCAACGGCCCCTGGTCGGCCCTAACTTCCAGGTGACAACGAGATCTGACGACGCCGGGAGGCACACAGTGACGGAAGCGGAGGGACCGCGGTGACCGCGGTGGCCGTGGAGGGCCTGCGCAAGCGCTACGGGGACCACGAGGCCGTACGCGGCGTCGACTTCACCGTCTCGGACGGGGAGATCTTCGCCCTGCTCGGACCCAACGGCGCGGGCAAGACCACCACACTGGAGATCCTCGAGGGCTTCCGCGGCCGGGACGGCGGGAGTGTCGAGGTGCTCGGGCGCGACCCGGGCAAGAAGGCGGACGGCAAGTGGCTGCGCGGGCAGATCGGGCTCGTGCTCCAGGACATCGCCGTCGAGCCGTATCTGTCGGTGCGCGAGACGATCGCGCGGAGCGCCGGCTACTACCCCGCGCCCCGGGGCATCGACGAGGTCATCGACCTGGTCGGGCTCGACGAGAAGCGCGGCGCGAAGGTGAAGGACCTGTCCGGCGGGCAGAAGCGACGGCTCGACCTGGCGCTCGGTGTCGTCGGCAACCCGCAGCTCCTCTTCCTGGACGAGCCGACGACGGGCTTCGACCCGAACGCGAGGCGCGGCGCCTGGGATGTCGTCAAGAACCTGCGGGACGCGGGCACCACCATCGTCCTGACCACGCACTACATGGACGAGGCGCAGGCGCTCGCCGACTCGGTCGCCGTGATCGCGGGCGGCGAGATCGTCGCGGCGGGCACGCCCGACACGCTGGGCGGCCGGGACAGCGCGCTGGCCAGGATCCGCTTCCTGCTGCCGCACGGCGCGACCCTCACCGACGTGCCGCTGCCGGTGAGCGATGTGCAGGAGGGCCTGGTCACGGCGGAGTCGGACGAGCCGACGGCAGCGCTGCACCGGCTCACCGAGTGGGCGCTGCGGCGCGGCACCCCGCTGGAGCGCCTGACCGTCGAGCAGCCCACGCTCGAGGACATCTATCTGGGCCTGACCAGCAAGTACGCGGAACAGGAAGCATCCTCACCGTCCTTTGAACGCGGGCGCGGACCGTCCTCGCGGCGAGGGCGCCGACCCGGACGGAGCCGCTCATGACCACCCTGACCCCGACCACGGCCGCCGGCGCCGGGCGCACCGCGCGCGACGGGCGGAGTCCGCTGGCGCTGCTCGGCCACCAGATCCGTTACGAGCAGCTGTCGTTCTGGCGCAACCCGCAGTCGATGGTGTTCACGTTCGTGCTGCCGATCGTGATCATCGCGATCTTCGGCGCGGTGTTCAGCGGCAGCGCCGACGACAAGTTCTTCTTCGGCCTGTCCGGCATGCAGTACTACACGCCGACGATCGCCGCGGTGTCCGTACTGGGCGCCTGCTACGGGCAGTTGGCGATCGTCCTCGCGATGCGTCGGCAGACCGGCGTGCTCAAGCGGCTGCACGCGACGCCGCTGCCGGCCTGGGTCTACTTCACGGGCCTGCTCGTGCACTGCATCGTCGTGAGCGTCGTCGACGTCGCGCTCGTCATCGGCATCGGCTCGCTGTACGACGTGCCGCTGCCGACGCACTGGGGCGCGATCCTGGTGACCCTCGTACTCGGCGCGGCGAGCTTCTGCGCGCTCGGCGTGGGCGTCGCCTCGCTCATCAAGAACTCGGAAGCGGCGCCCGCGGTGGTGCAGTTTATCCAGTTCCCGCTGGTGTTCATCTCGGGCAGCTACTTCCCGATCCACTCCGAGGTGCTCAACAACATCGCCGGGCTGCTCCCGGTGAAGCCGTTCAACGACGCGATGCTGGCGCCGTTCGCGCAGAACTCCGGCTACCAGTGGCGCGACCTCGCCGTCCTCGCGGCCTGGGGTGTCATCGGCGCCCTGATCGCGGTGCGCAGCTTCCGCTGGGACCCGCGGCCGGAGTAGTCCACGCGCCGTACCCCGCGCACGGCTTGGGGGCCTCCTCGGAGGCCCCCTCGGCACCCCGCCCCTCACTCCCCACCCCCCACTCCCCGAAGGGAACCCCTCCCATGTCCCTCACCGAACCGCACACGCGTCCCGGGCCGACCGACCTCGCCGGTGCCTGGACCCTCGAACCCTCCGCCAGTTCCGTCGAGTTCACCGGCCGGCACTTTCTCCTCCTCCCGGTGACCGGGTCGATGCCGGTGCGCTCCGGCGCCGCGGAACTCGACAGCGACGGCCGCCTCGGGCGCCTCGACGTCGCGCTCGACGCGGCCGGTTTCACGACCGGCAACCCGCGCCGGGACGACGCCGTCCGTGGCCCCGCCTTCCTCGACACGGAGCGCCACCCGCTCCTCCGCTTCGACGGTGAGACCCTCGCCGCGGCCGGCGAGCCGTGGACCGTCCCGGGTCACCTGTCGGTCAAGGGCCGCGTGATGCCGCTGGTCCTCACGGTCGACGAGGTCGTCCCGGAGGGTGCCCGCACGCTCGTCCGCGCGTCGGCGACGGTCGACCGGCACGCGTGCGGCGTCAGCGCGATGCGGGCGCTGGTGGGTCCCCGGCTGCGGGTGCGGGTGACGGCGGTGTTCGTACGCGCCTGATCCGCGTGCGGCACAACACGAAGGCCCGGCCGGTGCATCACCGGCCGGGCCTCGTCGTGCGTGCTCCCGGGTCAGGCGAGAGCGCCCTGCTCGACCGGGAAGACATGCGCCAGCCAGGCGTAGTTGCGCAATTCCTCAAGGAGGCTCAGGCCCAGGCGGTTGTGGAGCATGTGGGCGTGCGAGAAGAGGATCATTCCGGGGTGGGTCGGTGACTTTTCGCGGATGTCGCCGGTGAGGGCGGCGAGCCCGTCGTGCCAGTGCGCGAACGGGCCGTGGGCGAGCGGGTCCACGGGCCTGGCCCCGGCGTCCCTGGTGATCGTCGTCAGTGAGTCGAGGAGCTCGTCCGGGTAGCCGGCCTCCCCGGCCCAGGCGCGCCAGGCGCCCAGGCCGTGCGCGTAGAAGTAGCCGCGTTCGGCGGTGTCGCCGAGGGCCGCGGCGGCCGCCATCGTGCCGCGCAGGGCGAGCAGGGCGCGCTGCGCCTGCGAAGGGGCCTTCGGTGCGAGGCGCAGGACGAGTTCGCTGGAGAGGCGGAACAGGTCCTCGGTGGCGAGCATCAGGGCGGGTCCGCCGTAGCGGTCGAACTCGGGGTCGTAGTCGGCGCGGTGGACGCCGGGCGCCAGCATGGCCCGTACGTGCCGGTCGTCGCCCTGCTCGCCCGCGGAGGCGAGCGCGCCCGCGCCTTCGAGGTAGGCGTCGGGGTCGAGCGGCTCCTCGCCGGGCGCGAGCGTGCCGGCGTCGGCGAGCCGGACGCGCAGCACCTCCTCGACGCGTTCGTACGTCCCTGGGTCCAAGTCTCTTATCCGCAGCCGGAGATGGGGTCCGGCCTGCCAGTAGCGGATGAAGAACCAGGGTGTTCCGGGGGCGAGTTCGCCGATCGCGGGGCCGATCACGTCGGTCAGGACGCGGTCGTGCGCGGACCGGGCGGTGGTGGCGAGGTGAAGGTGCCACGAGCTCCATGTCATGAGGTCTCCCTGAGTGGTGGGGGCGTGGGCGGTCACAGCCGGAGGTCCAGGAGGGCGCCGCCCGAGTCCTGCGGGGCGCCGACGACGACGGAGAGGACGATCGTCTCGTCCGGGTCGAGGCCGAGGACGCGCTGCGTGGGGATCTCCTTGAACGCGCGCACAGGCCGGGCGAAGAGGCCGGAGGCCGCCGCCGAGAGGCACAGGCCGTGGGCGGCCCAGCCGACGGCGTGCTGCGCGGCGCCCCAAGCGGCCGGGCCCGAGCGGGCGAACAGGTCGCGGGGGCGCACGGAGAAGAACACGGTCATGGGTGCGTGCCGGATGCGGCAGCCGTTGACGGGCGAGACGCCGTACCCGTAGTGCTCCTCCAGGCGGGCGGGCGCTTCCGGGTCGGCGCGCAGGAGGCGGGCGCCACCCGGGACCGCGCGGTGGACCCCGTCCTCGTGGCCGTCGACGCCCTGGACGACGGCGGTGACGTTCACCGCGTCGAAGGCCGCCGCGAGGTCGGGCCCGGGGGGCGGGACGGCGAGCCACCGCAGCGCGGTGTCGAAGGCCTCGGCGGGGAGCCGGGCGCGGCGGCCGCTCATGCCGTGCAGGGCGCGGGGCATGCGGCCGGAGTGCCGCTGCCACAGGAGCTCCGCCCAGTTCGGGACGGTGCGCGAGGGGGGCAGGCCCCTGGGGATCGCGGGCCCGACCGGGACGGGTGAACTGTCGTACGTCTGCTGCCGGTTGACGCGCACGAGGTCGGCGAGCGACGGGTCGCGCCGGTCGGGAACGGCCGCGCGCCGCCGTACCGGCAGGACCGGGGCCGGGTCGCCGACGTCGAGGGTGAGCGGCAGCGACCACTCCCACGCCGGGTCGAGCCCGAGGTCCCCGAGGAGCGCGTGCCCGTCGGACCCGGGCAGCGAAAGGCGTGCGGGTACGTCGAACAGCTCGAAGCCCACGCCCAACGCCCGCAGCACGATGCCGAGTTCGAGCGCGACCAGCGAGCCCCTGAACCACTTGTAGGCGGCCGGGATCGACGTGTAGCGGCCGGTGAGGGCGATCCGGCGCGGCGCGCCCCCGCCCGGTTCACCGGTCAGCGCGTGCCGGTCAGGATCGAGGACACGCCAGGGCGCCCCGCCACTGCCCCCGGCCACGAAGGCGTGGACGGGGAAGAGGCAGCGCGGGGAGGCGTAGGGGCGGTGGTCGTTGTACGGGTTCTCGGGCTCGCGGCGCTGCGGGCCGAACGCGGTGATCAGCGCGCGGGCCAGGCGGTCCGGCACGTCGCGCGGCGGCGGGAGCGTGGGGTAGGGCATCCGTTCCAGCTGGTCGACGGTGCCGAGCGGGAGGGTCTCGCGCGGGGCGCCCGCGCGCGGCGGCGCGGGCGCGACGTGCGTGTCCGGGGGCGGCTCCGGGGTCCAGGTCCACGGCGGCGGCTCGGGCCGGTCGGCCCCGGCGCCGTACGCGTACCAGAGGGGTTCGCGCGCGATGCTGTTGTCGCCTTCGGGGCCCGGCAGTTCCACGGGGGAACGCCGGGCCGGCGCGGGCGCGGTCACGGGAACGGGTGGGGGTCGTAGGGGGACGTCCGGTGCTCCTGGGCCGTGCCGCGCAGGGCCGCCTCCAGACGGGGCAGGCCCGCCAAGCGCTGCTGCGCGTGGCCGAAGCACATCGGCAGGATGCCGGGGACGACCGCGCGCGCGACGTGGATGCCCGCGTCGGCGTGCTCGCGGCTCGTCTGGTCGACGAGGACGATCCGGTCGAGGCCCGCGTCGGCGAACAGGGAGCGTACGAAGTCGAGGGCGCCACGCACATCGCCGCCCGACGCGTCGGCGAGGCGCCGTGGCCAGTCGGGGAACGCCTCGTCCAGGGTGACGCTCTCGCCGCCGAGCGCGGCCGTGGCCCGCTCGCGCGTCTCGGGGATCGAGGAGAACCGGACGTGGTCCTCCAACTCCTGGACCAGCCATGGGTCTTCGGCCATCGCCTCGACCTGTTCCCTGGTCCAGTCGACGGGGTTGGTGACGAGCTGGGCGACCTCGCGCAGGGCGCCGCGGACCGCGGACTGCGGGTCCGCCCCGGATCCGGCCGAGGAGAACGTCGCGGGGAACGGGTTGAGGCGGTTCACCGCCAGGACCCAGACCACGGGCAGCGCGATGTCCCGCGTGGCGACCAGGAGATGGATGTCGAAGCCGCGCGCCTGGATCAGCTCGATCATGGCGCGGCTCGTCGGGTCGGTGATCGAGCTCTGCGGGATGTGGGGCAGCGGCGCGGCCCGGTACCAGGAGGTGAGGAACGCGTCGCGCTCGGCGAGCTCGAACAGCGAGTGCAGCGCCGCCTCTTCGAGGTTCGCGCCGACGGCGCAGCCGCTGGACGACTCGTAGAAGTAGTGCTTGCGCTCGTGCGGCGTGACGGCCCTCGCGGCGCGCCGGTCCCTGCGGAACGCGTATTCGTACTGGTAGAAGGCGTGGTCGGCGGGGACGAGCAGGGCCCGCCCGTCGTCGAGGTCGTGGCCCCACACCCAGTCCATCGGGGTGTCGGCCGTGTGCGGGGTGACCCGGCTGGTCGGGTGGGCGAGCTGCTCGTCCGTGTACCGGCCGAGGGTCGCCGGGTCGACGGCGTGCTCGGCGACGTCCGTGTACGCGCGGTCGGTGAGGACCGGGATGTCGTACGGGAATCCGCCGAGCCTCTCGTACGCCTCCAGGACCGCGACGGGCTCGGTCTCGGCGAACGTCCTGGCGCGGCCGTGGCCCATCGCCGGCGCGTCCGGCACGACGGCCATGCTCATCGCGAACGGGGTGCGGGACTCGCGCAGGACGGCGCGGACCGGGCCGTAGCGGTCGTCGACGAGGCGCTCGCGCAGCAGGCCCCGCTCGACGAGACGGCTGTCGCCGGACCGGGTCGGGTCGCCCGGGGACGCCGGCCGGCTCCGCAGCGCAGGTGACAAAGGCTGTTGCGCGGCGGTGAGTTCGGCCTTCTCGGGGCCGCACAGCGGGCAGTGGAAGCTGCGGGCGACGCGGTGGCGGCGCAGGCCGCGCGCCGATACGGCGTACAGCTCGCCGGGGCCGAGGGGCCGCCGCGCCAGGTGCTCCAGGGACGCCCGGAGCAGTTCGGGCAGCAGCGCCTCGGACGGTGCGGGTCCGGCGGCCGCGTGCGCGAGGTCACCGACGAGGGGGTGGTCGACGACGGTGCGCTCACGCACCTCGGCGCAGCCCGCGCACCCGGCGTCGGTCCCCGGCACCCACAGCGGTCCGACGAGGACTTCGTCGCCGTGGACGCGCACGGACAGATGCGGGCGGCCCGACTCCCTCGCCGCGTCGAGGTGTTGGCGCTCCCGGCCGAGGTCCCAGCCGCGCCGGACGGAGACGCTCGCGCCGCCCGCGACGGCCGGGGCGCTCAGCCCGGTGAAGACATCCCGCCAGGTCTCGTCGTCGTACGCGTCGGGGGCGCGCCGTGTGCTGATCACCTCAGCCGTGTCACTGTGCATCGTGGGTCTCCCGCGTGCGTTCTGCGGCCTCGACCGGCCCGTACCAGAAGGGGATCTCGCCGAGGACCGGGTCCGCCGCGACGGGGTGGCCGCACCAGGCGATGCCGAGGGTGTCGGCGTGGGTGGTGAGCTGGGCGCGCAGGGCGCCGGTGACGGCCGGGTCGGCGAACAGCAGGGCGTCCGTGGAGAGTTGAGGGGGCCTGCCCGTCTGTGCGTGGGCGACGGCCTCGCACAGGGCGGCGCGCAGGGCCTCCTCGGAGGTGGATCCCCAGCCCGTACCGAGGAGTTCACCGGCTGCCGTGGTGACCTCGGCGAGAGGCCAGTCGATGCCGGGGACGTGGCGCAGCGCGAGCCGGGGCTCGCCGTCCACGAGCTGCCGCAGCGCGGACCGGATGCGCTCGCCTTCGGCGTCGGGCGACGCGTCGGCCCCCGCAAGCTCGACCGCGCGTGGGGCCAGCAGCCGCAACGCGCCGTCGAGCAGCCAGTGTTCCTCGGTCAGTCCGGCGGCCGCCCCCGGGGCACGGTCCCGCAGGGCGAGGAGCGCCGCGGCGACGGTCGCTGTCTCCTGGTGCGGCCCCCAGGCGACGAGCGTGCCCGCCCGCTCCCCGCGCTGTTCGACGGCGCGCAGAGCGAGCGGCATCTGCGGCAGGCCCTCGTCGGCGGTGTAGGCGAACAGGCCGGTGAAGCGTCCGGCGAGGGCCACGGCCGGCTCGCGTGCGTCCTCCGGTTCGGGCATCGGCGTCGAGAGGACGTCGGTGAGGAGGGAGCCCGGCCGGCCGGTCGCGGCCGCCATGCGGGCTCCCCCGACGGTCACCCGGTCGGAGACCAGGTCCGCCCCGTGCACGACGTGGGCCTCGCCCGCGTCCGCCGTCCCTGTCAGCGTGTCGATGAGCAGCTGCCCCGCGAGAGCCCCGGCCACGGCGTCGGCGACCGGCCGCGGCACGGGCCCCTCACTCTCGTCCGCCCAGGACAGCGCCCGTTCGTGGAAGGCCTCGGCGCCCTCGGGACCACCCGCGAGAACGGGTCCCACGACATGAACCGTGTCACCGAGAAGGACAGTCAAGTGGTGTGCGGCAGAGGGGAGTTCGAGTCGCGTGCCATCGGCGGCGGTACGCATCTCCAGTACCGCGTCAGCACCTTCGTACCCGTTGTCGTACGAACCGTTGTCGTACGAACCGGGCGCCTCGACGACCGTCACCTCCCCCACCCCGGCCCGCCGCAGCCCGCGTGCCGCCGGGCCGGTCGCCTGTGACGGGCCCGCGACGAGTACGCGGGCGGCGCGCAGCCGGGCGAACGCGGCGTACGGGTCGTCGAGCCGCGCTTCGAGGCGCGCGACGGACTCGGCGTGCGGCGCGCGCTCCTCGGGGGACGGCTCGGGGACGGTGAACGCGCCCGGGTCGAGCAGGAGTCCCGCGTCGCGCAGCTTGCCGACGAGGTGGCGTACGGCGGGGCGGGAGCGCTCGGTGCCGAGTTCGGCGACGAGTTCGTCCTCGGTCGCGCCGTTCTCCAGAAGGGGCACGCAGCCCTCGGCCACGGCGTGCAGGACGTCGGAGCCGCGCAGGACGACCTGGCCGCGGGTGCCGCTGAGGTAGACGCCGCCGGGCACAGGCGCGAAGTGCAGGTCCGGGCGGGCCCTGAGTTTGGTGCTCGTCATGCCTGTCCCCCTCGGTAGGTGAAGCGGCCGCCGACCTCGCGGCCGACCTCGACGACCCACTCGGTGGCGTGCGTGCCGTCGACGACGGCCGGCAGCGCCTCCTCCAGGTAGCAGCCGTCGGCGCCGCGCCGGTCGAGCATGCGCGGCAGGACGCGGGCGCTCAGGGCGCTGGTCAGGTCGACGTACTGCGGCTTCTGCTGGAGCCGCTTGGACTGCACGTCGGGGGCGCCGACCGAGAGGGGCCCCTCGTCCTCGGGCGCGTTCTTGATGACGACCTCCTCGGCGACGCCGTGCCGGGCGCGCCACGCGTTGAGCGCGAGGAGCCGGTCGTGCTCGTCGGGTCCCGCGGCGACCGCGGTGGTGAGTTCGTCACCGCCGTACCAGCGACGGCGGCCGATGAGGACGTCGCCGACGGCCATGCGGGGAGCGGTCCGGGTGGTGGCGCGGTCCCACGGCGTCGCCGCGTGCCAGCTGTTGGGCAGGCTGTTGAAGAGGCGGCCGCTGATGGCGAGGCCCGAGGCGACGGACAGGGGCGGCGGGAACAGGCCGGGGTGGCCGGTGCCGAGCGGCAGGACGCGCAGGGGCGCGCCGTCGGCGTCCTCGACGCGGAGCGTGTCGGTGTCCGGGTCGTGCGCGAGGCGCAGCGTGAACCAGTCCTCGGGGGTGAGGCCGCCGGGAAGGATCGGCGCGTGCGCGTTGACGTTGAGGCGGTGCAGGCCGAGGTCCTCGGTGACGCGGGCGCCGTCGAAGCCGTACTCCCGCTGGAGGTGCTCGGCGAGGCGGGGCAGGGCCTGGCCGCCCATGCGGCGGTCGGCGTCGAGGAAGCGGGCGTAGAGCATGCCGTGGCCCGGCAGTCCGTCGTTGAGGACGAGCCTGCCGTCGCCCTCCTGGAGGAGGACGCCGTAGATGAGGGGGTCCTGGCGGAAGCGGTCGGGCAGGGACGCGGTCAGGCCCGTCACGTCGTCGGGGGTGAGGACGAGGGTGTCGTCGCCGGCGTCGGCGGTCTTGGACAGGCGCGCGTGGACAGCCTCGGTCAGCTCGCGGCGCAGCAGGTACATGCGCTCCAGGGAGCCGTCGGCGGGGCCGATCCCGGCGAGCGCGGACGGGTCGCCGGTGCCGTGCGGCCCGTAGACGGCGTCCATGGCGGCGGCGCGCCGGGACACCTCGCCGACGACGAACGCGGCGTTCGCGGCGAGCGGGATGTTGGCCCCGGCTCCGAACCGCTCGACGAACGCGGCCGTCATCAGGACGCGCACGTCGTGCAGCCAGTCGAAGACGGACAGGAGCTCGACGGCCGGGCCGAGGTCGGCGAGCGGCTTGTGCCACTGCCGGGTCGCCACCTTCAGCGGCGGCATGACGTAGTCCTCCTCGACGGTGATCTGGGCGGGCCGCCCGGCGAGGTGGCTCAGCTTGCCGAGGTCGCCCCTCAACTCGGCCAGCACACCGCCCCGTTCGGGCGCCGGGGCGCCGGCGAGGCGGGGCAGTCCGGCGCGGATGCCGGCGGCGAGGGTGGTGGCGCGCGGGTCGTCGGGGGTGAGGAGGTCGTCGTAGTCGGCGGCGCCGTCCTCGGCCTCGTGGAAGGTGCACAGGAGGCCCTGGCCGACGGCCTGCCGTACGCGTTTGTCGGCGGCCTCGGCGGGGATGCCGGCGCGTTCGGCGACGTGGGCGACGACGGCGGGGAAGAGCCGCGGCCCCATGGACACCGCGTCGAGCAGGTCGCCGACGGGCCCGTCCAGGGGGACGGCGAGGCGGCGCATGCCCGCGTCGGTGAGCCGCAGGAAGAACAGCTTGCCGGACTCGGGGTCGGGAGCGGAGGTGGGCGGGATGCCAACCCACAGGTGCGTGAGGTCGGCGGTGTCGGCCGCGGGGAGTCCGCCGAGCACATAGCCGAGCATGACGCGGTCGAGCCCGGGGAACGCGGTGGCTCCCTCGAAGGGGACGTCGCCGGGGTCGACCCCGTCCGGGTCGGGCTGCGCGATGCCGACGGCGGTGAACCGGGACAGCGGGCTCGTGCGGACCATGGCCCGCGTGACGTACTGGATGAGGCCGCGCTCGGACTTGCGGGTGCGGGCGGAGACCTTGCCGGGGCCGAGGACGGCGGCGCGGTAGCGCTCGGCCTCCTGGTGGACCTCGGGCGCCACCAGGGCGAGTGAGCGCAGCAGGTCGTCGTCGCCCAACAGGGCTGCCAGGCCCGCCCGTTCGCGGTCGGTGGCCTCGGTGTAGCCCTCGACGACGGCGTCGCGCAGCCGCTCCCTGGCGTCCCGCGCGGCCAGCCACTCGGTGACGGCGGGCGTGGGAGCCGGCGGCTTCTTGGGCGCGCGGCCGTTGTGGATGGAGCGGCGCAGCGCGATGAGGTCGCGGCGCTCGGCGTCGTCGGCGGCCTCGCCGATGCGGTGGTACAGCTCGTCGGAGCACGCGTCGGCGGCCTGCCTCAACACCTCCTCCGCGGAGGCGAGTTCGGCGAGGGTACGACGCTGGGCCGGGTCGGCGAGGCGGGCGCGGCGCAGCGGGTTGACCCGCAGGAACCAGAGGGATTCGGGTGTGGTCGGGCCGGTCATCGCGTGACTCCCGTCGGGTCGGCCGCCGCGCCGGCCATGCGGTCCCGGCGGTCGTTGAGGCGGTCCTGCCAGGACACGCCGAGGACGTCGTCGACGGTCTCGGCGATGGCGAAGCACATGTAGTAGCGCTGCATCGGCGAGACGGTCAGGAGCGGCAGCTGCTCGTAGAAGAGGTTCGTCAGGAGGCGGAAGGCGGCGAACCAGCGGGAGGGGTCGGCGACCACTCCGGAGTCGCCGACGGCCCGGTGGAAGTCGCTGTCGGGCTGGTCGCCCTGCGGCACGACGCGGGCCGCTCCGGGCGGGCCCATCTCGCTGCGGTCCACGCCGTCGGTGACGGAGTCGAGCAGGTCGAGGGTGAGCGTCCCCGCGGCGACGGCGCTCTCCAGGGCGCCGGAGCTGTACGCGAACGCGGTCCGCCAGTCCGCGGCGCCGGCCGACACCTCGCCGGACAGGCGCTGTTCGACGACGGTACGCAGCCGGGGTGCGTCCTTGGCGAGCCGTTCCTGGAAGACGGGCCTGACGTCCTTGGTGGGCGCGGCCCAGGCGAGGAACGCCTCGACGTGGGAGCGGGGCGAGAACACCCCGTAGGCGGGGCCGAGGAAGTGCGTGTCGACGAGGGCGGCGAACGCCTCGGCGAGCCGGACGGTGGCGGTGGCGGGCTCGGCCGCGATGCCGTCGATCATGCGCAGCAGGGGCTTGTTGAGAGCGCCGAGCACGACGGTGCGGAACTGGTCGAGGCGCGGCTCGCGGGACGCCGTGTCGGCGGGGCTCACCCGTGAGACGGCGCCGTGCTCACGCAGCGGCAGGTAGGGAGGCTGGACCGCTTCGAGCCGGCCGAACTCGCGGGCCTGCTCCAGGTACGCCTCCTCGGTCAGGGCGCGCGGCGGGTCGAGCGGACCCGCGTCGAGGAGATCGGCGACCTCGGTCCAGTCGGGGCCGCCCGGCACCGCGAGGGCGAGGACGTCGACGTGCGGACCGTGCAGCCAGCCGCGCCTCAACTGGACGGCTGGGGCGCCCCGTTCGCTCAGGGCGCGGGCGGCCGGCACGACGTGCCGGGCCAGCCACGCCGGTGTCACCGGCATCCGTGTGTGGAGCCGCACTCCCGTCAGGCCGGCGGAATCCGGCTTCACGGCAGTGCGCTCCGGCGCTTCAACCCCCATGTTTTTCGCACCTTCCAGGAAATCTTCAACAGATCTGGCGGAATGTTTTGACTGGAATTCTCCGGCGGCGGCTTGCGCCCGGAAAGGGAATGCGGCGCCGCCGCTTACATACGTCACCGCTTTCGTGACACCGGCGACTGCCGCGTCATGGACGGGTTGGCCGAAAACCGGCAGGCGCGCGCGAAGATCGCTGTACTCTCCGGCCATGACTACGGACACGGAGTGCCTGGCACTCACGCAGAATCTGCGCCGCCGCGGGGCGATCGTCCTCGCGGTTTTTGCCCTGGTGTGGGCTTTTGCGGGCGGCTCCGGCATAAGCGCCGTGGGGGTTTCGGTGACGGTCGGTGTGCTCGCCGCCGTGGTGACCGTCGTGGCGGTGGTCCTGGCGTTCCGCGGCGGGGCCGGTCCGGCCTCACGCATGGTGCGGCTCCCGGAGAAGTGGAACCGCGGGGTCGGCATGGTGAACATGGCCGAGCTGGTGGCGATCTTCGTGGTGATCGCCGCGTCGAACGCGAGCGGCCACCCCGAGCTGATCCCGCCCGGCATCTGCCTGGTCGTGGGCCTGCACTTCTTCCCGCTCGCCCGCCTCTTCGACCAGTGGCAGTACAAGTGGACGGCCGTCCTGCTGACGGCGGTCGCGGTGGCGGGTCTGGTGGTCGCGGCGGCCGGCACGACCATGGAGACCGTGCGTGTGGTGGTCGGCCTGGGCGCCGCGCTGGTGCTGTGGGCCTCGTCGTTCCACGTCGCCGTGCGGGGCTGAGGCGGGACGCGCCCGAACCAGGAAGGGGCCCCGCGAAAGGGCCCCACACAAGGATGTACCCATCCAGCTCCCGGCTGGATGGGCGCATCCTTTGGAACGGTGGATCAGCAGGCGGAGCAGGTGCTGGACGAGGACGACGAGGTGCCGATCGAACCGCTGGAGGCGCCCATCTCGGGGAGCGCGACACCCTGCGCGACCTCAAGGGTCTCCAGCTCGTCGACGTCGAAGCTGTCGAACGCCTTCTCCGCGTCGTCACCGTTCTTGATGTCGTTGATGCTCATGTGGTGAATTCCTTCCGGTGTTCCGCGAAGTGGCTTCGCGGGGTGGACGAGCGGTGGGTGAGGGGAAGTCAGCAGGCGGAGCAGGTGCTGGACGAGGACGACGAGGTGCCGATCGAACCGCTGGAGGCGCCCATCTCGGGGAGCGCGACACCCTGCGCGACCTCAAGGGTCTCCAGCTCGTCGACGTCGAAGCTGTCGAACGCCTTCTCCGCGTCGTCACCGTTCTTGATGTCGTTGATGCTCATGTGGTGAATTCCTTTCGTGAGTTCACGAGTTCCCGGGGATTCCCCGGAGCGACCTTCCCGGAGATTTCCGGGGGGTCTTTTTTCTTTCCGCAACCGGTGGCTGCGGAATTAATAATGCTCGGCCGGTCATTCGGTGGCCAGCCTTTGCGTCCCCTCGCTGACATTTATCACGGGGGAATTGACCGGCAGCGACCATTCCGGGTTGTTGAGCATGGCCCAGCCCGCCTCGGGATCGCCGGCCACGGAGTCGTCGGGGCTGCGGCTGCCCAGCAGGAAGTCGCCGACGGACGACTCCTTCAGGTAGTCGAGGCCGAGGACACGGGCCGACATGTCGGCGTCGCCGTTGCCCAGGCCGCACGGGGCGAGGCCGAGGGCCGTCGCCACCAGGTACATGGTCTGGTAGAGCACACCGGTGTGCCGCAGCGTCGTCGCGTAGGCGATGGCGCGGTACTTCCACGCCATGCGCTGGAAGCGCGCCGTGACGGTGATGAGCACGTCGGGACGCGCCTCCATCCCGGTGGCGCGTGATGCCACATGGAGGAGGGACTCCCGGTCCGTCTCCGCGTCGTTGACGAGGACGAGGCGGTGCGCCACGGGGTCGTAGTAGTAGATGCCGGCGTCGAGCCCCGCGCAGCGCCGCACGGTCACGTACAGCTCGAGTTCGTAGCCCTGGCCGCCGCTGGGATAGGGACGGGAGACGACCTCGTCACGGCCGCTGCCGTCCTCGGGGGTGTAGTGGGCGCGCACACGGGCGACCCGGTAGAGGAACTCGCCGAGCTGCTCGGCCGTCAACTCCCCTTCTCCGTAGGAGCGGATGGAGCGGCGCGTCTCCAGGGCCGTGGTGAGCGAGGGGTCACGCGCGGCGATCTCCTCGCGCGTGGGCCGGTACAGGTCCACGGCCGGTCCGTCCGGGGCGGGCTTCACGGCGGGCTGGGGGTCGATCTCGCCGCGGTACGGGTATACGGCGCCGAACACGTCGTCGTAGCGCCCGGAGCGGATGCGGGAGTGGAACAGCAGGTCGTGGAAGTCCCACTGCCGCAGCCTCGGATCCGTGTCGGAGGCGAACGCACCTTCCTGGTCGGCGAGTTCGACGAATCCGGCGCCCACGAGGTGCGCGAGCGCGTCGAGGACTTCGTCCTCGCTCAGGCCGGTGCCGAGCGCACCCGCCGCGACGGGTTCGCCCAGGGCGGCCACCAGTTCGCGGGCCGCGCGGTCCACGAGCACCGCGCGGAACTTCACGAGCGGCGACTCCAGGACCAGTACGCCCTCGCGGGTACGGCAGAACGCGAACCGGGAGAGGCGCACGGTCGTCCCCGGCGCCACCACGGCGATCCGGTGCTCGGCGTCGCGCGCAGTGGGCTCGATGCGCAGGAGCTCCCTGCGGTCGGCGGGTCCGCCCCGGGTGAGGACGCTGCGCGCGACGAGATGGCCCGCGCGGTCGAGGAGACGTTCCACCTGGACGGCCTCGGCGGCCCGCAGCCCGTCCAGCAACTCGCCCATGGGGCGCGGCCCTTCGGCGAGCCGGCCGAGCGCGGTGCGGATGCCGCCGCGCACCGGTCGCAGCGTGAGCGAGGTGGCGGGGCCCGCGAGGGTCGCCGACTCCCCGTCGAAGAGGACCCGGACGTCGGCGCGGAACGCGGGTGCGGTGCGCGGCGGTGATTCCGCCGTCTTCTCGGTCGGCATGCTGATCTCCGGTTCCCTTGAGGCGACTTGCCCAGGGCCGCGTGCTGTTGAGGCGGCTGTTGAGGGCGTACTCCGGAAATCACTGTCACGCCGAACGGGAAGCGCTCCCCCTGTCTCCCGTGAAATCGGTGACGTACACCATCGGCGGCCATGACACCCGTCACCGCGACGCGTCGAACTCTCGGAATTCCGCGCCCTGGTCCGCATGCTCGGAAGACGAATTCACCATCCGGCCGGGCAAGTTAGGCCGAGCGACCTCAGTTAAGGAATCCCCGCCGTGCTTACACGTCGTCATGCAATACGCCTCGGTCTCACCACCGGTGCCGTCGGCGCGGTGGGCGCCGCGGGAGGGCTCTTCCAGACGCTGACGTCGGGCGGATCCGCGAACGCGGCAACGGCGGCCGGCGCCCCGGCCGTCACGCCGTTCGCGGTCCCGCTCCCCGTGCCCGAGGTCCTCGCCCCGTACCGGAGAACGAGCACCACCGACTACTACGCGGTCACCATGAGCCGCACCAGCCACCAGATCCTGCCCGGCACCCGCACGGACGTCCTGACCTACAACGGCACGTTCCCCGGCCCCACCATCCGGGCCCGCAAGGGGCGCACCGCGGTGGTCCGACAGATCAACGCCCTGGACATGCCGACCTCCGTCCATCTGCACGGCGGCAGCAACCCCGTGGAGCACGACGGCGGCATGATGGACACGATCGCGCCGGGCCGCTCCAGGACGTACGTGTACGCCAACGACCAGGTCGGCGCCACGCTGTGGACGCACGACCACGCCCACCACATGGAGTCCGAGCACGTCTACCGGGGCCTTTCCGGTCTCTATCTGCTCGGCGACAAGGCGGAGGACGCGCTCGGCCTGCCGTCCGGCCGCTACGAGGTACCGCTGATCCTGCGTGACGCGCAGTTCGACGCGGCCGGCCAGATGGTCTACACGATGGACGACGCGGAGAACCGGACGACCATCCTGGTCAACGGCGCCCCGTGGCCGTACATGAAGGTCGAGGCGCGCAAGTACCGCTTCCGGATGCTCAATTCATGCAACCTGCGCATCTTCATCCTCTGCCTGAACGACGGCAGCCAGGTCACCCAGATCGGCTCGGACGGCGGCCTGCTCCCGGCACCCGCCGCCACCCCGGTCCTCGTCCTGTCCCCCGGTGAACGCGCCGACTTCGTCGTCGACTTCTCCAAGTACGCGCCCGGCACCCAGCTCACGCTCCAGAACATGCTGGGCCCGGGACCGACCGAACTCGTCGGCCAGATCATGCGGTTCGACGTCGGCGAGAAGACGCCCGACACCAGCCGGGTACCCGACGTCCTCACCACCTTGCCCGCGCTGCCGAAGCCGACCGTCGAGCGCAGCTTCGAGCTGCGGATGGACGAGCCCGGCACCGGCGACAAGGCCTACATCAACGGAAAGACCTTCGACGCCGGCCGCATCGACACGAACATCGAATGGGGCGACACCGAGGTCTGGACGGTCACGAACACCAGCACCACGATTCCGCACAACTTCCATACGCATCTGGTGCAGTTCCGCATTCTCGAACGCGACGGGCAGCCGGTCTATCCGGCGGAGGCCGGCCTCAAGGACACCGTGCTGCTCTTTCCGGGGCAGACGGCCAGACTCCAGCTCACCTTTAACACGCACAAGGGTGTCTACCCCTACCACTGCCACATGATCGACCACAGCGCCATGGGAATGATGGCGCAGATGAAGATCTCTTGAACTGCCCATTCCGTACGACGAATTGCTGGAGAAAGGGGGGAACATGACCGCACGATCAAACCCGTACGTCCGCCGTATTCTCGACGCGCTCGAACGGGATCCGTCCCGCGCGGTCCTGCACCGGCCGGACGGCACCGTCGCCGCCGGTGAGCTGAGCGACTCGGTCCACGGCACCACGGCCCTGCTGTACGACCGCGGGGTCGGCCGGGGCGACACCGTGGCCGTCCTGACCGGGCCGAACCATCCGCTGATGCTCAGCGCCCGGTACGCCGTGCACCTCCTGGGGGCCACCTCCGTCTACGTACGGTCGATGAACCCGAGGACCGACACGGAGACGTTCTCGCTCGGCACGCAGACCCAACTGCTGCGGGATCTGGGTGTGTTGCTCCTGCTCGTGGACGAGGAGAGCGCCGAGCGCGGGCGCTGGCTCGCGCACCGCCTGCCGGGGCTCACCGTGCTGCCGATCCAGCGCGGGGCGCCCGCCAGGGCCCTCGATCCCGGGCGGCTGCCGCCACCGAGGCCCGACGCGCTCGCCGTCGTCGACTTCACCAGCGGCAGCACGGGCCGGCCCAAGATGGTCGCGCAGCAGTTCGGCACCCGTGAGGAGCTCGTCGACCGCCTCGCGCATGGCCTCGATCCCCGGGGACCCGCGACGCTCCTGTCCGTCACACCGATCAGCCACACGACGGCGCCGATGGCCGACGCGGTCCTGTCGGGCGGCGGCACGGTGGTGCTCCACGACGGCTTCGACCCCGACGACGTACTGCGCGCCTTCGCCCAACAGCACGTCACCGACGTGTACTTGGCGGTCCCCCACCTGTACCGGCTGCTCGACCATCCGGGCATCGACGCGACCGACCTGTCCTCGCTGCGCCGCATCACCTACAGCGGCACTCCGGCGGCACCGGGCCGGGTGGAGCGGGCCGTCCGCCTCTTCGGGGACGTCCTCATCCAGGTGTACGGCACCACGGAGGCCGGCGGGATCAGCAGCCTCAACCCGCTCGACCACCGGGAGCCGGAACTGCTCGGCTCCGTCGGCCGGCCCTTCCCGTGGGTGCGTCTGGAGATCAGGGCGCCCGGCGGCGGACCACAGGTCGAGCGGGGCGTCACGGGCGAGCTGTGGGTCAACTCCCCTACGGTGACGGCCGGTTACCTGGACGACGAGGAACTGACCGGTGCCACCCTCAGGGACGGCTGGCTGCGCACCGGTGACCTCGGGCACTGGGACCGGTACGGCTATCTGCGGCTCGACGGACGCGTCGGCGACGTGATCAAGCACGGCGGTCTGAAGCTGGACCCCGCGGCGATCGAGGGCGCGCTCCTCCAGCATCCGCAGGTGCGCCAGGCCACGGTGTTCGGCGTGCGCGACGACGACTACGTGGAGCAGGTGCACGCCGCCGTCGAACTGCACTCGGGCGCCGCCCGCACCTCGTGCGACCTGCGCGGATACGTGGCCGCGACGCTGACTCCGGAACACACCCCGGTCCGGATCTCCGTCTGGCCGCAGCTGCCGCTGACCCCGTCGGGCAAGCCGGACCGCGCGTATCTGCGCCGGGTGTCGTCCACACCCGAGCGCTCCGGTCCGAAAGCCTCCGCCGCCGCGCAGGCGCCCGCCACCAGCTCCCCGCGCGGAGCCACCGCGCGGGACGGCCCCGTCCGCGTGAGCGGCACGGGTGCTCCGCCCGATCACGCCATCCCGCGAACCAGAAAGGGCGTCTCATGACCGCATACGGCCACTTCGCCCGGTCGCTGCGGCTGCGGCGGCTCTACCGCCACAGCACGGCCGGCCTGATGATCACCCCTCTCGACCATTCGATCAGTGACGGTCCCGTGGTCACCAAGGGCATGTCACTCGACCATCTCGCGGGCCGCCTCGCGGCCGGCGGTTCGGACGCCGTCGTCGTGCACAAGGGCAGTGTGCGGCACATCAGTCCGGAGCGGTTCGCCGCGATGTCCCTGATCATCCACCTCAACGCGAGCACCAGCCAGGCGCTCGACCCCAACGCCAAGTACGTCGTCGCCGGCGTCGAGGAGGCCCTGCGCCTGGGCGCGGACGCGGTCAGCGTCCACGTCAACCTCGGCTCCGACGACGAGCGGCAGCAGATCGGCGACCTCGGCCGGATCGCCGACGCCTGCGACCGCTGGAACCTGCCGCTGCTCGCCATGGTGTATCCGCGCGGCCCGCGGATCACCGACCCCCGGGACCCGGAGCTCGTGGCGCACGCCGTGACGATCGCCGCCGACCTGGGCGCCGACCTGGTCAAGACCGTCTTCCTCGGCTCCACCGCGGAGATGCTCGACCTGACGGCGGCGTGCCCGGTGCCGGTGCTCGTCGCGGGCGGCCCCGCTCTCGCCGACGAGGAGGACGTCCTCGCGTACGTACGGGACGCCCTGGCCGGCGGCGCGGGCGGCGTGGCGATGGGACGCAACATCTTCCAGGCCGCCGACCCGCGGAGGCTCGCCGCCAAGGTCGCCCGGCTCGTCCACCACTTCCCCGAGCAGCACTTCGGGCCGGGCCCCTTCACCGCGTCCGCCGACACGGACAGCGACGCCCGGCTCACCCCGGACCACCTCGACGCACCGACCACCGCCCCGCTCTCCCACGATCTGACAGGAGGTCCGCATCATGACGGACGCAAAACTGTGCTGGCTTGACATCCGCGACGCCGGCACCGCCACCGCCGCCATCCTCGAAGAGGCCGTCCACCAGCGGATCGACGGCGTCGTCGCCGCCGACCCGGCCGCCTTCACCGGCCTGCCCCCGACCGTCCGCAAGATCCTCATGTTCGAGGACGGGGCCGCCTCCGTCCCCGCCGACCTCGGCGAGGCCGACCTGGTGATCGTCCCCGGCGGCAAGGACGAGCGGGCCCCGCTCGTCGAGGCCCACCCCGACGTCGAGTTCGGCCGCTACGTCGAGATCGTCGACGCCGACACCCTGGAGGACGCCTGCCTGGCGGCGCGCCTCGAGGCGTGGAGCGTCCTCGACTTCCGCGACCCGACCAAGATCCCGCTGGAGATCGTCATCGCGGCGGCCACCGGCGCCCCTGGTTCGATCGTCACGACGGCGGCCAACCACGAGGAGGCCGAGATCGTCTACGGCGTACTCGAACTGGGCTCGGACGGCGTCCTGATGCGCGGGCGCACCGTGGGCGACGCCACGGCCCTGCGCACGGCGGCGACCTCGCGCGGCGGGGAGATCCCGCTGGTGGAGCTGACGGTCACGGGCGCCACGCACATCGGGATGGGCGAGCGTGCCTGCGTCGACACGACGACCCACTTCCGCAAGGACGAGGGCATCCTCGTCGGCTCGCACTCCAAGGGCATGGTGCTGTGCGTCAGCGAGACCCACCCGCTGCCGTACATGCCGACGCGGCCCTTCCGGGTCAACGCCGGCGCGCTCCACTCGTACACCGTGGCGCAGCACGGGCGCACCCACTACCTGAGCGAACTGCACGCGGGCAGCTCGGTGTTGGCGGTCGACGTGAAGGGCCGTACGCGGCCGGTCAGCGTCGGCCGGGTGAAGATCGAGACGCGTCCGCTGATCTCCATCGACGCGGTCGCGCCCAACGGCCAGACGGTCAACCTGATCCTCCAGGACGACTGGCACGTCCGCGTCCTCGGCCCCGGTGCCTCGGTCCTGAACAGCACCGAACTCAAGCCGGGCGACACGATCCTGGGCCACCTGCCCACGGCCGACCGCCATGTCGGCTACCCGATCAACGAGTTCTGCCTGGAGAAGTAGCAACGCGCGTACGCAAGTGGCCAACGCCCTTACGCGTGTGAGCAACGCCCGTACGCGCGTGACCAACACCCGTACGCCTCGCACCAGGACGCCCCGCCCCGGCACACCCCGTGCCGGGGCCGGCTGGCGTGCGGCCCCGGGCCGCCCCGGTCTCACAGCCATCCGTGCTCGCTCGCGATGCGGGCCGCGTCGAACCGGTTGCGGCCGCCGAGCTTCTTGATGGCCGCCGAGGTGAGGTTCCGTACGGTCCCCGCGGCGAGGTACAGCTCGCCCGCGATCTCCTTCACCGTGGCGCCGCCGGCGGTGAGGCGCAGCACGTCCATCTCCCTCACGCTGAGCGCCGATTCGCCCGCTGTGGGCGGACGCATCAGAGCCGGGTCGACGGTGAGGCAGCCGCCCGCGACACCCATGAGGGTGGTGATCAGCTGCGGCATCCGCGCGTTCTTGGGGACGATGCCGAGCGCGCCGGCCGCGACGGCCCGGTCGACCACCGCGGGTGTGGCCGCGCCGACCATGAGGGCGACCCCGCATCTGGGATGCCGGGAGCGCACATCGGTCGCGGCCCGCAGCGCCTTGCCGCCCATCGTGGGCTCCCCGAGCAGCAGCACGGTCGGGCGGTGCCGCTCGACGGCGGGCAGCACGGCCTCGTAGGTCGTGGCGAGCCCCACGACGTCCAGGCCGTTGGTGCCGTTGAGCGTCTCGGCGAACGCTTCGAGAACCAGCTGGTGATCACCGGCTACGACCACGCGTACGGACATCTCTCTACCCCCGTATGGATGTACTGGACTCAGAACCGGACTCGGAACCGGAACCGGACTCGATACCGGAACCGGAATCGGGCTCGGAATCGGCAGGGCCGAGCAGCCGGTCGACCACCGACCTGGCGAGTTCCTCGGCGCGGGCCTCCTGGTCGATCTCGATGTGCACGGCGTGCGCGGGCAGGCCCGCCACGACGGCGGCCGACACCGCACGGAACGTGTCCGCGAGCCCGTACGCGGCCTCCTTGGCCGGGACGATCACGACGGCGGCCGTGAGCGGACCGATGTCGGCGGCTATCTGCGCCGGCAGCGCGAGCACCGCCTCCGTGTCCTCGGCGTCCACCTGATACGGCAGCGCCACGAGACCGATGTCGGCCAGCTCCTTGCACAGGAAGGCGGCGTTGGTCGCCGCATCGTCGCCGCGTCCCCGATGGCCGGCCCCGACGACGGCGACGGCGGCCCCGGCGGCGCAGAGCCGTGCGGTGACGACCCGTCCGGTGCCGGTGGTGGCGTCGACGACGAGGACGACGCAGCCGTCGAGCGGCGGGGGTGCGTAGGACGCTGCGTGGGACACGAGGACTCCCTGTTCGCGGAATACGATGAGCAGGTAACGTGCGGAATCTGTGTACGGCTTGAAACGTGCGCATCGCCGGGAATGCGGTGCGCCCTGATGAAGTGGAGTTCAGGCGCCTCTACTTGGCGCTGAATAAACGTTCAACCGTGGTTCAAGGGGGAAACACCACGTGGACGAAGTCACGTCACTGGATCAGCAGACGCTCGGCGTCTACCGCGCGATTCTGTTCCACAAGGAACACGATCCGAAGCGCCTCGCCGCTTTACTGGACTGCACACCGGAGGCGGTGGAGGCGGCCCTGGACAGGCTGTCCGAACTCTCCCTCCTCGCACCTTCGACGGACTCCCCCGGCCGGCTGCGGGCGGTGAACCCGTCGCTCGGCCTGAAGGTCCTCCTCCAGCGGGAGCAGAACGAACTGGCCTGGCGCCAGCAGCGCATCGAGCAGAACCGTGCCGCGCTGGCCGCGCTCGCCGCCGAGTACACGGCGTCCGGCTGGTCGAACACGCTGGACGGCACGGAGCACCTCGACAACGTCGACGACATCCGGATCCGTCTGGAGGCGCTCGCCGAGTCCTGCGTGCGCGAGTCCCTCGCCTTCCATCCGGTCAACGCGCTGACCCAGGAGTCCATCGAGGCCGGCCGGCCCCTCAACGGGCGGGCGCTCGCCCGCGGGGTGCGCTTCCGGTCGATCTACCTCGACAGCGTCGCCAACGACCGCGTCACCAAGGCGCACGCGCAGTGGATGGCGGAGCGGCACAGCGAGATCCGGACCTCGCCCACGCTCCCGATGCGGCTGCTCATCGTCGACAACACCGCGGCGATCGTGGCCGGCCTGCCGGGGCAGGCCCAGCCGTCCGCGCTGCTGTTCAGCAGCCAGCCGGTGGTCCTCGCGATGCGGGCCCTGTTCGAGGCGTACTGGGAGCACGCCTGCCCCCTCGACCGGCCCGGCGACGCCCTGCCCGGCGGGCTGACCCCGCAGGAGCGCAAACTCCTCCAGCTCCTGGCGACGGGTCTCACCGACGAGGCCGTGGCCCGTGCGCTCGGTATCGGGGTGCGCACCGAGCGCCGCATCATGGCCGAGCTGATGGAGCGCCTCGGTGCGTCGAGCCGCTTCGAGGCCGGCGTGCAGGCCACGCGCAGGGAGTGGATCTGACGGGGCGTCGTCGTCCGCATCGGGCTCACCGCTGAGGGGCGACGGGCCAGACGAAGTCGTCGGGCGAGGTGGGTATGCCGGGCAGGCCGGGGAGGTTCTGCGGCAGGGTCGGCCACACGAAGTCGAGGGGCTTGGCCGGCGGAGTCGGCCACACGAAGTCGTCGGCGGAGGAGGGAACGGCCTCCGCCGCGCCGGCTCCGTGCCCGGTGGCCCCGGAGGGGAGGGCCTGCGCGGGCACGGCCATAAGGATCCCGCCGAGTACGGCGGCGGCGAGGACGGTACAGCGGGTGATGGCACGGGACATGGGAGGTCTCCATTCGCGAGTACGGTGCGGCGTACGTTCGATGCGTTGACCTGCGCCGGTCCGGTCCGTTTCGGCCGTTCCGACTGCGTGCCTAGAGATAATCACCGCGCCACCCCCACTGTCCGCATCCGGCCACGCCAGGAAGCTGCATGGCAGGGAGTTGCCTGGGGGGCGGGGTCCTCGGGTGGCGCGTTGGGCTGAGGCCTTGGGGTGGGCCATGGGGTTAGGCCTTGGGGTTAGGCCTTGGAGTGTGCCTTGGGGGGTGGGCCTTTACGCGGGGCCGGTCAGCCCTCGGCCCCGGTGTCCGGCTCGACCGCCCCGCGGCGGAACTCCGCGTTGATGCGCAGGGCGTCCTCGAGCTGGTCCTCGAGGATGATGATGCGGCAGGCGGCCTCGACGGGGGTGCCCCGGTCGACGAGCTCGCGGGCGCGTGCCGCGATTCGCAGCTGGTAGCGGGAGTAGCGGCGGTGTCCGCCGGCCGACCGCAGCGGAGTGATCAGGCGCGCTTCGCCGATCGCCCGCAGGAATGCGGGCGTGGTGCCGATCATCTCGGCGGCCCGTCCCATCGTGAAGGCGGGGTAATCGTCGTCGTCGAGACGGCCCAGCGGTCCTTCTTCTGTCATTTCACCTCGTCGAGGGGCGCATGGAGGGGCCCAGACGCCGTCGCGGCGGCCGTGCCCCGGGCAAATTGAACACCATGCGTCCGCAAGGTCGCGCAGCCGCCGGGCCGCGCGCACGCCGAAGGCCCCGACCGGTACCCAGGTCGGGGCCCTCGGCACCGCCCGGCCTCCGTGGCCGGGCGGTGACGCGTCTACGCGGAGGCGGGCGACCCCATCAGGGCCGACGCGGCCTGGAGCGGGGTGAGTTCAGCCCCCGCGGAGCCGCCCGCGGAGACCTCGGTACAGGCGAAGCCGAGCGCGGTCAGCGCCCTGACCACCTCACCGGAAGTGAAGTCGCGCCGGTCCTGGCGGGTGATGACGGCCCCGACCTGCTTGACGGGGTAGCGGCGCCGCCCGATGAGCACGGAGTCGCCGGTGACGGGTTCGGGTTTGACGCCCTTCATCGCGTCCAGCACGTCGCTGCTGAACAGCTCGAAGGGGAATCTGGCGATGACACAGCGCATGAGGGCCTCACAGGGAGAGGGACGGTCCGGAGCTGTGGACGATGTCCCGCAGCTGGATGCGATCGGTGTAGCGGGCGCTGTCGCGCGCGGCGCTCAGCTCGGCGCGGCTGACCGTACCGGTGCAGCGGCCGTCCTCGTCACAGAGGAGGAGATGACCGTCACGGGAGCTGTCGAGGACGGACAGGGCGACCTCGACGGTCATGTCGGCCCAGACGTGAGGTCCCGACGGCCTCAGAGACGCGTTCCCCGAAGGGGGACGGGCCGTCTCACGCGGATGTGTCTCGACCAGTGTCAAAGTGCCTCCTACGGGATGGCGGGATGGGACGAAGGGCGATGGAACGAAGGGCTGGCACCAAGGACTCGTACGAAGGGCTCGTGCGAAGGGCTCTGGTACGCAGGGCTGCGGCGTGACAGATCAGGACGCTGCGGCGACCGAGGGCGCGGACTGCCAGGAGGCTCCCGTCCCCGGCCCCGCCCCCGGCCCCGTGCGCGGCTGGTCGGCGGTGCGCCTCGGATCGGCGGCGCGCCGGGCCTCGGCGGAACGGCTGCGACGGCCGCGCGTGCTCGACCCGCTGCGCCGAGGGCGTTCCGCCACCGGCGCGGTGATCACGACCGGCACACCGGACGGCGCCCGCGCGCCGGTGATGCGGCTCAACTCGGCCTCGCCCGAACGGACTTGGGCGATCTGCGGGGTGATCCCGGCGTCCCGCATCAGCCGGCTCATGTCTCTGCGCTGGTTGGGCAGGACGAGGGTGACGACGCTGCCGGACTCGCCGGCACGGGCGGTACGGCCGCCGCGGTGCAGGTAGTCCTTGTGGTCGGCGGGCGGGTCGACGTTGACGACGAGGTCGAGGCTGTCGACGTGGATGCCGCGGGCGGCGACGTTGGTCGCGACCAGGACGGTGACGTGGCCGCTCTTGAACTGGGCGAGGGTGCGGGTGCGCTGCGGCTGGGACTTGCCGCCGTGCAGGGCGGCGGCGCGCACACCGACGCCGAGCAGGTCCCGGGTCAGCCGGTCCACGGCGTGCTTGGTGTCGAGGAACATGATGACCCGGCCGTCGCGGGCGGCGATCTCCGTGGTGGCCGCGTGCTTGTCGACCGGGTGGACGTGCAGGACGTGGTGTTCCATCGTCGTCACGGCGCCGGCCGACGGATCGACGGAGTGGACCACGGGGTCGTGGAGATAGCGGCGCACGAGGAGGTCGACGTTGCGGTCGAGCGTGGCGGAGAACAGCATCCGCTGCCCTTCCCGCCCCATCTGGTCGAGCAGGGCCGTGACCTGGGGCATGAAGCCCATGTCGGCCATCTGGTCGGCCTCGTCGAGCACCGTGACGGCCACCTCGTCGAGCCGGCAGTCGCCTCGGTCGATGAGGTCCTTGAGCCGCCCCGGGGTGGCGACGACGATCTCGACTCCACCGCGCAGCGCTCCGGCCTGACGTCCGAGGGACATGCCGCCCACGACGGTGGCCGTCCGCAGCTTCAGCGAGCGCGCGTACGGGGCGAGTGCCTCGGTGACCTGCTGGGCGAGTTCGCGGGTGGGGACGAGGACCAGGGCGAGCGGCCTGCCGGGCTCGGCCCGCCGCCCGGCCGTACGGGCGAGGAGCGCGAGCCCGAACGCGAGGGTCTTGCCGGACCCGGTACGGCCGCGCCCGAGCACGTCACGCCCGGCGAGGGAGTTGGGCAGGGTGGCGGCCTGAATGGGGAACGGCTCGTTCATGCCGAGGCTGGTAAGCATCCGCAGGAGCTCGTCCGGCAGCGGAAGTTCCCCGAAGGAAGAGACGGCGGGGAGGCCCGGCTGTACGCTCTTCGGCAACGCGAACTCCCCGGAAACCACACTCCGACTCGTTCGCCCGGATCGACCGGCCCCATACGTACGTTTCATGATCAGCAAACCTTCCTGGACGCGGCACGAAAACGCACGGCACGCGTCAAGGAATTCCCGCGACATTCGAACAGCACAGGGAAATCGCAGGAACGAGCCGAATGATTTGGTGCCGAAATCCCGAACGGCACCCGGAAAAGCAACGAGCTGGGGCCCGCACCCCAAGGTGCGGGCCCCAGCTACGGTCTACGCGTCAGCGACGACGTCAGGCGGGAACGATGTTCTCGGCCGTCGGGCCCTTCTGGCCCTGACCGATGTCGAAGCTCACCTTCTGGCCTTCCTGCAGCTCACGGAAGCCCTGGGCGGCGATGTTCGAGTAGTGGGCGAAGACGTCGGGGCCGCCACCGTCCTGCTCGATGAAGCCGAAACCCTTTTCCGCGTTGAACCACTTCACGGTGCCAGTAGCCATGTCATATCTCCTTCGGGGCAGTGCCCGGAGCCCACACTGTGCGAACTCCTGTCGCCGCGATCATCGCCCCGCCCGGAAAGACACCGGAAACACAGAAGCGCTCCCGTCGGAACGAAATATCCCAACGGAGGCACTCGAAGTTTTTGGGAACCACAACTGCAACTAAATCCAACAGTAGCACGCCACCTCGAAATCCCGCAGATCTCCAATTTCCCCACACCCCGCCGACCGGAAAAACTTCAGCCCGCCGCCCTCAATTTCTGCACTCGCCGGAACAGATATTTCGCTCAGTGGCCGGAAACCGACCGCCGGGCGCGGAGCCGTTCGCGACCCCGGCTGACCAGGAGCGAGGTCATCGCCACGACGGTCACGAGCTGCGAGATCACGACGAGGCCCTTCTCCGCGTACCAGAGAGGTTCGTACATGTCGGGCAGCGGGCCGAGTGCGCCGACGTCGACGTAGCGGTAGACCAGCAGGGCCGCGAGCCCGCCGGCCGCGGTGAGCCAGGCGAAGACGTCGCCCAGGGACCGGCGCCAGAACACGACGAGTACGGCGGCGAGCGCGGCGAGGGCGGTCTCGATCCTGAAGAGCGAGCCCTGGCTGATCGTGGCGTTGACGGGGTCGTAGCGTGACGCGAGATCCGCGTGCACGTACGCGTTGACGGCGAGTCCGGCGGCGGCGAGGACGCGGGCCGCCGCGCGCCACGGCCGGCGCGCGGCGCGGGGATTCGGCGGGTCAGTCGGTGCGTGGGGCATGGCTGGGGCTCCCGAGAACGAGGGCGTGCGGGGTGCGCCGACGTCAGCGGACCGTGAGAGTGCCCTTCATGTTCGGGTGAATGGTGCAGATGTAGGAGTACGAGCCCGGCTTGGACGGCGCGGTGATCGTGGCCGACTTCCCCTGCGCGAGGTCGCCGGTGTCGAAGGACTTGTCGTCGGCGGTCAGCGTGTGCGTGGCCGAGTCCTCGTTCGTGACGGTGATCTTCGTGCCGGGGCTGACCTCCAGCTTGGCCGGGTGGAAGGCGAAGCCCTTGATGGTGACCTTCACTTCGCCCTTTCCGGTCTCGGAGGACGACACCGATACGGAAGCGGAAGCGGGCGGGGTACTGCTGGAGGAGGATCCGTTGCCCGAATCCGAGCAACCGGTGAGGGTGGTGACCAGGCACAGGGCGGCGGCGATCAGGGCCGCGTGCGGTCGGCGGTGACGCAGGGACATCATGTCTCCAAGTGGTGTGCGGCGCACGGCAGATGCCGGGCCCATGACCGGATCCGCCCGTCGGCCGGTGAACACGGGCACCGCTAAGTGATGTCGGCAGGCCGAGACCGTCGCACGAGAGACAGCGCCTGAACGGCCTACATACGACGGAACACACCGGGGACACCGGGGACACCGGGGACACCGGGGACCTACACCCTCGCGGGGGTGGGGCGCTCTCTGTCAGGCAACGCCCAGCAGGCGGGCCAGGCCGTAGTCGAACCGGGCGTCGAAGGAGTCGGCGACCATGAGTTGTTCGCCGACCTGGGCGAGCGCGGGATAGGTGTCGATGGCGACTAATTCGCCGAACAACCCGCGCGGGTTGTCCGACAGGGTCTGCTCTTCCCGGGTCAGGCCCAGGGCGAAGTAGACGCCGGCGAACGTACCGGCGACCAGGCGGCCGCCGTCACGATGGGCGAGCAGCGCGGCCCGGTAGCGCCCGGCGACGGTACGGAGCCGTTCGATCGGTTCGGCGGGCAGGCCGGTGACGTCGACGGTGCCGACGATGGTGTCGGCCATCGTTTCGATGAGCGTCTGCTTCGTCTTGACGTACCAGCTCACCGAGTTGAGGTGGGAGCCGAGCGTCCGGGCGACCCCGCGCAGCGACAGCCGGTCGAGCCCTTCGACCTCGAGCGTGGTGAACGCCGCTTCAATGGTCGCGTCCGTCCCGTGGGGCGAAGGCTGTGAGGGCGTCGGCGTCGGTCGCGCGAGCGTGCAGGAAGTAGTCGGCCCATTCGGTGATGTCGGGGTAGGACGAGTCCTGGCTGAGCTGGGTGGCCGCGGCTTGGACGTCGAAGTGCGTGGTGCGGAGTTCGACGCCCGGGCCCAGGAGGGCCCAGTGTGCTCCGGTTCGTCCGTAGGGCATGCCGATGCTGCCGGGGTTGATCACGAGTCGGCCGTGGGCGAGGCGGACGAACGGCATGTGGGTGTGGCCGCAGACCACGGTGCGAATGTCGGCATCGAGTCCGTTGAAGACTTCCTGCCAGCGGTCGAGGCGGGAGTCGACCAGGACGACCTCCTCGTCGTCGCGAGGGGTGGCATGGCAGAACAGCACCTTTCCCAGGCCATTCACGTACAGGGAGAGTGATCGTGGAAGCGAGCTGAGAAGGTCGAGATGGTCCTCGCGGAGCTGTTCGGCTGCCCAGGGGGCGATCGGATCGGGGATCGTTTCGCGTTGCCCCCGGCGGTATTCGAGGAGTTCGCGGTCGGCGTTGCCACTGATCCAGACGACGCGGTCACCGAGGCCGGTCAGCAGGTCGAGAACCTGGGCCGGTTGCGGGCCGGCGGTGATGTCGCCGGTCAGCACGATGCGATCGGCGGTGCTGACGTCTGGTTCGGCGAGTACTGCCTCCAGGGCCGGCAGGACTCCGTGAATGTCGGACAGGACGGCTACGCGGTTCAACACGGTCACCACTGTGGGGCGAAGGCAGCCGAGTGGTGTGATCTTTCGCCCGGCGCGAGTTGCTGCCCGTCCTGCGCACACAGCACTCCGGGCACATCGTGCAGATGTCCTCCGTCGGCGGCGTCGGCGGCACGACCTACGCCGGCACCGATTTCGCCCTCGAAGGACTCTCATAACAGCCACGAGGGCACCGCTACCCAAAACCACCGCAGGGTAGCGGTGCCCCGGCGTGTCCCTGGCCGGGGCACGCAGGCCAATGGCCAACAGGAACGCTCAGCCGGGCCAACAAGCACACTCAGGGGCCGACTGAAGAACTCGGTCACACTCGGGGCCGCCGTCTTGGATCTTGCCAGGGCAAAGGTGGCGTCAGGCGGGCTGCAGGGCGGGCGTCGCCGGAGCGGCCGCGACCTTGCGGGTCTCGCGCATTATCAGCAGGCCGTTGACCACCATCAGTGTCGCGGTCAGGCAGTGGACGCCGAGCGCGGTGGCCACGGAGCCGTGGTGGGCCAGCACGGTGGTCATGTCGCCGTACGCGGCGAGGGCCTCCACCAGCAGCGCCCAGCCCAGCGCCCGGCGGTGGCCCGTCACGAGCAGGATACCCAGGACCAGGGCCAGGACGACGTCGCGGATTCCCTTGATGACCAGGAAGCCGTCGCCGTCGCCGGACGGCCAGCTCGGCAGGCCGAAGCCCGGCGCCGTCGTCTCCGGGCTCAGGATGAACTCCGTCCCGAACCAGAGGATGAAGAGGATGAAGGCGGCGGCCAGGACGGTGTTGACCTTCTTCAGCAACATTGTTCTTCTCCTTGCAGTCTTCGTCGGCCTGATGAACTTCGTGGAGCTTTCTGAGTCGCGTGGGGGCCTGATCAAGCCGCGCGGACGCGGCTGATCGAGGGGCGTAGCTTGTCGGGATCGCCGCTGTGGGACCTGAGCGGCAGCTGCATTCCCGGATGTCGGGAGTTCGGTGGCCCGCTGCCGCCCGGGGAGCGGGGATCGTGCACCACCGGCTCGGGGCCGGCTCGCGGGGTCAGGCGAGGGCGGCGACGAGCAGGGTGAAGGCGGCGATGATGACGGCGACGCGGACGTAGTGGAAGCGGTCCCAGCGG
>NZ_JBWKIS010000030.1:0-106415 GCF_056432625.1 Streptomyces sp. NPDC045026
AGATCGTTCCCGAACGACGCCGTCTCCGAGGTGAACCGGTCACCCGTCAGCTGCATCCCGTCACCCGAGTCACCCGCAAACCGGATGATGACCCGGTCCAGGCGCTGTACGTCCTTGTCGCCCGCGTGCTTGCGCTGCTCTCCGACCACTGCACCATCGGCCTGCTCGGCCGGGCTACTGACCTGGCTGGTCACTGAACTGGACCTCCCTCGAGGCGGCTCTGCGGGAGTGGCCGGCCGACCGGCCCCTCCATGGCCCACCCTACGTCGGTAAGGGTCGCCTTCCCCGGATGGTTCGCATGATGGACGTGACAATGAGACACCTCAATGACCTTGTTTGTCACGATTTACCCACCCCCGCGGCCCCCCGTTCGAAGACGCGCCCACTCATCCTTTGGTTCTAGGGCCGGTTCGGGTCCGGCCCGGAGCCGCTCCGGAACCGGCCGGCCGATTCCCGCCATATCTGACAGGGTGTCAGGTCGTCACGAGTTCAGGTAGGTGAGCACCGCCAGAACGCGCCGGTGATCCCCGTCACTCGGGGACAGCCCCAGCTTCAGGAAGATATTGCTGACGTGCTTCTCCACCGCGCCGTCGCTCACGACCAGTTGACGCGCGATCGCCGAGTTCGTCCGCCCCTCGGCCATCAGGCCGAGCACCTCACGCTCGCGCGGGGTCAGTCCCGCCAGCACGTCCTGCTTGCGGCTTCGTCCCAGGAGCTGGGCCACCACCTCGGGGTCGAGCGCCGTACCGCCCTGCGCCACCCGCACCACCGCGTCCACGAACTCGCGCACCTCGGCCACCCGGTCCTTGAGCAGATAGCCCACGCCGCGGCTGGAACCGGCCAGCAGCTCGGTCGCGTACTGCTCCTCCACGTACTGCGAAAGGACCAGTACCCCGAGCCCCGGGTGCTGTTTGCGCAGCAGGACTGCGGCGCGCACGCCCTCGTCCGTGTGCGTCGGCGGCATCCGCACGTCGGCGACCACGACGTCCGGCAGCGCGCCCTGCGCGGCCAGGTCGGTGATGGTCTTGACCAGCGCGTCCCCGTCGCCCACGCCCGCCACCACGTCGTGCCCGCGGTCGGTCAGCAACCGGGTCAGGCCCTCCCTGAGCAGCACTGAATCCTCGGCGATGACCACTCGCACTCTGTCCTCCACGATTCTCGGCCCCCCACAGCCCGTCCCACCCGTTCAACAGCCATCAGCTTCAACAGCCATCAGCTTCAACAGCCATCAGCTTCAACAGCCATCAGCTTCAACAGCCATCAGCATCCCAGTATCCGGACAGTCCCGGGCCGCGGTGGCGGGATTGGCCGGGAAGCGGGATCGGCAGAAGGGATGCCAGGCGGACGCGCGTGTGCGGTGCACCCCCGGAAGGGTGCACCGCACACGCGCGAGCTGGTCGTCAGGCGCGCCGCCAGGGCAGTTCCGCCGTGATCCGGGTCGGGCCCGTCGCCGGAGAGTCCACCAGGAGGATCCCGTCGACGGCGTCGAGCCGCTCGGCGAGCCCCGCGAGGCCGGAGCCGGCGAGGGCGTCCGCGCCGCCCACGCCGTTGTCCGTCACCTGGAGCATCAGCCGGTTCTCGACCCGCCACACGTCGACCGTGGCGCGGGTCGCCCGGCTGTGCTTGCTGACGTTCTGCAGGAGCTCGCTGACCGTGAAGTAGGCGATGCCCTCGATGGCCGGCGCGGGCCGCGCGGGCAGGTCGACCTCGACCTGCACCGGGACCGTGCAGCGGGAGGCCACGGAGGACAGGGCCGCGTCCAGGCCGCGGTCGGTCAGGATGGCCGGGTGGATGCCGCGGGCCAGGTCCCGCAGCTCCTGGAGCGCCGTCTTCACCTCGCCGTGCGCCTCGTCGACCATGGCGGCAGCGGCGTCTGGGTCCTCCAGGAGCTTCTCCTTGGCGAGACCCAGGCCCATCGCGAGGTTGACCAGGCGGGCCTGCGCGCCGTCGTGCAGGTCGCGCTCGATGCGCCGCAGGTCGGCGGCGGCCGTGTCGACGACGACGCCGCGGTCCGACTCCAGCTCCACGACGCGCGTGGCGAGCCGCGAGGGGCTGAGCAGCCCGCTCACCAGGGCACGGTCCACGGAGGCCAGCGCCCTGATGATCCACGGTGCCGCGAGCGTGACCAGCAGGCCGACCGCCGCGGTGACCGTGATCTCGAAGGGGTTGTCCAGGTACACGTTGTGCGCGCCGTCGCCGTACAGCTGGATGCCGCCCTGGCCCGCGTACATGGGCAAGACCCACTGCCACAGCGGATACGTGAGCAGGGACCAGCCCACCGTCCAGAAGACCAGTGCCACGTTGAACGCGAAGACCGCCCACGGGAAGTGCACGACCGCGTACAGCAGGTTGCGCCACGACTCGCCGCTCTTGAGGACGGCGCCCATCCACGCCATCGGGCCTTGGGCGCGGGGCCGCAGCGGAGCCGGCGCGCCGACGTCGATGCCGAGGAGCGCGTGCGCCCTCGCCCGCTCCATCGCGGCGAACCCGCGCGCCCCGGCGAGCGCGCCCGCCAGCACGGGGATGCCGAGGAACGTGATCAGCAGGCCGGCGCCGAGCGACACCATCGTCACCGCGTACACGAACGTGATGATGCTGACCGGGAGGCTCAGGAGCAGGTAGCCGAACTCGCGGAACGTACGGGCCTCGAACGGCGCGCGCAGCCCGGCCGGGAGACGGTGGCGCCGCTCCCAGGCCACCGCGTCGTCGCGGTAGCCGTGTCCCTGTCCGTGCTGCGTGGGCGTGGTCATCGGTGGGGTCCGTCCGTTCTGCTCGTCCGCCTGGTACTTCCAGATTCCCCGCGGCGGCGCCTCGCGGCCATGGAGCCGGTCGGCGTCTTGGACCGGGGGTTTTCCCTACCACCGGGCCAAGACGCCGTGTGCTCACGCGGGCGTGCGGTCGCGCCAGGGCAGCTCGGCGGTCACCGTCGTCGGGCCGCCCTCCGGCGAGTCCACGACGAACAGGCCGTCCACCGCGCCGAGCCGGTCCGCGAGGCCCGACATGCCCGTGCCCTTGTCGAGGCTCGCGCCGCCGCGTCCGTCGTCCTGTACCTGGATCAGCAGCCGGTCCGCGGAACGCCACACGTCGACCGACGCCGACCGCGCACCACTGTGCTTGCTGACGTTCTGGAGCAGCTCGGACACCGTGAAGTACGCGATGCCCTCGATCGCCGCGGCGGGCCGCTGCGGCAGGTCCGCCGTCACCTTCACCGGGACCGTGCAGCGGGAGGCCACGGAGGACAGGGCCGCGTCCAGGCCGCGGTCGGTCAGGACGGCCGGGTGGATGCCGCGGGCCAGGTCCCGCAGCTCCTGAAGGGCCAGCTTCACCTCGCCGTGCGCCTCGTCGACCATGGCGGCAGCGGCGTCTGGGTCCTCCAGGAGCTTCTCCTTCGCGAGGCCGAGGCCCATCGCGAGGTTGACCAGGCGGGCCTGCGCGCCGTCGTGCAGGTCGCGCTCGATGCGCCGCAGGTCGGCGGCGGCCGTGTCGACGACGACGCCCCGGTCCGACTCCAGCTCGGCGATCCGCCGCTCCAGCTCGTCCGACGGGGACAGGAGCGCCCGCGCCATCGCCCTGTCCGCGTTGGCCAGGCCCCGCACGATGAACGGAAGCACCGGCCACAGCACGAAGAGCCCGGTCAGCGTGATGGCGAACGTGAGCACACCCCACGGCAGCCGTATGAACTCGTACAGCACCGTCCGCCAGCCCACCGGGTCCTTCAGGCCGGACCACAGCCGGCCGAAGAAGCCGTTCTCGCTGCTGCGCGGCAGCGGGCTCGGCTCCTCGATCGTCAGCCCGAGCAGCGCGCGGGCCCGTGCCCGCTCACCCTTCCCGAGGAGGCGCGCACCGAGCAGACCGGCGGCGAGCACCGGCAGACCGATCACCGTCACGGCCAGGCCGACGCCGGTGGCCACCATCGTCACGACATAGACGAAGCCGAGCACGGCGACCGGCAGATTGCTGAGGAGATACGCGATCTCCTTCCAGGTGTGCCGGTCGAAGGCGAGGCGCGGGGCCGGCGGACGGTCCACGTCCGGCTCTGGGGTGATGATGCGAGCGGTCATATGCGACAGCGTGCCCGGCCGGGCGCCGGGGCGCCATGAGGCGGGCTGCCGGACCTGACGGGGGATAACCCCACCTCAACCCTGGACGCCTGCTTACCGTCTCTTTAACAGGCCCTAGACTCCCGTGCGTACAGATCGTCGAACACCACGAGCGAGGGGCGGACGTGCCGGAACCGACCATGGTCGCCGCGGACTACTTCCAGTCGTACTCCGTCGTCGGCGTGCTCGCCGTCGTGGGCGTCCTCTTCGTGGCCGTCGCCTTCGGCGCGGGACGGCTGCTGCGGCCCGTGGTGCCGACCCCCGAGAAACTCCTGACGTACGAGTGCGGCGTCGACCCCGTCGGCGACGGCTGGGCCCACACTCAGGTCCGCTACTACGTCTACGCGTTCCTCTACGTGATCTTCGCCGTCGACTCGATCTTCCTCTTCCCGTGGGCGACCGTTTTCGCCGATCCGCAGTTCGGCGCGGCGACGCTCGTGGAGATGTTCATCTTCCTCGGCTTCCTCGCCGTGGGCCTGCTGTACGCATACAAGAAGGGCGTCCTCACATGGACGTGACCCCCTCGGAGCCCGTGCTCCTGCCGGATCCCGTCGGCCCGAAGAAGCTGGGCGTGCTGTCCCGCCTGGCCCCCGAACCGATGAAGGTGGTCCTCAACTGGGGCCGCCGCTACTCGCTCTGGGTCTTCAACTTCGGCCTGGCCTGCTGCGCCATCGAGTTCATCGCGGCGTCCATGGCGCGGCACGACTTCATCCGCCTCGGCGTCATCCCCTTCGCGCCGGGCCCGCGCCAGGCGGACCTGATGATCGTCTCCGGCACGGTCACGGACAAGATGGCCCCGGCCGTGAAGCGCCTCTACGAGCAGATGCCCGAGCCCAAGTACGTCATCTCGTTCGGCGCCTGCTCGAACTGCGGAGGCCCGTACTGGGACTCGTACTCGGTCACCAAGGGTGTCGACCAGATCATTCCGGTCGATGTGTACGTGCCCGGGTGCCCGCCCCGGCCGGAGGCACTGCTCCAGGGGATCCTGAAGCTTCAGGAGAAGATCGCGCGCGAGTCGCTGGGCGAGCGGTACGCGTCCGCCGACGCGGCGGCCGGGCGGCCTTCGGCGGCCGCCCTCAGCAGCGGCCTCGTGAAGCCCCCGGTCCCCGCGGCCGGCAACTCCGGGGAGGGCGAGCGGTGACCGGCTGGCTGCCCCGCCCCGTCGAGGAGCTCTTCGGCCCGGACGCCACGGCCGAGGAGTCGTACGAGGTCCTCACCGTCGACGTTCCCGCGGACACCTGGACCGCCGCCCTCGAAACGGCCCGCGCCACGCTGGGCTGCACCTACTTCGACTGGCTGAGCGCGGTCGACGAGCCCGGCACGGGATTCCGCGTCTGCGCGCACGTCGTCGCCCTGTCTCCCGTGCGTCGGCTGCTCCTGCGCACCACCGTCCCGCACGACGCCCCCGTCCTGGCCACCGCGGTCGACGTGTACGCGGGTGCGGGCTGGCACGAGCGCGAGACGCACGAAATGTTCGGCGTCCACTTCGAGGGCCACCCGCACCTGGTGCCGCTCCTCCTTCCCGACAGCTTCGAGGGCCACCCCCTGCGCAAGGACTTCGTACTCGCGGCGCGCGTCGTGAAGGCGTGGCCGGGGGCCAAGGAGCCGGGGGAGGCTGCGGCGGGTGCGGGACACGGTGGGCCGAAGCGACGGCAGATGCTGCCGCCTGGTGTTCCGGATCCGAACGAGTGGGGCCCGCTGAAGGGCCAGCTTCCGCCCGCCCCGGCCCGCCCGGCCCGTGGCGCGGGCCGCGCGGCGGGCGACCGTCCGGCGCGGCGGACGCGCACGGCGGGGGAGGGGTCGGCCAGCCAGGCGGGTCCGGCGGGAACGGACGCGGCGGCGGGTCCGGCGGGAACGGATGCGGCGGCGGGTCCGGCGGGAACGGATGCGGCGGCGGGTCCGGCGGGAACGGATGCGGCGGCGGCCGCGCCGCCGAGGCGTTCGCGGAGTGCGTCGCAGGGGTCGACTTCACAGACGCCGGCGACTCCTGAGACGCCGGCAACCCCTGAGGCACCTGCAACCCCTGAGGCACCTGCAACTCCGGGGGCCCCTGCGGCGCCTGAGACACCTGCCGCGCCCAAGCCGGACGCCGCGGGCAAGCCCGGCGACACCGGCGACGCGCCCTGGCACCACGCCCGCCCGGCCTTCGACGAGCCGAAACCGGCCGCGCCGGAGGAGCCCACGCCTGAGGCACCGGACTCCCCTGAGGCACCGGCCACCCCGGAGGCACCGGCCACCCCGGAGACGGCACCGGAGGCACCGGACTCCCCGGAGGTACCGGCCACCCCGGAGACGGCACCGGAGGCACCGGACTCCCCGGAGGTACCGGCCACCCCGGAGACGGCACCGGAGGCACCGGCCACCCCCGAAACCCCGGAAGCCGAAGAAACCCCCGACGCCCCCGACGCCCCCGAAACCCCCTCAGGAGGAACGGAGTGAACGACGTGCTCGATGTCGCTCTGCGGCTCATCGTCGTCTTCGTCGCCTTCCTCGTCCTGCCCCTTGTCGTCGGCCAGACCGAGCACAAGGTGATGGCGCACATGCAGGGCCGCCTCGGCCCCATGTACGCGGGCGGTTTCCACGGGTGGGCGCAGCTCGTCGCCGACGGTGTGAAGTTCGCGCAGAAGGAAGACATCGTCCCCGCCGACGCGGACCGCCGCATCTTCCAACTCGCGCCCGCCGTCGCCCTCTTGCCGTACCTCCTCGTCCTGCTGGCCATCCCCGTCGGCCCGAGCGAGGGCGCGGTCGGCCAGGTCGTCGACGCCGGCATCTTCTTCGTGCTCGCCGTCATGGGTGTCGGAGTGCTCGGCTCGCTCATGGCGGGCTGGGCATCGGCCAACAAGTTCTCCCTCCTGGGCGGCCTGCGCACCGCCGCGCAACTCCTCGCCTACGAACTGCCGATGCTGCTCGCCGCCGCCTCGGTCGCGATGGCCGCAGGCACCGTCTCGCTGCCCGGCATCCTCGACGCGTTCGCGTGGTGGTGGGTGCCGTGGCAGATCGTCGGTGCCCTCGTCTTCTTCGTGGCGGGCCTCGCCGAACTCCAGCGCCCGCCCTTCGACATGCCGGTCGCCGACTCCGAGATCATCTTCGGCGCGTACACCGAGTACACCGGCCTTCGCTTCGCCCTGTTCCTGCTCGCCGAGTACGCCGGGATCGTCGTTCTGTGCGGCCTCACCACCGTCCTGTTCCTGGGCGGCTGGCACGGGCCGTGGGGCGGCGACGGCCTCGGCTGGGTCTGGACGCTGCTGAAGACGGCCGTCCTCGCGTTCGTCGTGATCTGGCTGCGTGTCACCTACCCCCGTCTTCGCGAGGACCAGCTCCAGAAGCTCTCCTGGACCCTCCTCGTCCCCCTCGCACTCGCGCAGATCGCGCTCACCGGAATCGTGAAGGTGGCGATCAACTAGTGGCTCCGATCCCAGGCGCAGGTCTCGCCAAGGGCCTCGCCGTCACCCTCCGCACCATGACGCGGAAGACCGTCACCGAGCAGTACCCGGACGTCCAGCCCGAACTGCCGCCCCGCACGCGTGGCGTCATCGGCCTGTTCGAGGAGAACTGCACGGTCTGCATGCTGTGCGCCCGTGAGTGCCCCGACTGGTGCATCTACATCGACTCCCACAAGGAGACGGTGCCGGCCGCCGTCGAGGGCGGCCGCGAGCGCAGCCGCAACGTCCTCGACCGCTTCGCCATCGACTTCGCCCTGTGCATGTACTGCGGTATCTGCATCGAGGTGTGTCCTTTCGACGCGCTGTTCTGGTCCCCGGAGTTCGAGTACGCGGAGACGGACATCCACGAACTCACGCACGAGCGCGACCGCCTGCGCGAGTGGATGTGGACGGTCCCTGCTCCGCCCGCGCTCGACCCGGCGGCCGAGGAACCCAAGGAACTCGCCGCCGCCCGCAAGACCGCCGACAAGCTGGCCGCCGCGGAGGCCGCCGCACAGGCTGCCGCCCTCGAAGAGCCCTCCGGCCCGGAAGCCACCGGCCCTGGAAAGCCCGGCCCCGCAGAGCCCGGCCCCGGACAGGAGGGATCCGCGTGAGCGCCCTCGCAGCGGCCGCCGCCGCGGCCACGCAGACCCGCGGTTTCCTCTCGCCGACCGGCGTCGAGATCGCGTTCCTCCTTGTCGGCCTGGTCACCTTCGGCGCCGCGATCGTCACCGTCACCACCAAGCAGCTGGTGCACGCGGCCCTGTGGCTGGTCGTCGCCCTCGGCGGCCTCGCCGTCGAGTACCTGCTGCTCACGGCCGAGTTCATCGCCTGGGTGCAGGTCCTCATCTACGTCGGCTCCGTCGTCGTCCTCCTCCTGTTCGGACTGATGCTCACGAGGGCGCCCATCGGCCGCTCCCCGGACGCCGACTCGGGCAACCGGTGGGCCGCGCTGACGGTCGCGGTCGCCGCGGCAGCCGCCCTCGTCTGGGTCGTCGTGGACGCCTTCCGTGCGACCTGGGTCGACCTCGACGGTGCTCCTCAGGGCACCACCGAGGTGACCGGATCGATCCTCTTCCAGCACTGGGTGCTGCCCTTCGAGGCCCTCTCGGTCCTGCTGCTCGCGGCCCTCGTCGGCGCGATCGTCCTGTCCCGCAGGACCGCCAAGGCACAGGACATGAACACCAAGGCCCGGGAGGGGAACCGCTGATGCACCTCGCCTACCCCGCCGTCCTCTCCTCCCTGCTCTTCTGCACGGGTCTGTACGGAGTGCTGGCCCGCCGCAACGCGGTCCTGGTCCTGATGTCCGTCGAGCTGATGCTCAACGCCGTCAACCTCAACCTCGTCGCCTTCGACGTCTGGCTCAGCAAGGCGGCCCGCGACACCCTCCACTCCGGTCAGGCGCTGACCCTCTTCACCATCGCCATCGCCGCCGCCGAGATCGGCATCGGCCTGGCGATCGTGCTCGCCGTGTACCGCGGCCGCGGTACCTCCGACATCGACAAGCTCCGCGACACCGCCGAGTCCCCGGACGACGGCGGACCCCACGGCTCGGCACCGGACGGCTCCGCCCCGGACGCCGGCGCCGGGGCCGCGACGGACGAGAAGGCCGAGGCCACCGCGTGACCACCACGACCCTCGCCGTACTCGTCCCCCTCCTCCCGTTCCTCGCTGCCGTGGCGGGACTGCTCCTGGGCCGCACCGCCCCCGGCTTCGTACGGCCCCTCGCCGTACTGCCGACCCTCGCGGCCCTGGCCCTCGCCGTCCTCGTCGCCGTGCGCCAGGCCGGCGGCCCGAGCATCGACGCGGCCACCGAACTCACCCCGACGGGCTCGGTCCCCATCGAGCTCGCCCTGCACATCGACGGCTTCGCCGCGCTCGTCGCCGTCCTGGTCTGCTTCGTCGCGTCGTGCGTGCAGATCTACTCGACGGCCTACCTGCGCGACGACCCGCGCTACGCGTCGTACGCCGCGCTCGTCTCCCTCTTCACCTCCGCGATGCTCCTCGTCGTCTACTCGGGCGACCTGATGGTGCTGCTCGTCGGCTGGGAAGTCATGGGCATCTGCTCGTACTTCCTCGTCGGGCACTACTGGGAGACACCCCAGGCGCGCGCCGCCTCCCTCAAGGCGTTCCTGGTCACCAAGCTCGGCGACGTCCCCTTCCTGATCGGCCTGTTCGCGCTCGCCACCGACGCCGGGTCCTTCCGCATCACCAAGGTGCTCGGTGCCGTCGCGAGCGGCGGCCTCGACCACCCCACGCTGATCGCCCTGCTGCTCCTCGCGGGCGTGGCGGGCAAGTCGGCGCAGTTCCCGCTGCACACCTGGCTGCCCGACGCGATGGCCGGCCCCACGCCGGTCTCCGCGCTGATCCACGCGGCGACGATGGTCGCCGCCGGTGTCTACTTCGTCGCCCGGCTCCTTCCTGTCTTCGCGGCCTCCGGCGCCGCCCTGGTCGTCCTCGCCGTCATGGCCGCCGTCACGATGACCGGCTCGGGGCTCGCCGCCCTCGCGCAGGACGACATCAAGCGTGTCCTCGCGTACTCGACGATCGGCCAGCTCGGCTACATGACCGGCGCCCTCGCCGTCGGCGACCGCGGCGCCGCCGTCTTCCACCTCCTGTCGCACGGTGCCTTCAAGGCGCTGCTGTTCCTCGGGGCCGGTGTGGTCATCCACGCCGCCGGAACGAACTCGCTCGCCGCCATGTCCCGCATGAAGAACCTGCGGGAGCGCGTCCCGGACGCCTACTGGACGATGACCGTGGCGCTCCTCGCGCTCGCCGCGATCCCGCCGTTCAGCGGCTTCTTCTCCAAGGAGGCCGTCCTCGGCTCCGCCGAGCACGCGGCCACCGGCCACGCCGAGGCGATCCCGTCCTCGGCGGGCTGGATCGTCCTCGTGTCCGGCCTCCTCACGGCCCTGCTCACCGCCGCGTACGCCACGCGCCTGTGGCTCCTGGCCTTCCGGGGCCACGGCGCCGAGGCCCCGGACCATGGCAAGCAGCCCGTCGCGATGAACGCCGTCCTGTGGGTCCTGGCGATCCCCTCGCTCGCCTTCGGCCTCACCGTCGGTGTCCTGCCCGGCTGGTTCGACGGGCGCTCGCTGACCCCGACCCTCACCACCTCCGTCCTCGGCACGGGCGTCGCCCTCGTCGGCGGGCTCGTCACCTACGCGGCCTGGCGCCACACCACGGCCCTCGCCGCCGGCGCCCCGCTGGGCGCCGTGGCCGCCCACCCCGACGCGGACGGCGGCCTCGTCGAGGCCGAGGCCATCGCGACCCACACGGCCGCGTACGGGGACATCGCCTACGCTCCCGACCCGGCGGACCCCGGCCGTCTCCTGCTCGGCCCGCTGCACCGCCACGTGGCCACCGGCTTCCACCTGGACGCCGTCTACACGGCCCTGTTCGTCCGGCCCGTCCTGGCCGCGGCCTCACTGGTCCGCTTCCTCGACCGCGAGGTCGTCGAGACCTATGTGCGCGGCGCCGCCGCCGTACCCAACTGGCTGGGCCGGGCCGTCCGCCGCGCCCAGACCGGCAACGTGCAGACCTATCTCAGCGCCCTGCTCGCAGGGACCGTCGTCCTGGCGATCGCCGTCGTCCTCGTCGCCACCGCCGGAGCGTGAGCAGCCGTGATCGATATCAGCGAATCCGTGATGCAGTTCCTTCTCGCACTGATCGTCGTCGGCCCGCTCATCGGCGCCGCCGCCGCTCTTCTCCCCGCCCCGCCCGGACTGAAGGGGAAGTCCCCGGACCAGGCAGTGCTCCGCCACGGCGTGACCGTGACCGGCGTGATCCTCGTCGCCGCGATCGTCCTCGCGCTCGGCTTCGACCATGACCACCCGTCAAAGATGCAGGCCACGACCGATATCAGCTGGATCCCCGCACTCGACGTGCGCATCCACCTCGGCATCGACGGCATCTCGCTCCCCCTCCTGGTCCTGACCGCGCTGCTGACCTTCCTCTGCGCGCTGTACAGCTACTTCAAGATGCCGAAGGGCCCGTCCCCCAAGGCATTTGTCGCGCTGATCCTCGTCCTCGAGTCCGGCACCCTCGCGACCTTCGCCGTGCTCGATCTGCTGCTCTTCTTCCTCGCCTTCGAGATGGTCCTCATCCCGATGTACTTCCTCATCGCCCGCTGGGGCGGTGAGCAACGAACCAGGGCCGCCTGGAAGTTCATCCTCTTCACGCTCCTCGGCTCCGTCGTGATGCTGCTCGGCATCCTCCTCATCGGGCTCAAGTCCGGCACCTTCGACATGGTGGCACTCGCCTCTGACAATGGCCGCGGCCTGAGTACGTCCGTGCAGGTCACCGCCGTTCTGACAATCGGGATCGGGCTCGCGGTCAAGACGCCGATGTGGCCGCTGCACAGCTGGCTGCCGGACGCCCACACCGCCGCGCCCACCGTCGGCTCGGTCCTCCTCGCCGGCGTACTGCTGAAGATGGGCACGTACGGGTTCGTCCGGATCCTGCTGCCGATCACGCCCGACGGCATGCGCACCTTCGCGCCGTACCTCGCCGCGTTCGCCGTCGTCGGGATCATCTACGGGTCCCTGGCCTGCCTCGCCCTCGCGCGGCCCGGCGCCAAGGGCGACCTCAAGCGCCTCATCGCGTACTCGTCCGTCGGGCACATGGGCTTCGTCCTGCTCGGCATCTCGACGATGTCCCCGACCGGCGTCAACGGCGCCCTCTTCGCGAACATCGCCCACGGCCTCATCACCGGCCTGCTGTTCTTCCTCGTCGGCGCCCTCAAGGACCGCACGGGCAGCTCGGACCTCGACACGTTGGCCCAGCAGGGCGGCATGGCGCTCTACGGCAAGGCGCCCCGCCTCGGCGGCCTCCTCGCCTTCGCCGCCGTCGCCTCTCTCGGGCTGCCGGGCCTCGCCGGGTTCTGGGGCGAGATGCTCGCCCTGTTCGGGGCGTTCAAGCCGGCCGCCGGCCTGAGCCGCCCCGCGTTCCTCACGTTCATGGCGATCGCGGCGTTCGGCACGCTGCTCACCGCCGCGTACATGCTCGCCGTCGTCCGCCGGGTCTGCATGGGCCCGCACGAGGCCGAGACGCCGAAGCTCGCCGACGTCCAGGGCTACGAGTTCGCCGCCTGGACCCCGCTCGTCGCCCTCACCGTCGTCGGCGGGCTCTGGCCCGCGGCCCTGATCGGCCTCACCGACCCGGCCGTGCAGAAGCTCCTCGCAGGAGGCCTCCAGTGACCGCCGTCGCCGCGCCCTCCGTGGTGTCCCTCGTCCAGTCCGTCGACTGGCTCGCGATCGCGCCGCCCACCATCGCGGCGGTCGTCGCCCTCGTGGTGCTCGTCGCGGACCTGTTCCTCGGTGAGCGCAGGAAGGCGCTGCTCGGCTGGGTCTCCGTCGCGGGCCTCGCCGCCGCCGCGCTCGCGCTGCTGCCGCTCCTGGACGGCGACCGCTCGACCTTCTGCCTCAGGACACTCAAGGGCGAGCAGGCGGCGTGCAGCTACACGGCCGACCACTTCACGCTCGTCATCCAGTTCCTCGTCCTGGCCGGCGCCCTGCTGACCGCGCTGCTGTCCATCACCGGCATCAAGGACGCGAAGAACACGGCAGCCACGGCGCCGCTCCCCGAGGGGGAGTTCTGGTTCCTGCTCCTGTCCTCCGCCGCGGGCGCCGCGCTGCTGCCCGCCTCGCGCGACCTGGCCACCCTCGTCGTCGCCCTGGAAGTGGCGTCCCTGCCGGCGTTCGCCCTCGTCGGCATAAAGCGTGACGACCGGCGCTCCTCCGAGGCGGCCCTGAAGTTCTTCCTGTCCTCGGTCACGGCGACGGCGGTCACCCTCCTGGGCGTCAGCTTCGTCTACGCGACGACGGGCACCCTGCACCTCACGAGGATCGCCACCGCTCTGACGCACGTCGACGGGCAGTTCCACACCCTGGCCCAGGCGGGCGTCGCCCTCACTCTCGTCGGCTTCGCCTTCAAGACCGCCGCCGCGCCCTTCCACTTCTGGGTGCCCGACACCTACGTAGGAGCCCCCCTCCCGATCGCCGCCTACTTGTCGGTGATCGGCAAGGCGGTGGGCTTCTCCGGGATCATCCTCGTCACCGTCGTCGCCTTCCCGTCCTACGCCGACGTGTGGGGCCCTGCCCTCGCCGCCCTTGCCGCGCTCACCATGACCGTGGGCAACGTGGCGGCCCTGCGTCAGCAGGCCACGCGCGCGTACAGCGCGGTACGCCTGCTCGCCTGGTCCTCGGTGGGCCAGGCCGGCTACCTCCTCGTCCCGATCGCCGCGGCCGCCTACTCCAAGGACGCCGACAAGGCCATCGGCTCCACCGTCGCGTACGCCCTCATGTACGCCGCCGTGAACCTCGGGGCCTTCGCGGTGGCCGCCCTCGTCGCCCGCACGAAGCCCCTGAACCGCATCAGCGACTACCGCGGCCTGTATCAGTCCCGCCCGCTGGCCGCCCTGGTCCTCGGCTTCTTCCTGCTCTGCCTCGCGGGCCTGCCGCCCGGCATCATCGGCCTCTTCGCGAAGGTCACCGTCTTTTCGGCGGCCGTCGACGCGGGCCTCGGCTGGCTCGCCGTCGTCATGGCCGTCAACGTCGTGATCGCCCTCTACTACTACCTTCAGTGGACGGCGACCCTGTTCCGCTCCGCGGAGGGCGAGCAGGCGGTACAGCGGATTCCGGCTCCGCTCACCGCGGCGATCGGGCTCACCGCCGTCATCGGGGTCGCCCTGTCGGGCGCACCTCAGATGGTTCTCCGTTTTGCCTCGACGGGCCTCTTCTAGGCACCCTCGTACCGACCCCCCGACGTCGTACACCAGGGAGACACTGCCGTGCTGAGCGGGTTCAAGGACTTCATCCTTCGCGGGAACATCGTGACCATGGCGATCGGCCTCGCCGTCGGTTCCGCCTTCACCGCCGTCGTCACGGGCTTCAGCACGGCGTTCATCGCCCCGCTCATCGGCCTCGCGACGAGTTCGGCCGGCGACTTCAGCAAGGCGCACTTCCAGGTCGAGGGCACGGACTTCCCGTACGGCAAGTTCGTCTCCGCGGCGATCGCCTTCGTGATCACTGCGGCGGTGCTCTACTTCCTCGTCGTCGTCCCGATGATGAAGCTCCAGACCCGCCTCGACCGCGGCAAGCCGGTCGACCTCAAGGCCACCCTGCGCGACTGCCCGCGCTGTTTCAGCCAGATCCCCGCGATCGCCACCCGCTGCTCCCACTGCACCAGCGAGCTCAAGGCCGACCCCGAGGTCCTCGCGCTCGCCGGGCTCCCCGAACAGCGCTGACCCCGGCCGGTGGGGCACCGCCCCACCCGTACGGCCTACACGCGCCCTGTGCGCGCGCAAGGGAACTCGTCCTCCTCGTCTGGCGTTGACCAGTACAGGAGGGTCCACTGGAGCGTGGAAGCACCCAGCACCAGCAAGCAGAGGGTTCCCCTGCCGCACCACATGGAGGGCGTACCGTGCACCGCCGGCACAACGGGCTGAAGACCGCCGTACTCCTCGGCGGACTGTCCGCCCTCATCATCGTCATCGGCAGCTTTTTCGGCCGTACGGGGCTGATCGTGGGCCTCGCCATCGCCCTCGCGACGAACGCGTACGCGTACTGGAACAGCGACAAGCTGGCCCTGCGCGCGATGCGCGCGCGCCCCGTGAGCGAGTTCGAGGCCCCCGCGCTCTACCGCATGGTCCGCGAGCTGTCGACGCAGGCCCGCCAGCCGATGCCCCGCCTGTACATCTCGCCGACGGAAGCCCCCAACGCCTTCGCGACGGGCCGCAATCCGCGCAACGCCGCGGTGTGCTGCACGGAAGGCATCCTGCGGATCCTCGACGAGCGCGAGCTGCGCGGTGTCATCGGGCACGAGCTGAGCCATGTCTACAACCGCGACATCCTGATCTCGTCGGTCGCCGGCGCCCTCGCCTCGGTGATCATGTTCCTGGTCAACTTCGCCTGGCTGATCCCCATCGGCCGCTCCAGCGACGACGACGGGCCCGGCCTGCTCGGCATGCTGATGATCATGATCCTGGGCCCGCTCGCGGCCACGGTCATCCAGCTCGCCATCAGCCGCTCCCGGGAGTACGAGGCGGACGCGTCGGGCGCCCAGCTCACCGGCGACCCGCTGGCACTGGCGAGCGCCCTGCGCAAACTCGACGCGGGGACGAAGCAGTTGCCCCTCCCCCCGGAGCCGCGGATCGAGACCGCAAGTCACATGATGATTGCGAACCCTTTCCGTCCCGGGCAGGGCATGTCCAAGATGTTCTCCACGCATCCGCCGATGGCGGAGCGCATCTCCCGGCTCGAGCAGATGGCAGGTCGTCACCCGTGAAGACAATCCTCAACATCATTTGGCTCGTGCTGAGCGGCTTCTGGCTGTTCCTCGGCTACCTGCTCGCGGGCCTGATCCTCTGCATCACGATCATCGGCATCCCGTTCGGCATCGCGGCGTTCAGGATCGGCGTGTACGCGCTGTGGCCGTTCGGCTATACGACGGTCGAGCGCCAGGACGCGGGCGCCCCGTCCTGTATCGGGAACGTGCTGTGGCTGATCCTGGCCGGCTGGTGGCTCTGCCTCGCCCACATCGTGACGGGCATCGCGCAGTGCATCACGATCATCGGCATCCCCCTGGGCATCGCCAACTTCAAGCTGATCCCGGTCTCCCTGATGCCGCTCGGCCGCGAGATCGTCAAGACGGACCAGCGGTTCGGGGCGCGGTAGCCGGACGGGATCAACTCCGCTGTACGGCCAAAGAGTTGTCCCCACTTTTGCGTAGCAAAGGGACCCCGCGTGCTCCGTGTGGAAGCATGGTCGGTGCACGGGGGAGGTGGGCAGGGCAGGCCCGAAACGTCGTGAAGCCGTGGCCTGCGCGCGAAGATGCAGCACGATTCCGCAGAGAGTGCACAGAGTCCGGACAGTCCCGAAACCGGTTCCAAGAACGGCTCGGGCGGCGGTCCTCGAGGCGGTCCCGAAGGCCGTTCCGTGCGCCTCTTCACGGACGGCTTCCTCGACCCGGACGCCCTCGGGGACGAGCGCACCGCGGCCGTCCTGCTGTCCGCCGCGGAGCGCGCCACCGAGCGGCTGCGCCCCGGCGACATCCTGTACGCGGTGCTCGACGCCCGCGACCTCGCGGTCCTCCCCGCGTTCGAGGGCGCGCTCGCCGAGGGCGCGGCCCCGCACCACCTCCTGGAGACACTCGCCGTCTACGCGCCGCCGGGGAACGGCTACGCGTTCGACGGCGCGCGCGACCACGTGAGCCCCGAACTGGCCGCGGCCTTCGAGGAGTTCGAGGACCGCTGCGTACGGGAAGCGGTGGGGGCGGAGGTCCGCCTGGAGCTCCTGCTGGCCTGCCTGCTGGACGCCCCCTCCGCGGACGAGCGGGACTTCCTGGCCCCGCTCCTCGACCTGCCGCTGGCCGCCGAGGCGCTGCGCAGGCAGGTGGGCGTCCACGCCGACGAGCCGCCCGAGCTGTACGACGACGCGTCCGGCCGGCTGCGCTCCGAGGAGTTCACGAACGACGCCTGGGCGGTCCTGGAGCTCGCCGCCCAGCGCGCCGCCGAGCTCGGCTACGACCGGCTGCTCCCCCCGCACTGTCTGATGGCTCTCCTCGCGGAGACCGAAGGGCCCGCCGAGCGCCTCTTCAGGCTCCAACTGCCGCTCCAGGTCGGCCTGGTGAAGGCATTGGAGATCATCACGCAGGCGTTCCGGATCACCGAGCAGGGCAGCCGGACCGCCCCCCGCCTCGACCGCGACGGGACCGGCGAGTCCCTGCGGGACCTGCTGCACGCGGCGCGCGCGACGGCCGCCCGCTGGGACGCCGAGCAGATCGACACCCCGCACCTGCTCGCGGCCCTCCTGGACAGCCCGCCGCAGCGGCTCGCCTCCGTCCTGTCCGCCGAGCCGCTGCGCCTCGACATGAAGCGACTGCGGGAGAGCGTCCGCGACGTACTGGGTGAGTCCCGGTCGACGGCGCCCCGCGAGGTCCCCTTCCGGCTGCCCGCGTTCCTGCCGCCCTCCGAGGACCTCACCTGGCTCGCCAGGACCGGGGCCATCGGCCCGGCCGCCCACCTCGACGGCTATTTCGAGCCGCTGTGCCGAGCCCTGCACCGTACCGAGAACAACCACGTACTGCTCACCGGCCTGCCCGGCATCGGCACCACCACCCTGCTGCGTGAGCTGGCCCGGCGGGCCGCCGCGGGCGAGATCCCGTTCCTGCGCCGCAAGCGGTTCCTGCGCGTCGACTGCAAGGACGTCGCCGCCGAGCGCAGCGGCGAGCAGCTGACGGCGCTGATCAGCCAGGTCGCGGGCCGCACCGACCTGGTCGTCTGCGTCGACGGCCTGGGTCCCCTGCTGCGCGGCCCGCACGGCGCCGACCACCTGCTGGAGCTGCGCCGCGCCCTGAAGGAACGCAGCATCCACCTCATCGGAGTGCTCGCCGAGCACGACTACGACGACCTGGTCGCCGCCGACCACGTCCTCCAGGAGCTGACCTGCCGCATCGACATGGCAGAGCCGGAGCGGGACGCGGCGCGGGCCATGGTGCGCCTCGCGGCGGACGCGCTGGAGACGGAGTTCACCGGGATCCGGATCGAGCACCACGCGGTGGCCAGGGCCGTGGTCCTGGCGGGCGACTTCGTCCGCCACCAGCGGCTGCCGTTGTCCGCCGTCAAGGTGCTGCGCCGCGCCTGCGAGGACCTCGACTACGCGCGCAGGCAGCACGGCGACGAGCGCAGCGCCGTCACGCTGGACGAGGTGGCCGACGTGGTGTCCGAGCTGTCCGGGATGCCGCGCGAGCAGATCGCCGGCACGGGCGGCGAGCGGGTCGACTACGCCATGGCGCTCGGCGCCGATGTGGTCGGGCAGGACCAGGCGGTCCGGGTGGTCGCGGACGAACTGCGGCGCATCAAGGCGGGCCTCGCGGCGGTCAGTTCGGGACCCGCGTCCGTGCTGCTCTTCGCGGGCCTGACGGGCGTCGGCAAGACCGAGCTGGCCAAGCGGGTCGCCAGTCTCTACTCCGCGTCCAAGCGGCTCCAGACGTACCCCATGGAGAACTTCACCGAGCCGCACAGCGTGTCCGGCATCCTCGGCTCCCCGCCGGGCTACGTGGGGCACGATCGCGGCGGGCGGCTCATCAACGAGCTCAACAGCGACCCGTACTGCGTGTTCCTCCTCGACGAGGCGGAGAAGGCGCACCCCGAGGTGCTGCGGCCCTTCCTCAACCTCTTCGACGAGGGCTGGATCACCGACCAGCGGGGCGTCAAGGCGCACGGTGACCGCGCCATCTTCATCCTCACGACGAACGCCGGGCACGAGATCATCTCGCGTTTCGGCGAAGGCAGTTCGGACGAGGAGATCTCCGCCGCCGTGCGCGCCAAGCTCGCGTCCGAGCGCAGCCGGGACGGCACGCCCGTGTTCACCCCCGAGTTCCTGGCCCGCGTCCGCCGCATCATCGTCTTCCGCCCGCTCGCCGGCGACGCGATGACCGCCATCGGCCGCAAGGTGCTCGACCGGCAGGCGGCCTTCTGGCGCGAGAAGCGGGAGAAGGAGCTGATCGTCCCCGAGGACCTGGTGTGTTACGCGGGTGCGCTCGGCCACCGTCTCAACTCCGAGGCGGGCGGCCGCGAGGGCGGCCGCATCATGGCCAAGGTGCTCTCCGACCTGGTCGAGAACCCCGTTCTCGCGGCGGCCGAGGAGCGGGCCGAGGAGTTCCAGGCGTGCGACCGGATCGTCGTCGAGTTCGTGCCCCCACCGCCGCCGGGCGTGCGTGACGCCCTGTTCTCCGGCCGGGACGAGGCGCCCGACGCATCCCGTACGCGGGTGCGCTTCCTGTCGCCGGAACCGGCGGACGGGGCACAACTGTCCTCTGTGGAAGGCGGGTTGACCAAGTCGGGCGGGAGCGGAGAGGGGGACGCACACGATGAACCAGGCCGCACCGGATGAATCCGATCTGCGCGGACTCGAAGGCCGGGTGGTCGACGGCCGCTACGCACTGAGCGGGTGGATCGGCGGCGGCGGTTTCGGCGCGGTCTTCCGTGCCGACCAGTACATCCTCGGCCATCCCGTGCGCAGCGTGGCCCTCAAGCTCTCCCGGCGCTCGGGCCTGACCGAGGAGAACGCCGCGGAGCTGTTCCAGGACGTCCTGCTGCTCGCCGAGGCGATGGACACCATGGCGGACGCCGAGGCGCGCCGCCATCTCGTGCACGTGTACGACGGCGGCCTCGCCCAGGGCCTCGGGGGCCGCGCGTTCCTCGCCATGGAGTACGTCCCCGGGGCCACTCTCGCCGGACAGTTCGCCGAGATGGGGCGGGTCCCGGCACCGCTCCTGGTCAAGTGGGCGCGGCAGATCTGCGTGGCCCTGCGCGGCCTGCACCGCCTGGACCCGCCGCTTCTGCACCGCGACCTCAAGCCCGACAACGTCCTGCTGGGCAGCGACAACTGGGTCCGGCTCATCGACTTCGGCCTGGCCGCCAGGATGCTGGAACTCGGCCATGTCCCGGGCACGGTCGGCACCCTCCAGTACATGGCGCCGGAGACCGCAGCCGGCTCCAGCGTTCCCGAGTCCGACCTGTACTCGCTGGGCCTCCTGATGTACGAGGGCCTCACCGGACGCCACGCGTACGCCCATCTGACACCGCCGCCCGCCCTGCCCGAGTCGGCGCACGGCGACTGGCTCCAGGAGCAGAAGCGCAACGCGCCGCCCCTACGCCCCTCGGTCCACAACAACCTCGTCCCGCCCGCACTGGACGCCCTCGTGATGCGCCTGCTCGAACTGCGGCCCGCGCAGCGGCTGCGGAGCGCGGAGGACGTGATCGCCGCCCTGGACGTGGCCCTCGACAAGCCGGTCGTCCGGCAGCCGGGCGAGGCCGAGCTGGAGAAGGGGCGGCAGTTGAGGGCGCAGGGCCAGGCCGCGGCCGCCGCGGCCGTGCTGCGCAGGGGCCTCGAACGCAGCCACGTCCCCGACCCGTTACGCCTGGGCCTGCTCACCGAACTGGGGCAGGTCCACGAGTCCACCGGCGATCACCTGGCGGCGGCCCACTCCTGGGCGGACGCCTGTGAACTCGTCCGCGGGCGCGCCCTGATGCCGTCCGGAGCGGACCGCGCCAGGCTCGCCCGCCGAGCGGAGGAGGCGTTCCGCAAGGCCGGTAACCGTTTCCAGGCGGAGCGGTTCGGGCGCCTCGCCCGCGCCGAGCGGAACGGGGGGTGACGGGTGGAGCCACAGCGGTCCCTGAGGAAAGGTCTGTCCCGGCGCGGCCGACTGGAGAACGCCTGGGCGAGCGCGCTCGCCGACGCCGATCCGCGCACCGGCCTGGAGAGTCTGCGCGGGGTCCTCGCCGGCATCGAGGAGTACCCGGACCGCACCGCTGACCTGTGGCCCTCCTTCCAGCAGTCCTTTCTCGGCCCCCGCTTCCTGCCGCTCGTCGAGGCCGCCGACCTGGACCGCCTCGCCCAGGCCGGCGAGCGCCTGGCGGCCGAGGGGCGCATCGGACTCCACCAGAGCTGGGTCCCGCTCGCCGACGCCGCCGTGGCGCGGTCCGGCGCAGGCGACCGGGACTTCGCCGTGTCCCTGTACACCCGGCTCTACCGCAGTGCGTTCGTCCACGAGGAGTCCCGCTCCATCGCCGCCACCGCCCTGGCCCGGCTCGGCGCCGACCAGGACGACCAACTCGCCATCTACGTGGACATCTTCAGGCGGTACGCGACCGTGCCGCCCGAAGTGCACCAGGTGGTGGGGCGCCTCCTCTCGGCCGGATTCGCCGACGAGACCGGTCGTGTGGAGCGGGCCTTCGCGTTCGCCGGGCAGCTGTCCGCGGCGGGCCTGCGCCTCGCCGGCCTCGACCGGACGCTCGGCCTCGGCGCCCTGCTCCTGCACCGCGAAACGGCCGGCGCGGCGGACCACTTCACCCGCGCCTGCACCGCCGACCCCACCGACGGCGAGGCCCTGCGCGGTCTCATCGCCGCCCGCCTGCACAGCGGCGCGTACGCCGACGCCCTCGCCGCCGTACGCGGACGGGAAGCCGTCCTCACCCCGCGCGGCGCCGAACTGACCGACCTGTGCCGGATGCTGGAGTGGCTGGAACTGGATCCCGGGCGCGAGGGACCACCGGGCCCCGCCACCCCGCCCCCGCTGACCGCCGTACGGCTCGCCACGATCGGCGAGGGCGGCGACAGCCGGCCCTGGGGGCGCTACGCCCTGGGCCGCGCCCAGCTCCTCGAAGGCAACGCCGACCTGGCCACCAAGAACCTCGTCGTGGTCGCCGACGCGTTCCCGGACCGGCCCGACCTCGGCTACCACGCGGCCTGGGCCCAGCTGCTGTGCGGCGAGCACGAGGAGGCGGGGCGCCGCTGCCGCGCGCTGCTCGCCGGCGGCGACGCGCGCGTCTGGCCGCTCGGCTGCCTCCTGACGGACGCCGATCCCGGCCACCGCGCCACCGATGAGGAACGTACGGTCATGAAGGGCGCGGCACACGCCTTCACCGCGGTGGTCACGGCCCGGCTGAGGCTCGCCGAGGGACAGGAGCCCGGCGTCGACCTGGCCTGGGACCCGCTCGGCGCCGAGGGCGCCACCGTCCCGGAGCTCCTGGAGGCGCTGCGCACCCTCCTCGGCGCAGAGGTCGCCGGCGGCCGCCGGAATGCGGTCGGCCACCTGACCGCACTCTCCCTCTTCGGACGCCTGCCCCTGCCCGAACAGCAGCTGTGGCGCGGCCTGCTGGCGCTCCCGGAGGACCCCGGCCGGGCCCGCTCCCTGCTCGAACAGGCCCACGGCCAGGGCCACGACCGCGCCACCCTCGTCCTGGCGGTCACCGAACTGAACGCCGGACACCCAGACCGGGCGGCGGACCTGCTCGAAGGCACACGCGGCCCCAAGGCCGAACTTGTCCGCGCCCGCGCCGAACTGGCCCTCGGCCGCACGGCCGAGGCCGGGCGGCGCCTCGACCGCCTGCCCATGCCCCGGGCCCGTTACGACAGCGGCGTACTGGCGCTGCGCGAGGCCACGGCGCTGTGGGCCGCGGGGGAGAGCGACCGGGCCGTGCAGTGCGCCGAGCGGGCGGCGGCGCGGCTCATCGACGCGCAGGTCGGCGGGGACGGCGCCCTCCCGCCCGTCCCCGCCGACGCCGGACGCCTCGCCCGCGCGGCCCGCCTCCTCGCCGAACGGGCCGGGCGCCCCGCCGAGGGCACGGGCGCCGCACCGTGGCGGGTCGTGCGCCATCACCCCCGTACGGCCTGGCAGCTCGGGCTCGGACAGCTGCTGGTGGACCCCCGCGGGGCGGAGCCCGTACTGGTGGAGGCGCTGGTGGGGTGGGCGGGGGAGGCTCCCGACGGTCCGGCCGACCGTGATGAGGGCGACGCCCGTGCCGTGGAGGTGCTCGCCATGGGGCTGGGGCGGGCCTGCCTGCTGGCCGAAGACCCGGCGGGTCAGGGCGAGTTGGCGCAGGCGCTCGGCCTGCTCGCCGAGGCGTGGCCGCTTCCGGTGGTGGCCCGCGAGGCCCGCCGTGCGGCGTCGCTGGCCGGGCTGCACGACGCGACCGTCCCGCAGGCGGATGCCACGGCCGACGTCAGGGACGACCCGCTGCTGGCGCTGCCCCTCGCGGCGGCCGCCCTCACGGCCGGCGACAAGGCGGATGCGGTACGGCTGCTACGGGCAGTGGGCGGCACACGGGGTGAGGGCGCGGAGGACGCCGAGGGCACGGACGGTACTGATGACGCGGCCGAGGGCACGACCGGCACTAAGGACGCGGTCGAGAGTACGGACAGCGCCGCCGAGGCCCCCGACCACGCTGCCGTGCACGTCGTCGCCTTCCTCGCCGAGGCCCTCGAAGGCAAGCCGCCCAAGGAACTCCCGCCCGTCAGCGGCAACCCCGCCCTGCCCGCCCCCCTCCTCGTCGTCCAGGCGGCCGGCCACCTCCCGGCCCAGCGCGCGAAGGCGGCCGAGGCGCTCACACTGGCCCTGCGCGACCACGACCTGACCGGCCTGGTCGACGTGGCCGCGACCCTGCCCGCGCTCTGCGCCAGGGTGGCCCGCGCAAGGCGGCGGGACGGCCGCGCCCAGGCCCTGGCAGAGGTCGTACGCCGCCTGGCGGACCGCCTCCCCGAGGGCGCACCGGAAGGCGGAGCGCCGGACGAGGACGGCCCCGTCCCGCTCGACGCCCTCACCCTCGCCCGGTGCGCCGCCGCCGTCGGGGACCACGAGGTGGCCGACGGGCTGTGGCGGCGCGTTCTGAACGCCGACGCCGACGCGGCCGCCGCCGAGTACGGGAAGTACCTCTGCCACCGCGCGGTGGCCGCCCACGCGGACGGCGACCCCGCACGGGCCCTGGACCTCCTGGGCCGGGCGGCCGGTCATCTCCCCGGGGAACACCCGGCCCACCGGCACCACGACGACCTGGAGCGCAATGACCGTTCCGGCGCCCTCCTGAAGCACCTCTTCCCGGGCGCGGCCCACACCTGGGAACGCCCCGGCAGGCTCCCGGCACTGGAGGACGCGATGGCGGAGCACCCCGTGTGGCAGGCCCTCGCGACGGATCAAGCAGACGCCATAGAGCGGCAGTTGAGGGGGTTCTTCGCGCGCAAGGCCGCCCGTGACGACATTCCCGTACTGCACTCGCTGGCCGTGGTCTACCGCGAAGAGGCTCTGGCGAAGCTGGCCCGCACGGGAGCCGCCGACGAGGACCTGGTCACCGCGACGGTCCTGTGGGTCCTGCTGCTGTGCCACCCGGGCTTCTGGGAGGCGTTCGCCGTCCGCCCGGGGGCCGACGACACGGGAGATCCCGGTGCCGACGCGGCGACCGCTCCCGACGCCGGGTATCTGCGCACCTCGTTGACCGAGGAGCTCCTGACCCTGCACCGGAGCCACGGCGCCCGTGCCCTCGCCGAGCACCGCGAGGACCAGGCCCGCCTCCATCTGAACTGCCTGACCGCCCTGCGCCAGGGCATCCACGTCACCCGCACCCTGCTGGCGGAGGGGCCGCTGGCCGGGGTGCTGCCGGGCGTGGACGAGGACCTCTTCGCCGTCGTCGCGGACCGCGCGGGCGCCCTGCTCGACGACTGGTCCACCGACCTGGTCCGCGCGGCCGAGAAGCGCGTCGACGACCCCGAGCGGGTCCGTGCCCTGCCGGACGGCATCGACAAGGACTACGAAGAGGGCATCAACAGCCTGGCGAACGCCGTCGACCACGGCTTCGCACCCACGAGCGTCCTGAGCACCGTCGTCGCCTGGCACAACGAGTGGCAGAACTGCCTCTACCAGATGGGCGACCGGGACCACATGCGTACCGTCGTGACCAAGGCGGTGCGGTACGCGGAACTGCTCGCCCGGGGCGCCGTCCAGGGGCGCCCGCACCTGCGCGAGAACCAGCTGCTCGCCGCCCACTACGTGGACCGCGGTCTCCTCGACCGGGACACCGGCAAGGCCATCGCGTACTTCGAGCTGGCCACGGCGTGGAACCCGGCCAACACCAACGCCCCGCAACTCCTGGAGCAGTACCGCCAGGACGCCCTGTTCAGCACCGCCCTCGACCACATCAAGGCGCGCCGCTACCCGAAGGCCCTCGCCGAACTCGACCGCGTCCCGAGGAACGACGCCACCAGGAAGACCCTCGACCGGCTCCGCACCAGCACTCTGATCAACCACGGCTACGTCCTGCTCGACGCCGAACGGCTCGACGAGGCGGAACGCGCGATGCGCGACGCCGAGCGCATCGCGGCCGCCGGCGACGACCCCAAGATGCGCGAAGAGGCCGCCAAGGCGCTGCGCGCGCTGGCCACCGGGATGAACAACCGCGCGGTGGCCATGAGCAACTCCGCACTGAGCAACATCGAACGCTCCGTCCGCACCGGTCCGAACGCCGTGGAAGGTGAACTGCGGGCGGCCGTCACCCTGTTGCGGCGGGCGGAGCGGATCGCCCCGGAGGCTGCCACCCGGGACAACATCACCCGTATCGAAGACATCTTGCGAAGGCTGCGCTCATGACGACACCCGCGTCGGCGAACCGTCGGCCCAACCCGTTCCACGTACTCGGACTTCCCGTCGACGCCACCAAGGCGCACATCGTGGAACGGGCCGAGGAAGGCATCCAGACCGCGTCCACCGCACAGGACCGCGACCTCTACAACTGGGCGATGCGGGAGCTGATCCTCAACCGGCGGGACCGGCTGCGGTACGAGGTGACCGAGCCGCCCGGCACCGATTACCGCGACCGCCGCTGGGACGCCTTCGCGCGCGCTCACCGCACCTACCCGGAGGACCTCGGTGGCCAGAACCTGCGGCCCGAGGACTTCGATCTGCCCCAGGCGCTGCGCCGCACCGTCCGCGCGCTGGCGACCGCGCCCGTCGCGGGGACCGGCGACGCCCTGCGTACGACCCCTGCGGCAGCCCACGCCCAGGACGAGGAACCAGAACTGGAGGTGCGTGATGTCCTCTTCGGCTGAGCCGGGCGACCTGCCCGGCTGGGACGACTTCGCCGAGCGCCCGGTCCCCGAGGTCCACGGAGCGACCACCGCGCCGGAGGCCGAGCTGGCCGGCGTACTGCAGCGACGTCAAGAAGAACTGGCCGCGGCCCGCGGCGCCTCCGCGGCGGCGGCGGCGCGCGCGCAGGCGCACCTCTTCGAACTGGCGGTGCTCGTCGGCACGTTGGAGCAGCAGGTCACCCGGGCGGAGGAGCCGCTGGCGGCCGTGGGTGAACAGCTCCGGCACCGCGAGCTGAAGAACGTCAAGGACCGGATGCTCGACCTGCTGCGCGGCGCCGGGGTGGAGGTGCGCGACCCGCTCGGCCTCCCCGCCGAGGACGTCCTGGACTGGGCGGACCCGGTGCACTGGATGCAGAGCCCGGACTTCGACGCCGAGGTCGTGGCCGAGACGAACCGGTACGCCGTGTTCCACGACGGCGCGGTGGTGAGCTTCGCCCAGGTGGTCATGGGCGCCCCGGCGCCCGCCCCGGAAAGCGAGCCCGAACCGAAGCCGGACCCGGAACCGAAGCCGGATCCCGAGGCCCAGCCGGATCCCGAGGCGCAGCCGGACCCCGAGCCGAAGCCCGTCCAGGACCCCGCGCCCACGGACACCTGACACCACCTGACACGGACGCCTGACACGCACGCCTGACACCGACCCACCTGGACGAGCAGGCCAAGAAGGAGCGGTCACCCCACATGAGCCAGCAGATCGTCAGCAAGGCCGTAGGCATCGACCTCGGCACGACCAACAGCGCCGTAGCCGTCATGAACCCCTCCGACAGCGAGATCGTGATCCACCGGGACCCGATCTCGAAGTCGTACACGACGCCCAGCTGCGTCTGGCGCAGTCCGGCCGGCGGTGAACTGGTCGTGGGCCGCAAGGCGTTCGCCCGCAAGGGCAGCAACCCGGAACCGGTCACGTCGGTGAAGCGCCTGATGGGCAGCCGTACGACGGTCGACCTGGCCGGCGAGGAGTACACCCCGCCGCAGGTCTCGGCCGCGATCCTGGCCGAGATGAAGCGCCGGATCGAGACGGACGTGGCGGCGTTCGACAGCCCGGACGTCCGCTGGATCGTCGACCGCGCCGTGGTGACCGTGCCGGCGTACTTCGACCAGCCGCAGATCGACGCCACTCGCAAGGCCGCGGAGCAGGCCGGGCTCGAAGTCCTCGGTCTGCTCCACGAGCCGACCGCCGCCGCCAGCCACTACTGCTGGCGCACCGCCACCCGCGACGGCACCTTCCTCGTGTACGACCTCGGCGGCGGCACCTTCGACGTCAGTGTCCTGCGCTGCACGGCGGGCACCTTCGAGGTCCTCGGCATCAGCGGCAACAACCGTCTGGGCGGCGACGACATCGACGAGGCCTTCGCCCGGCACCTCCAGAAGATGCTCCAGGCGGACGGCTACGCCCTCGACCTCGACCCGGAGAACGACCCCGAGGACCGGCTCCGCTTCAGTCAGCTGAAGATCCTCGCGGAGGGCGCCAAGAAGGCGCTCACCGACCAGCCCGACTACATGCTCCGCGACACCGGGCGCCTCACCGACCAGGAGAAGCGCCCGGTCGTCATCGACGCGCTCCTGGAGCGGCCCGAACTCGACGACATCGCCCGCCCGTTGATCGAGCGGACCTTCACCTACTGCGACGAGGCCCTGCGCCGTGCCGAGGACCGGGCCGGCATCACCCTCGCCGACGTCGACCACATCATCCTGGCGGGCGGCTCCACCCACATGCCGCTGGTCAGGGAGATGGTGACGCAGGAACTCTGCGCGAACCCCGCGCCCGGGTCCGCCCGCCAGGTCCGCGCGGCCTGCGAGACGCCGGTCGTCGAGCACGCCGACACGGCCGTCGCGCTGGGCGCCGCGGTCCGCGCGGCAGCCGTGGGCGGCCTGGCCGTCTACGACGAGGACCGCACCGTACGCGTCTCGTTCCGCGGCAGTGCCACCACGGGGTCGGCGGCCACGCACATCGGCGGTTCCGTCGAGGCGCTCACCGACGGTCTGGACTTCAGCGGCGGGTACGTCCGCCTCACCACCACCGCCTTCGAGGACCAGGCGGACCTCTCCGAAGAGGGCGCCTTCTCCTTCACCCAGGTCCCGGTACAGCCGGACGCGGAGAGCCTGCTCACCTTCGAGGTGTACGACGCCGAGGGCGACCTGGTCGCCACGGCGGGCCGCGCGGTCGCCCACAGCTCGGGAGAGCTCCCGCCGGACGGAGGCACGGGGGGAGCCGCCCTCAACTCCAAGGCGATCCACCTGGAAGTGGACCGGGGTGACGGGCGCACCGGCCGTCGCGTACTGATTCCGGCCATGGAACAGCTGCCTTACGCGGCCGACTACGACTTCGGACACCCCGGCACGGAGGACGTGGAGCTGCGCCTGTTCCAGCAGGGGGTGCCGATCCAGGTGATCAAGGTGAGGGTCCCTTCCTCGACACCTCGGGGAACGGCGATCAGGCTGAATGTGGCCATGCAGGAGAACGTGTCCATGACCGTCCAGGGCTCCATCGGCGAGGACACCACCTTCGACGCCCTCCTCGAAGTGCCGGTGGACCCGCCGCTGCCCGAGGCGCCGGCGGTCGACGAGCTCTACCGCCGCTTCGAGGAGAACGTCGGCTATCTCGCGGCGGGCCCGCAGGCCGTGGTCCGCGCCAAGTGGACCAAGGCCCGCCGTGCCTTCGAGGAGGCCCGCGACCGGGGTGACGTACCCGCGGCGGTCCACGAGTTCCGCGAGCTGGAGGAGATCGTGGCCGTCCTCGGCGAGGCCGGCCAGGAACTCCAGCCGCCCAAGCGGGACTTCGACGCCCTGGTCGAGGACTGCCTGCGGCTGCACGCCCACCTCGCCGAGTCGGGGCCGGCCGGTGACAAGCCGTTCGACGGCCCCGAGGTGATCCGTGCGATCGAGGCCCAGCGCGCCGAGGGGGAACGCGCCCACGCCGCCGGCGACCAGCGCCGGTACGGCGAGGCGATCGCCCAGCTCCAGGGCCACTTCACCTACTTGAGGAGCCTGCTGCGCTCCTCCCCGGGCGGCGAAATCTCCGCCCAGGACCGCGCCGAGGGTCTGCTGCGCTTCGGGTTCCAGCAGGTGGAGGAGCTGAGCCGGGTCGCCCTGGCCCGCGGCAGGACCAGTGAGGAACGCGACCTGGCCGCCGTCAAGAGCCGCCTCGAACAGCTCGTCCCGCTCCTCGCGACGAACCCGGATCAGGTGGTCCAGGACGCGGGCAAGCTGGCCGCACGGCTGCGCCAGCTCGCCCAGATCCTGCTCGGCGCCCAGAGCGAGGGCCCCGGCCTCCCGGAAGACCGGACCGGGAACTGGACGCCGTCGGGGGGGAACCTGTGACGCACGAACCGGGCCGCCTCGTCTGCCCCCTGCCGCGCTGCCGGGCCGTCAACAGCGCCACGGCGGAGACCTGCCGGGCCTGCGCCACGCCGCTGCGCGCGTGGGCGCGGCTGAGGGCCCACCCGGCGAATCTCTTCAACGCGGGTCTTCAGGCGGCCAGGTCCGGCCGCACGGCCACCGCGCGCGACCACTTCGCGGCCGTCGTCCACTGGTGCCCGGGCGACGCAGAGGCCCGCAGCGCCCTCGCGCTGACCTGCCTCCTCCTGGACGACCCGGAGGAGGCCCGCCACCACTGGGGCCAGGTCCTCACCCGCCGCCCGAACGACGCGACGGCCGTGAAGGGCCTGGCCCACCTGGACTCCCGGACCCCGGAGCCGACACCGGCGACGGGGGTCACAGTCACGGAGAGTCCGGAGCCTCCGCAGCCTCCGCAGACGTCTGAGAGTGGGCAGACGGAGCCTGCAGCGACTGAATGACCAGCTCCGGCGCCACCCCCAGGCGCCGCAGCATCGTCCGGGCCGTGGAGTCCTCGTCGGTGAGCAGCGCTATCAGCAGCGTCTGCTCGTCGACGGGCTCCTGCGCGTCCCGGCAGGTCTCCTGGACCTTGGACAGCGTCCGCGAGGAGAACTCCCTCGGCTTGGGATTCCCGAGCCCGGCCAGCTTCCGGTACGCGGCCGCGCCGTCCTCGCCCTGCGCGGCGAGCGCCCCGCGCAGCGCCTCGCTCCCGACGATTCCGAACGCCCGCAGCATCATGTACGTGCTGATCTTCTTGCGCTGCACCGAGGCGAGCAGCCGGGCGCACTGCACGGCGGCGGTCGCGCGCGGGTCGAGCGCTCCGATGTCCACCCGCTCGTCGTCGGCCTGCGCCGGCGCGTCCGAGTGCGGCAGCAGCAGCCGCTCGGGCGCGACCCCGATGAGCTGCAACAGCTCGGCGCAGCTTCCGCCGCCGGTCGCGAGGAACGCCAGGGAGATGTCGTCGACACCGATGTCCCGCCCGGCCTCCTGCGCCCGCGCCTCGGCCCCGTCGAGGACCCGGGTCACGGTGCCGGAGAGGCCGATCCGGGGCCGGTTGCCGTTGACGGCGGCGAGCGAGGCGCTGCTCGACCCGGCATGGGTCCCGCTCCCGCGGGGCGTCTGGCCCTGGATCTCGCGCAGCACCTTGGCGAGCAGGTCCATGCGCTGGGCGCCGATCCGCGCGGCGGCCCGCTCCCGTACCTCTTCGTCCTCCAGCAGGGCCATCAGCAGATCGACGGAGGTGACCAGGCCGCGTACGGCGGCGAACTTCCGCGTCTTGTGCAGCAGTTCGGCCGCTTCCGGGGTGAACTCGGGCCGCTCCGGCGCGGTGGCGGGCGGTGCGGCGGGCCCGGCCGCGGTGGAGATCCGCACCTCGGGATCCCCGTAGAGCACGAACGACGCCCAGGCCCAGTCCGCCCGCCGTTCCAGATCGGCCCGCGCCTGCCGCATCGCGGCCCCTGCGGTGATCTGGTCCTGGAGCTGGCCGTAGAAGGCCTCCGCGAAGCGCAGCGCGCTCCCGTCCCCGACCGGCGTCCGGGTGCCGACGACGGTCTTGGCCCCCATGACCATGAAGGACATGCAGGCGCTCATGGTGAGGGAGGCCTCGGCGAGCGCCCGCGAGGCCGGTTCGAGCGCGGGGTCGGCGGACGCGCAGCCGTTGATGAAGACGACGGGCGGCGCCCCGAGCCCGGCCAGCGGCTGGAGGGCGTCCATGTCGATGAGTTTGCGGTTGTGCACCATGAGCCCGGCGGCCCCGTCGACCCCGGACACATGCCCCGAGTAGTGGAAGAGGTCGTACGGCTCCTCGTCCTCGGCCAGCTCCTGGATCACCCGGACCAGGGTCGCGTCCCGCCCGATGAGGACCGTGCACGCGACGCCGTGCCCCTCCAGCCAGGCGCTGATCCGCTCGCTCTCCTCACGGGCCGACGCCAGGTCCCCCAGGGTGTCCCCGACGATGAGCGCCCGCCGCACCTGCGTGCACTCGCGCCCGCCCACCACCGGCCTGCTGACGACGGACCGCCGGCCGAGCTCGTGCACGAGGCCGAGGAAACTGTCCCCGTCGTGCAGCAACTCCCACGGCACCAGGGACTCGTTGGTGCTCACCAGGAGCGAACCCGTCGACTCCTTCAGCTGCCGCACCATCTCGCCCCCGCCGGTGCGCGGAAACAGCGAATCGAAGAGGAGTCTCCCCTTCTGCTTGAGCACTCGGCCCAGCGCCGGGTCGTCGTCACGGGCGTTCTTGAGCGCCTCGTCGATGTCCTTGCACAGGTCCTTGACCAGGTCCTGGCTGACATCGACGGCATGCTCCTGCTCCAGCGGCCCCACCACGGACCCGCCACCGGACTTCAGCCCGTACGCGTACTGGGTGCGCCCCGGACCGTGCGCCGAGGTGCGCACGTCGAGGGTGGTCATCGCCCGTCCCGCCGGTGCAGGTCCAGAAAGCGCGCGATGGCATCGCTCTGCGCCCGGTCCGAGGGATACGTGATCTCCAGGCGCTGGTCGCCGATGGTGATGACGACGGACGGGACCACGTCGTCCGCGCCGGCCGGGGCGGGCTGCCGCGCCGCAGCCTCCCGCCGCCCGGCGAGCCAGCCGCGTACGGCCTCGACGATCGCGACCACGTCCACCGCCCCGCCGACGAGCAGCGTGCAGACCTGGACCAGCTCGGCGACCCGCTGGTCGGAGCCGGGCGCCGTGAGCCGTACCTGATCGACACTGGCGGCCCCCGCGGCCGTCAGCGCCTCGTGGAGGGTGGCCAGATCGGGCCCCGGATCCGGCCCGTGCAACGCCAGTTCGAGGGTGGAACCTGCACCGACCGTGGGTTCTGCCGCCACAACAACCTCCAGTGCCCTGTGGGCAGCGGGAATCTAGTCCCACCAGCCTCGCACCGGGAGCGGCGGCAGACCATCACGTCAGGACAATTGCCCCTGCTTCAGCGACAGTTGCGGTCACCCTCTGGCTTTGTCCGCTGTCCTTACCGGTAGTTCACGAACTGCAGCGCGAAGTCGAAGTCCTGCCCCTTGAGCAGTGCCTGCACGGCCTGGAGGTCGTCCCGGCTCTTCGAGCTGACGCGCAGCTCCTCGCCCTGGACCTGCGCCTTCACGCCCTTGGGGCCTTCATCGCGAATGATCTTCGCGACCTTCTTGGCGTTGTCCTGCGAGATGCCCTCCTCGATGGAGGCGAAGATCTTGTACTCCTTGCCGGAGAGCTGCGGCTCTCCCGCGTCCAGGGCCTTCAGCGAGATCCCGCGCTTGACCAGCTTGGTCTGGAAGACGTCGAGGATCGCGTTGACGCGGTCCTCGGAGTTCGCCTCCATCAGGATCTTCTCGCCGGACCACGAGATCGAGGCGCCGACGTTCTTGAAGTCGTAGCGCTGCGAGATCTCCTTGGCGGCCTGGTTGAGGGCGTTGTCGACCTCCTGCCGCTCGACCTTCGAGACGATGTCGAAACTGGAGTCGGCCATGTCCTGTGGCTCCTTGTAATAGGGGTGTGAAACGGCTTGCGCCTGCATACGTCATCCACGGCCCTGGCTCCCTGGGCCGCACCCGCCAAGCCTAGCCACCGCCCCGCCCCCGGGTGCCGATCAATCGGGTGGCGAAGCACCCCCGTCCATCAGGTATCGTTTACGTCGTTGCCACGGAGCACCGCCCCACAGCGGAGATCCAAAGCAGCAAACCCATGGCGGTGTGCCCGAGCGGCCAAAGGGAGCAGACTGTAAATCTGCCGGCTCAGCCTTCCCAGGTTCGAATCCTGGCGCCGCCACTGGAAGGTAAAAGGTCCCCGACCTGCTGTTTCAGCAGGTCGGGGACCTTTTCTTTTGCCCTCACGCGGGGGCAGGACTGTCTCGCTCTCTCTCGCTCTCGAACGCTCCGTCTCAGAGCGCGTGGACGGGGCGTGGACGGAATCTCCAGGGCCTGTCCGGCGGATCATGTGACCAGCAGCGGAGGGATCCCTGTTCCTCTGGTGGGGCGGGGTGACCTGGCAGGGCATCGGTCCACTTGGCAACGGATCGCAGGACCGAGTGCGGGGTCGGCAGCGTCTGGTCGGTGGATCGCGGGCGGTATGACGGTGTGTCTGTACGGCCGCGCTGGGCGGGTGTGGCTTGATCGTCGGGCGGTCCCGGCAGGGGCCTGAACGCCAACCGACGTCCGTGGCATGTCCTGAGTGCCGCGCTCTTTGTCGAGGAGTCCCCATCGTGAGACCGACCCTGCAACATGCCATGTTCCTTCGACGTGGCGCCGGAGCCGCGGGTGAGCGGCGGCGCCCGGCCAGGCGTGTTGCCGTCCTGCTCGCCACGGTGGCGCTGCCGGCGGCACTGGTGGTGCCCTCGGCCACGCCCGCTGCTGCGGCGCCCGTGACGGTCACCTTCAACGCGGGCGCCAACCAGCCCTTCACCGTCCCGGCCGGCGTCACCCAACTGACCGTCGCCGCCACCGGCGCTGCGGGCCAGAACGGGACCGATGGCGGCGCAGGCGGGAGCGGCGCTACCGTCACCGGCAACGTCACCGTGCCGCCGAGCACCACCACCCTCTATGTCAACGTCGGCACGGGCGGCGGCGCCGGCGGCGGAGTGGTGGCTTTCACGGGCGGTGCCGGCGGCGGTTCCAGTGACGTCCGCACCTGCAGCTCGGCCGGCCCCGGCTGCACCCTGACCGGCGTCCCCGGCACCGACCCCCGCCTCATCGTCGCGGGCGGCGGAGGCGGCGGCGGAACCGGCGTCCCCGGAGGAGGCCAGGTCCCGGAGGCCACCGGCGGAAACGCCGGAAACACCGGGGGTGTCGGCGGCAGCAGAACGAACAGCGGCCAGGGCGGCGGCGGCGGAACCCAGACCGCCGGCGGCGCGGGCGGAGCCGTATGTCCCTACGCCGGTTCATCCGGCACTCCGGGCACGGGCGGTGCGGGCGGCAACGGCGGAGGCGGCTTCGGGGCGGGCGGAGGCGGGGGCGGCTGGTTCGGTGGAGGCGGCGGCGGAGGCTGCAACGTCATCGCGGGTGGCGCCTCTCCCAGTGCCGGTCCCGGTGGTGGCGGTGGTGCGTCGAACCGTGTCCCCACGGGTGGTACCTCCGCTCCCGCTGCGGGGCCGGCGCAGGTGACCATCACCTACGAGCCGCTGCCCCCCACCTGCGCGACTGCCACGGCCACCATCACCGGTACCAACGGCAACAACGTCCTGGTCGGCACTCCCGGCAATGACGTGATCTTCGCTCTCGGTGGCAACGACGTGGTTGACGGCCGCGGTGGCAACGACATCATCTGTGGCGGCGACGGCAACGACGTGCTGTCCGGCGGCGACGGCAACGACCGCATCGAAGGCGGCAACGGCACCGACAACCTGAACGGCAACAACGGCAACGACGCCCTCTTCGGCGGTCCCGGCAACGACGCCCTCTTCGGCGGCCCCGGCACCAACACCAACGACGGCGGCCCCGGCACCAACGCCTGCTTCAGCCCCTCCACCGGCCCCGGCTGCTTCTGACCCACCCCCACCCCACACGCCTCGGACCTCATCGACGAACATCAGAAACGGGCCCCGGCGCATCCCTCGTCGCAGGGCGACCCACGCACGAGGCCCGTTTCAACGCCCTCAGTCCTGCCGGTTCAACCGAGCGGAGATCTTGGCGTTCGCGGCGTCGTCCCCGTCGGTGAGGAACTTGGCGTACACCCGGAAGAGCACGGCAGCGGCAGCCCGCAACGCTGGATTCGCCACCGGATTCCCTCCGCCGGCCCGGCCCGTCGGCCGACGGCAGAACCGCGCAGCGGATACAGAGGGTGACATTCGCCGAACTATCCAAAGCACTTATTAACTGAATGGGTAGATAAAAGGAGTATGTCGCAGCTGCTCCTGCTACGGAGAGTCATATACGGTGACGCCCGTCGCGTCGACCGGGCGTCGGCGCGTGCCTGGTCCTTCGACCAGGTGCATGTCTGGCTCTTCAACCATCCAGAAGGAGTGAGCGTGAACGTTCGCTTTGGCATGAGCCGGGGGACGGCGCTCGTGGTCACCGCACTGGCCGCGATCGTCGCCTCGACCCTCCCGGGATCGGCATCTGCCGACTCGGGCGGAAAAGGAAGTTCCGATCACTGGGGCGTCATCGCGCGCAACACGGTCGGCTCTCCCGTTGCCGCGCTGCGAAAAGGCCCGTTCGGCACCTACGGCGTGCTGGGCCCCCTCGCCATGCCGCCCTATGGAGCGGGCAGCCTCGGGATCGAGGTGGCGGACCGTTCCACCTCGCAGGCAGATCCCGCCGAGAAGATCGACTTCGGCAACGAGGTCGACTTCTACAACAAGCCGGTGCTGGACTTGGACAAGCTCGGCTTCCACGTCTTCCAGACCGGTGAGAACGTCGAATACGGGGGCACGAAGAACCTGCCGAACATCAGGTTGGAGATCGACGCCAACCTGAACGACCCGACGACGGACGACTACACCACCTTGGTGTGGGTGCCGGACGCCGTCCCGGTGACCAATCAGTGGAGCGGCTACATCGACGCCACCGCCTCCGGCTACTGGTTCCTCACCGGCGCCGAGGGCACCGCCACCGGCTGCACCGCTTCCGCTCCCACGCCGTGCACCTTCGCCCAGGTGAAAGCCGCCCTCAACGACGGCGGCGACGCACCCAAGATCCTTACGGTCGCCGTGGGCAAGGGCCGCGACCACCTCTGGGTCGGCGCCGTCGACGGCCTCCGGATCAACGACACCATCTACGACTTCGAGGCCAACGGAGTCAGAGCCCTTCGCGCCGGCTGACGCGACCGGCCCGCCCCGCGTATTCCGTCGGAACGGGGCGATCTGACGCTCCGGCAGTCAGGACGCAGCACCCTCGGAGTGGACGGTCAGGGAGCCGGACACCCTGGCGTCGCCACACGGCAAACAACCCCCTCCGGACTGCGGAAACGCAGTTCGGAGGGGGTTCTTTGCATACCGCAGGGTTCTTTGCATTCCGTGCGCCCACGCTGCCCACTAGGGCGCGATGGGGAGTTGGCGCTTGTGGTCCGTGAGGCGGTAGCGGTGGACGATCGTCTCGAAGGCCCGCTCGTCCACCGGCTTGCCCTCCAGGAAGTCGTCGATGTCGTCGTAGGTGACCCCGAGCGCGTCCTCGTCGGCCTTGCCGGGGTCGAGGGTCTCCAGGTCGGCCGTCGGGACCTTCCACACCAGCTCGGCGGGTGCTCCCAGCGCGTCCGCGACGGCACGCACGCGGCGCTTGGTCAGGCCGGTCAGCGGGACCAGGTCGGCGGCGCCGTCGCCGAACTTGGTGAAGAAGCCGGAGACCGCCTCGGCGGCGTGATCGGTGCCGACCACCAGGCCGTTGTGCGCACCGGCCACCGCGTACTGGGCGATCATGCGCTGCCGGGCCTTGATGTTGCCGTGCACGAAGTCCTGGTGACCCTCGTCGCGGAAGCTCACCCCGGCGGCGAGCGAGGCTTGGAGCGCGGCGTCGCCGGCGGGCTTGATGTCCACGGTCAGTACGTGGTCGGCCCGGATGAAGGAGAGCGCGAGCTGCGCGTCGTGCTCGTCGGCCTGGACCCCGTAGGGCAGCCGCATCGCGTAGAACCGCGCCTCGTGTCCGGCGGCCCGGGCCCGCTCGACGGCGAGCTGGCACAGCCGGCCCGCGGTGGTGGAATCGACGCCGCCGCTGATGCCGAGCACGAGGGAGCGCAGGCCGGTGGAGGTCAGCCGATCGGCGAGGAAGGCCACCCGGCGTTCGATCTCACGCTCGGCCTCGAAGGTCTCGGTGACCTGGAGTTCCCGGGCGATCTCCTGCTGTAGGCCGTTGGACGCCGGCTCGCTCACGTCTGCTCCTTGCTCCGGTTCCTTAGGTGCTGGTCGCGCCCAGCCTACTTGGGGTGGCCGGCCGGTCAGGGGGCGCGGATGCGTCCCTCCGGGCTGTGACATCAGCGTTCGGAGAGGGCTTCTTCGTATGTCCGTACAGCCCGTGGCACAGACTGATCCCCATGTCCGTACCGTCGGCGTCTCGCCGCAGAAACTGCCCCGAGTGCCGCCGCGACATCGCCGTCGTGGCCGGCCGCTTCGCCCGCCACGACCCGCCCGGGGCCCGCAGCGCGGGAGAGCTCGTGTCCTGTCCCGGCTCCCGCAGGCCCGCGCAGCTCGGCGCCGCGCAGCCGTCCCTCGACGGCTACGTGGTGCCCGCAGTGCCCGGCCAGCTCCCGCTCTTCTGAACCGCGCTCAGTTCCCCGCGACCGACTTGACCGCCACCGACACCGGTGCCGACCCGGAGATCAGCTCCAGCGTCAGCCCCGCGGTGGCGGGGGTGTCCAAGAGCTCCGCGAGCGCCGCCGCCACGTCGTCCCGCGGCACCGGACCCCGCCCGGTGGACACCTCCAGGCGTACGAGCCCGGTGCCCGCGTCGTCCGTGAGCATCCCGGGGCGCACGATCGTCCAGTCCAGGCCGGACCGGGCCCGTACGGACGCGTCCGCCTCGCCCTTCGCCCGCAGATACGCGTCGAAGACCTCGTCACCCTGATGGGCCGGGTCCGCGCCGATCGACGACACCACGATGTGGCGCCGCACCCCGGCCCGCTCCGCCGCGTCCGCGAACAGCACGGCCGCGCCGCGGTCCACGGTGTCCTTGCGTCCGGCCGTACTGCCGGGCCCCGCGCCCGCCGCGAACACGGCCGCGTCCGCGCCCTCCAGAAGCCCGGCGACCTCCTCCACGGACGCCGATTCCAGGTCGCACACAAGGGGCTCGGCCCCGGCCTCCCGCAGGTCGTCCGCCTGCTCGGCACGGCGGATGATGCCCGCGACCTCGTCTCCGCGTGCGGCGAGCAGACGCTCGAGCCGCAGCGCGATCTGACCATGACCTCCAGCGATGACAATGCGCATGCTTCCGACCGTACGCCGGGCCGCTCCCGTTCGCCGCGCAACCCTGCACGTGCCTCGTGAGTCTCCTCAGCGACCCGTGCCGCCGGCGGCGGCCGGGTCTCTCATCGGACCTCTGCGGGAGACAGACATCAGCGCCATACGTACCACCACCCTCACCGCGGCCGGCTGCGCCGCACTGCTGCTCGCGACCACCGCCGCCTGCGGCACCGTCGAGAACCTGACGGCTGGTCAGAAGATCGCCAAGGCCGCGGACCAGCTCGGCGAACAGAAGTCGCTGTCCTTCGAGTTGGGCCTCGACGCGAAGCCGGACGCACTCCTGGACCTGGCCGGCGGGCAGGGCGACGAGGCCATGCCGCCGACCGTCGCCAAGGCGCTCGCCGGCGCCCACGTCACCTTCTCCGTACGGTCGAAGAAGCCGCTGTCCGACTCGGACGAGAAGGACTTCGTCGGGATGGGCGTGAAGCTCTCGGTCCCGGGCGGCACCCTGGCCGAGTACCGGCTCGCCGGAGACTTCGTCTACTTCCGCCTCGACATGCAGAAGTCGTCGGAGCTCATGGGCTTCCCCCTCCCTTCGCCGAAGGACCTCCCGAAGGGCGAGGAGGGGCTCGCGAAGGCCCTCGAAGGCGAGTGGGTCAAGGTGGACGTCGTGGACCTCAAGAAGAACACTTCGGGCAAGGGCTCCAGCGATTCCACGGGCTCCAAGGACTCCAAGAGCTCACTCGACGAGAAGACCCAGCGGAAGGTCCTCAAGGCCCTGCGCGGCGTCATCGCCGACGACGTCACCCTCCGCAGCGCCGGTACCGAGAACGGTACGGAGCGCATCGTCGCCAAGGCGTCCTTCCGCGAGCTCCTGACGGACCTCTTCGACAAGCTCGGGCCCCTGAAGGACGAACTGCCGCCCGGCGCCGGATTCCCCACCGCCAAGGACCTCAAGGACGCCCCGGCCAAGAAGGTCGCCGTCGACTTCTCCCTCACCAACGGCGCGCTGTCGAAGATCTCCTTCGACCTCGCGACCCTCGCCGACGGCGAGAAGGGCGCGAAGGTCCCGCTGGTGGTCAAGTTCGGCAAGGCGGGCGACATCAGCGCACCGTCCGGCGCGACCGAGGTCCCGCTCGGCGAGCTCGGCGGCCCGCTCCTGTCGGGTGCCCCGATGGGCGGCTTCTGACGGTCCATCAATGTCGCTGATGAGTGCGGCAGATGGGCTTGACGGCAGTCCTTGGCAGTAGTCCTTGACAGCAGTCCAAGGGCCCCGCGTGCGGGCGGGGCCCTTCAGCCCTGCCCGCAGCCCCCGCCCTCCAGCGGCTCACCCGCCCGCCCCTGCCGCGGCAGATCGAGCGCCGACGCCGAGTCGCAGAACTCCCGTACCGCACTGGTGCGCGCCACCACCCGCCCCCGGTGCACCACGATCCGGCTGTACGCGAGGGAAAGCGCACCCGCGAGCCCGTCGCCGCGTACGGCGAGGAGCTCCGCGGGGAAGCCCGCTTCCACGCGCACCTCCGGCAGCCCGAGCGCGGCCCGCGCCGCCCCGCTGACACAGTCGTACGCCTCCTCCGGGCGCAGCCCGTAACGCGAGGCCAGCAGGTACGCGGCCTCCAGCGGATCGCCGCGCCCCACCGGGTTCGCCACGTCCCGCAGCGCCCCGCTGCCCGCCGCGACCCGCACCCCGGCCGCACGCAGAAGCCGTACGGGAGCCGTCCCGCGACGGTCGACGCCCGTGCAGCCGCCCTGCGGCAGGCAGACCACCGTGACGCCCGCGGCGGCGAGTTGGTCGGCGGTGCGCGCGGCGACCTCGCGCGGCAGCCGCCCCAGCCCGCCGCACGGTCCGACCGTGACGCCGGGCCGCAGCCCTCCGGCCATCGTCGCGATCCGCCCGAGCCGGGCCGGATCGCCGCCGTCCGTATGCAGGTCCACCGCGCAGCCGTGCTCCGCCGCGATCTCCAGGACGGCCTCCACGTGGCCGGTCGGGTCGGGGTCGAGATCCGGGCACCCGCCCACCACGGACGCGCCCGTCTTCACCGCGTCCCGCAGCATCGCCAGGCCGTCGGCCCCTGCCAGGCCCGTCAGGAGCCGGGGCATCGCCACGGTCCGCAGATCGGTCAGCCCGCGCAGCGACCGCCGCGTCTGGAGCACCGCCTCCAGCGGGCCGAGGCCGTGCACGTCGCCGATCCGCACGTGCGCGCGCTGCGCGGTGGCCCCGTGCCCGAGCTGGAGCAGCGCGGCCTCGCAAGCGCGCTGCTGCACGTCGGGCCCGTCGTACGACACGGGCCCCTCCGTCTGTGCGGACAGCGCCGTGTCGGCATGGGAGTGGGGTTCGACGGGGGCGGGGAGCAGGAGGTAGCCACTGAGGTCCACGCGCGCGGGGTGGGCGGTGAGGCTGCCGGCCGTGCCGACGGCCGCGATGCGCCCGTCGTCGAGCCGCACGTCCACGGTCCGGCCGTCGGTGAGCCGGGCGCCGCACAGGAGGAGTGCGGTGCTCTCGGCGTTGGAGTCGTTACCGATGGGGCGGGGGTGCTGCGGCCGGCTGTCGGGCATCGCGCTCCTGGGGTTCGGGGGCGGCGGCCGCGTGGGCGGGGGCCGCCCCGGACCGGGGCGGGCCGGAAGGGGCGTACAAGATCACGCAGCGCGGGTCGAGCCTAGGGCTGCGGCAGGCCCGCTTCGCGGAGGAGCGCAATAGTCGTACTGCTGTGGTGCGCGGTGCCGATGAGGCGGCCGTGGGCGGCTGTTGCGGTTCCGGAAGGGCCGCGGTCCTGCCCATGGGCGGCGGCCGCGAAACGGATTTGGGCGATCGGCGGGCGAGCGTGTAATGTCTTCATCGCTCGCCCCAATAGCTCAGTCGGTAGAGCGTCTCCATGGTAAGGAGAAGGTCTACGGTTCGATTCCGTATTGGGGCTCTGGTGTGAAGTTCCCTCACCTTAGGGTGAGGGGCATCGCATCAAAGCGGTGTAGCTCAGTCGGTAGAGCAAGCGGCTCATAATCGCTGTGTCACCGGTTCAAGTCCGGTCACCGCTACACACAGTAGCCGATTGTGGGGTCGGTCCTCCGGTCGGCTACTATTCATGCGTTCATCCGTCAACCGTCCGTCCAAGGAGCACTCACGTGGCTGCCACCGACGTCCGCCCGAAGATCACGCTGGCCTGCGTGGAGTGCAAGGAGCGGAACTACATCACCAAGAAGAACCGGCGTAACGACCCGGACCGTCTTGAGATGAAGAAGCACTGCCCGCGCTGCAACCAGCACACGGCGCACCGCGAAACGCGCTGACTCAGGCTCGTACATGAGGCCGTCCCCTTTACCGAGGGGGCGGCCTCATGTCGTTATCGCGCGTGTGCGGCCGGCCGTAAGATCCGGCAACATCCGGCAACAGTGCAAAATCCAGGAGGTGCCGAGTCCATGGCGCTCGACCAGTCCTTCGTGGGACGGTCCTACCCGCCCACCGATCCCTATGAGGTCGGCCGGGAGAAGATCCGCGAATTCGCGGAGGCGGTGCGGGACGCCAATCCCGCCTACGTCGATCCGGAGGCGGCCAAGGCGCTCGGCCACCCCGATGTGATCGCTCCGCCGACCTTTGTGTTCGCCATCACGTTCAAGGCCGCGGGCCAGGTGATCGAGGACCCGCAGCTCGGCCTCGACTACAGCCGCGTCGTGCACGGCGACCAGAAGTTCGCGTACAAGCGCCCGGTGCGCGCCGGTGACCGGCTCACCGTGACCTCGACGATCGAGGCGATCAAGTCCCTTGCGGGCAATGACATCCTGGACATTCGCGGCGAAGTCCACGACGAGGCGGGCGAGCACGTCGTGACCGCGTACACCAAGCTCGTGTCGCGCGCGGCCGAGGGGGCGTGACCATGACGACGACGATTCAGTACGCGGACGTGGAGGTCGGCACGGAGCTGCCGGCCCAGACCTTTCCCGTGACCCGTGCCACGCTCGTGCAGTACGCGGGTGCCTCCGGGGACTTCAACCCGATCCACTGGAACGAGAAGTTCGCGGTCGAGGTCGGGCTCCCCGACGTCATCGCCCACGGCATGTTCACCATGGCCGAGGCGATCCGCGTCGTGACCGACTGGGTCGGTGACCCGGCTGCTGTCGTGGAGTACGGCGTGCGCTTCACCAGGCCCGTCATCGTTCCGAACGACGACAAGGGCGCGACGATCGAGGTCAGCGGCAAGGTCGCCGCCAAGCTCGACGACGGCCGTGTGCGCGTCGACCTGACCGCCACGAGTGACGGGCAGAAGGTCCTCGGGATGGCTCGGGCGGTCGTTCAGCTCGCCTGATCGGCATCTACGTAGCTGTGAGTAAGGGGCGCCCTCCGTGGAGGGCGCCCCTTACTCGTGTCCTTGCCCACATTCGGGGTTGACTTAGGTAGTGATTGGCCACTAACTTCATCGCATGGTCAGGATGAGTGCGGAGGAGCGGCGCGAGAGCGTCATTCGTGCGGCGATGATCGAATTCGCCCGCGGCGGCTACAAGGGCACGTCCACCGAGGCGATCGCCAAGCGGGTGGGCGTCTCGCAGCCGTATCTCTTCCGGCTCTTCCCGGGCAAGCAGGCCATCTTCCTTGCGGCGGCCCGCCGTTGCTGCGAGCGGACCACCGAGGTGTTCCGCAAGGCGTCGGAGGGCCTCGAAGGTGAAGCGGCCCTGCGCGAGATGGGGGCGGCCTATCAGGCGCTCATCGCGGACGACCCGGACGTGCTGCTCATGCAGATGCAGATGTACGTCGCCGTCGCCTCCGCGGAGGCGACCGGTGACCGGGAGTTCGGCGAGACGCTGCGGGCCTGCTGGATGGAGATGTATGACACGGCCCGGCTGGCGCTGGGTGCGGATGTCGGTGAGACGACGCAGTTCCTGGCCTACGGGATGCTCATCAACGTCCTGGTGTCCATGGGTTTCCAGCCCGACCACAGGGTCTGGGCCGGCTTCTACGAGTCGGCGCAGCCTCAGCGGTCTCAGCGATCCGAGTAGTGCGGCGCGTGTGTCACGGGGTGCGTATTTTTGCGCCCGCGAAAGTTAGTCATCAATAACTAACCAAGGTCTCAGGGGGAAGCGATGTCACAGCGGACAGCAGCACCACAGCGCGGGGGAGCCGTCTGGGCCCTCGTCATCACCAGCGTCGCCGGATTCATGGCGGCCCTCGACAACCTCGTCGTCACCACCGCACTGCCCTCCATCCGCAAGGACCTCGGCGGAGCGCTCGACGACCTGGAGTGGACGGTCAGCGCCTACACGCTCACCTTCGCCGTGCTGCTGATGTTCGGCGCGGCCCTGGGCGACCGGTTCGGCCGCCGCCGGCTCTTCCTCGTCGGCCTCACCGTCTTCACCGGCGCGTCCGCCGCCGCGGCCATGGCGCCCGGAATCGACTCGCTGATCGCCGCTCGCGCGGTCCAGGGCGTCGGCGCCGCGATCATGATGCCGCTGACGCTCACCCTGCTGACGGCGGCCGTCCCGGCGGCGAAGCGCGGGATGGCGTACGGGATCTGGGGCGCCGTCAACGGCCTCGCGGTCGCGAGCGGGCCGCTGATCGGCGGCAGTCTCACCGAGCACGTCTCCTGGCACTGGATCTTCTGGCTGAACGTGCCGCTCGGCCTCGCCCTGCTCCCGCTCGCCCGGCTGCGCCTCAGCGAGTCGCACGGTACCGGCGCCCGGCTCGACCTGGTCGGCACTCTGCTCGCCAGCAGCGGCCTCTTCGGCATCGTGTACGCCCTGGTCCGCGCGCCCCGCGACGGCTGGACCAGCGGACTCGTCCTGCTGAGCCTGTTCGCCGGCGCTGCACTGCTCGTCGCCTTCGCCCTGCACGGCACCCGTGCCAAGAACGCGATGCTGCCGATGCGCCTCTTCCGCTCCCGCGCCTTCGCCGGGATCAATGCGGCCAGCCTGCTGATGTTCCTCGGGATGTTCGGCTCGATCTTCCTGCTCAGCCAGTACATGCAGGGCGTCCTCGGCTACTCGCCCACCGAGGCGGGCCTGCGGATGCTGCCCTGGACCGGCATGCCGATGCTCGTCTCGCCGATCGCGGGGTACCTCTCCGACCGGATCGGCGGCCGCCTGGTCGTCGCCACCGGCCTCTTCCTCCAGGCCGCGGGCCTCGCCTACTACGCCTCCGTGATCGCCGCCGACGCCTCGTACACCGCCCAGCTGCCCGCCCTGATCATCAACGGCATCGGGATGTCCCTCTACTTCGCTCCCGCGTCCAACCTGGTCATGTCCAGCGTCCGCCCGCAGGAGCAGGGCATCGCGTCCGGCGCGAACAACGCGCTGCGCGAGGTGGGCGGAGCGCTCGGTATCGCCGTGATGTCGTCGATCTTCGCGGCGCAAGGCGGCTACGGGTCCGCGCAGGCCTTCGTCGACGGCATCCAGCCCGCGCTGTGGGTGGGCGCGGCCACGGTGGCCGTCGCGGGAGCCGCGGCCCTGCTCATCCCCTCCCGCCGGCGCGCGGCCGAGGGCCCCAGGAGCGAGCCCGAGCCCCGATCCGCCCCTGTCCTGGAGACCGCGTCGAACTGAGATCGGCCCCGCACCGAACCGGCACTCTTCGAAGGAGCCCGTCATGCCCACACTGCCCTGGACCGTCCCGAACACCCCGCCGGCCGGCGCAGAGGCCCACGTCATGGCCTCCCGCTTCGAGACCCGCACCCTGTGGGGAGCCCTCCGTTTCTTCGCGAAGACCCCCTCTGTCTGGCGCCAGGTGAGCAAGGCGCCCGGCGCGTACGGAGCCTCGGTGAAGGCGGCTCCCCTGCGGCGGACCTTCTGGACCCTGTCCGCCTGGGAGTCGCCGGACGCGCTGAAGCGCTTCGCGGGCTCGGCGCCCCACGGCCCGGCGGCTGGTGGTCTGCGCTCACAGATGAAGGACGCGAAGTTCGTGCGCTGGCAGACCACCACGGACGAGCTGCCGCTCGACTGGGCGGAGGCGCTGCGGCGCCTGACATGAGCCGTGAGGCGAGCTCGCCAGGTATCGAAGGAGAAGACTCGCCAGGTATTGAAGGAGACGAACGGCCCCGCCACGACCGGCGGGGCCGTTCTCGTACTCTTGAGCGCGTGCAGGAACTCCACGACGCCCCCCTCGCCCCCCTGACCACCTTCCGTCTCGGCGGCCCCGCGGCCCGGCTGCTGACGGCGACGACCGACGACGAGGTGATCGCCGCCGTCCGTGAGGCCGACGCGGCGGGCACCCCGCTGCTGATCGTCGGCGGTGGCAGCAACCTGGTCATCGGCGACAAGGGCTTCGCGGGCACCGCCCTGCGGATCGCCACGAAGGGCTTCTCGCTCGACGGTACGAACCTTGAGCTCGCGGCCGGCGAGGTGTGGACCGACGCGGTCGCCCGCACCGTCGAGGCCGGTCTCGCGGGCATCGAGTGCCTCGCCGGGATCCCCGGCTCCGCGGGCGCCACGCCGATCCAGAACGTGGGCGCGTACGGCCAGGAGGTCTCGTCGACGATCACCGAAGTGATCGCGTACGACCGGAAGGCCGGCGAGACTGTCACGATTCCGAACGAGGAGTGCGCCTTCTCGTACCGGCACAGCCGTTTCAAGGCCGATCCCGACCGCTTCGTGGTGCTGCGGGTGCGGTTCGGGCTCGAGGACGCGGGCGGCATGAGCGCCCCCATCAAGTACCCCGAGACCGCCCGCACCCTCGGCGTCGAGGCGGGCGACCGGGTCCCCGCGGCCCTCGCCCGCGAGACTGTCCTGAAGCTGCGCGCGGGCAAGGGCATGGTGCTCGACCCCGAGGATCACGACACCTGGTCGGCCGGGTCGTTCTTCACCAACCCGATCCTCACCGAGCAGGAGTTCGCCGCCTTCCACGCGCGCGTGGCGGACCGTCTCGGCCCCGACACCGCCCCGCCCGCCTTCCCCGCCGGCGAGGCCCGCGTGAAGACCTCGGCTGCCTGGCTCATCGACAAGGCCGGCTTCACCAAGGGGTACGGCAGCGGGCCCGCCCGTATCTCCACCAAGCACACGCTCGCCCTCACCAACCGCGGCGAGGCGACCACCGACGACCTCCTCGCGCTCGCCCGCGAGGTCGTGGCCGGCGTCCACGACGCCTTCGGCGTGACGCTGGTCAACGAGCCGGTCACGGTGGGCGTGACCCTCTGACCCTCTGACCCTCTGACTTTCTGACCTTCTGCCCTTCTGGCTGAACTTCTGGCCTTCTGACCTGCTAGTACGCGACCCCGACGCCCTGCTTCACCGTCGCGGGGTCGCCGATCATCGCCAGCATCGCGTGCGCCACATCGGCCCGCGAGATGCTCCGGCCGCTGCGCGGATTCCCGCCGACCACGGTCCGGTACGTGCCCGTGAGTGGCTTGTTCGTGAGCTTCGGCGGGCGTACGGAGGTCCAGTCCGTGGCGCTGGCCGCGAGCTCGCCCTCCATGGCCCGCAGATCGTCGTAGACGGGCTTGAGCAGCGAGTTGATGGCGCCGATCATGGCGCGGTCGAGGAGCGGTGAGCGCTCGGGCTCGGGGCCGACCGGCGCCGCGCTGACGACGAGCAGACGCCGTACGGCCTCGGCCTCCACCGCCCCCAGTACCGACCGAGTCAGCTCGGTCGCGATGCCCGCGTCCGCACGCTTGCGAGCGCCGAGCCCGGACAGGACCGCGTCCCGCCCGGCGACCGCGGGGCGCAGTGCCTCCGGGTCCCGCACGTCCGCCCGGAACACCTCCAGGTCCCCGCCCGTCACCGTGAACCGCGCGGGGTCCCGGACGACTGCGGTGACCTGGTGTCCCGACGCCAGCGCCTGCCGGACGATTTCCTGGCCGATACCGCCGGTCGCGCCGAAAACGGTGATCCTCATGACATACCCTCCTAGGGTGGGTGAGTGTTCACTCACCCCTTAGAGTGAGTGAACACTCACCTGCTCGTCAAGCTCGGTTGGAGTCCGCATGCATCAGAAGCCGGCCCGGGTCCGCATCGTCGACGCGGCCCATGAACTCATGCTGAGCATCGGCCTCGCGCGCGCCACCACCAAGGAGATCGCCAAGGCAGCCGAGTGTTCGGAAGCGGCGCTCTACAAATACTTCGCGAACAAGGAAGAGCTGTTCGTGACCGTTCTCAGCGAGCGGCTGCCCAAGCTCGGCCCCCTTCTGACCGACCTCACCAAGGAGCCGGGCGCGCGCAGCGTCGAGGCGAACCTCACGGAGATCGCCCGCGAAGCCGCCCTCTTCTACGAGCAGACCTTCCCGATGGCCGCGTCCCTCTACGCGGAACCCCAGCTCAAGCGCCGTCACGAGGCGGCCCTGCGCGAGATGGGCGCGGGCCCCCACCGGCCGATCCAGGGCCTGGACGCCTATCTCAGGTCCGAGCAGGACGCGGGCCGCATCAGCTCCGGCGCCGACACCTACGCCGCCGCGTCCCTCCTCCTCGGGGCGTGCGCCCAGCGCGCGTTCGCATACGACGCGGCCCCCGACCGCAAGCCCCCGCAGCCGCTGGACGAGTTCGCCGCGGGCCTCGCCCGCACTCTGCTCACAGGGATCGCATAGAGTCCCTCTTTTTCCGGGAGGGCAAGATCATGCTGCGAGGAAGAGCGCGCCGGGCCGCCGTGTCGGTGCTGGTGGCGGCGCTGACGGGAGTGCTTGCCGCCGGGTGCGGCCGGGGATCCTCCGGCGGGGACGGGACCTCCGACAAGAAGCCCGAACGGTTCGCGAACTCCGGGCAGTTGCCCGAACACCTCGCCGCCGACGGCACGACGGTCGTCGTCGGGTCATCGAAGGCGGACACCGTCGTACGGCTCTACGAAGACCTGCGCTGTCCCGTCTGCCGTGACTTCGAGGAGGACGGCGGCGCCGGCGCCCTGCGGAAGATGACTCTCCACGGTGAGGTCACGACCGAATACACCCTGGCGTCGTTCCTGGACGACCGACTGGGCGGCAAGGGCTCGAAGAAGGCGGCCAACGCGCTGCGAGCCGCGCTGGAACAGGGAAAGTTCGTCGAGTACCACGATCTCCTCTTCCAGGAACAGCCCGAAGAGGCCGTCGACGGCTACACGGACGCGTTCCTGCTCCGCATGGCCTCACGTGTGAAGGGCCTGCGCGGCGCCGAGTTCGACGCCGCGGTGAAGGGCATGAAGTACCGCTCCTTCGTCACCGCCTCCGAGAAGGCCTTCGAGGCGGACAAGGCGTCCGGCACTCCGGCCTTCGCCGTGGACGGCACCCTCCTCAAGAAGGACTGGTGGAACTTGATGTTCGACGCCGAGTCCGTTCCGCTGGTGGTCAGGATGGCCGTCGTGTCGAACTGACAGACGGGGGACCGGACCTGATCAGGAGGCGGCGGCCAGCCAGTCGTCGACCCCCGACAGCAGCTTCGCCCTGATGTCCTGTGGCGCCGCCGAGCCGCGCACCGACTGCCGTGCCAGCTCGGCCAGTTCGGCGTCGTCGAAGGCGTGGTGGCGGCGCGCGATCTCGTACTGGGCGGCCAGGCGCGAGCCGAACAGGAGCGGGTCGTCGGCGCCGAGCGCCATGGGTACCCCGGCCTCGAACAGAGTGCGCAGGGGTACGTCCTCCGGCTTCTCGTAGACGCCGAGTGCGACATTGGAGGCGGGGCAGACCTCGCAGGTCACACCCCGGTCCGCGAGCCGCTTCAGGAGCCGGGGGTCCTCGGCGGCCCGCACCCCGTGCCCGATCCGCACGGCCTCCAGGTCGTCCAGGCAGTCGCGTACGGAGGCGGGCCCGGTCAGCTCGCCGCCGTGCGGCGCGGCCAGCAGGCCGCCCTCCCTGGCGATGGCGAACGCCCGGTCGAAGTCCCGGGCCATGCCCCGCCGTTCGTCGTTGGACAGCCCGAAGCCGACGATGCCGCGGTCCGCGTACCGCACGGCGAGGCGGGCCAGCGTGCGCGCGTCCAGCGGATGCTTCATGCGGTTCGCGGCCACCAGGACGCGCATGCCGAGACCCGTGTCGCGCGAGGCGGTCTCGACGGCGTCCAGGATGACCTCCAGGGCCGGGATCAGCCCTCCGAGCCGCGGCGCGTACGACGTCGGGTCGACCTGGATCTCCAGCCACCCCGACCCGTCCGCGAGATCCTCCAGCGCGGCCTCGCGCACCAGCCGCTGAATGTCCTCGGGCTCGCGCAGGCAGGCCCGCGCGGCGTCGTACAGCCGCTGGAAGCGGAACCAGCCGCGCTCGTCGGTGGCCCGCAGCTTCGGCGGCTCGGCCCCGGTCAGGGCGTCCGGCAGCCGGACCCCGTACTTGTCGGCGAGCTCGAGCAGGGTCGTGTGCCGCATCGACCCGGTGAAGTGCAGATGAAGATGGGCCTTGGGCAGCTGCCTTACATCACGTGGTACGCGCTCCATTCCAGGATCTTGCCGCACGCACCCGCCACCCGGGAAGCGGCTTCCTCTTTCGTGGCCTTGCCCGAACGGAAATCCGGGCGAAGATCCGGACGAAGGTCCGGGCGGAAATCCGGACGAAAAAACGGGCCGCCCCCGGGAATCCCGGAGACGGCCCGCACCACGCGGAAGACGCGTCAGTCGCGCGCCTCGGCGAGCAGCTTCTGGATCCGCGAGACACCCTCGACCAGGTCCTCGTCGCCCAGGGCGTACGACAGACGCAGGTAGCCCGGCGTGCCGAAGGCCTCGCCCGGGACGACCGCGACCTCGGACTCCTCAAGGATCAGCGCGGCCAGCTCGACGGAGCTCTGCGGACGCTTGCCGCGGATCTCCTTGCCGAGCAGCTCCTTCACCGAGGGGTACGCGTAGAAGGCGCCCTCGGGCTCGGGGCAGAACACGCCGTCGATCTCGTTCAGCATGCGCACGATCGTCTTGCGGCGGCGGTCGAAGGCCTCGCGCATCTTCGCGACGGCCGTCAGGTCGCCGGACACGGCGGCGAGCGCGGCGATCTGCGCGACGTTCGACACGTTCGACGTGGCGTGCGACTGCAGGTTGGTCGCGGCCTTCACGACGTCCTTCGGGCCGATGATCCACCCGACGCGCCAGCCGGTCATCGCGTACGTCTTGGCGACGCCGTTCACGACGATGCACTTGTCACGCAGCTCGGGCAGGAGCGCCGGCAGGGACGTGAACTTGGCGTCCCCGTAGACCAGGTGCTCGTAGATCTCGTCGGTGAGGACCCACAGGCCGTGCTCGACGGCCCAGCGGCCGATCGCCTCGGCGTCGGCCTCGCTGTAGACCGCGCCCGTCGGGTTCGACGGCGACACGAACAGGACGACCTTGGTGCGCTCGGTGCGCGCCGCCTCCAGCTGCTCCACGGAGACGCGGTACCCGGTCGTCTCGTCGGCCACGACCTCCACCGGGACACCACCGGCAAGACGGATCGACTCGGGGTACGTCGTCCAGTACGGCGCCGGGACGATGACCTCGTCGCCCGGGTCGAGGATCGCGGCGAAGGCCTGGTAGATGGCCTGCTTGCCACCGTTGGTGACCAGGACCTGCGAGGCGTCGACCTCGTAGCCGGAGTCGCGCAGCGTCTTCGCGGCGATCGCGGCCTTCAGCTCGGGCAGACCGCCGGCGGGCGTGTACCGGTGGTACTTCGGGTTCTTGCAGGCCTCGATGGCCGCTTCGACGATGTAGTCCGGGGTCGGGAAGTCGGGCTCACCCGCGCCGAAACCGATCACCGGACGTCCGGCGGCCTTGAGGGCCTTGGCCTTGGCGTCGACGGCGAGGGTCGCGGACTCGGAGATCGCGCCGACACGGGCGGAGACCCGGCGCTCGGTGGGCGAAGAGGGAGGAGTAGCAGCAGCGCTCATAACCCCATCGTTCCAGACCGGAAACCCGACGGGCACACGGGTTTCACGGACGATCAACGACCGGCCCGGTTCTTTCTGTTCGACGGAGGGCCGCGGAACACGTACACTCACTGCTCGTTGGCCTTCACCGGCCGCCCTCTTCCGGCACACATCGTGCAGTCGGAAGGATGCGGTACGTTGGGGCAGACAAAGGGTCGTAGCTCAATTGGTAGAGCACTGGTCTCCAAAACCAGCGGTTGGGGGTTCAAGTCCCTCCGGCCCTGCTACACACTCCTTCGCCAGGACGTGTGCGCATGTACGTACTGCAAATGCACCGCCGTGCGGCTCAACCGGGCGCGGCACGGCCACGACCCGGAATTCAGGTGAGGACGCGTGACGGACGCCGTGGGCTCCATCGACATGCCTGATGCCCAGGATGAGGCGCCGGAGTCCCAGAAGAAGCCCCGTAAAGGTGGCAAGCGCGGCAAGAAGGGCCCCTTCGGCCGTCTCGCGCTCTTCTACCGCCAGATCGTCGCGGAGCTCCGCAAGGTTGTCTGGCCGACTCGAAACCAGCTCACCACGTACACCAGTGTGGTGATCGTGTTCGTCGTCATCATGATCGGTCTGGTGACCGTGATTGACTATGGCTTCAACCACGCCGTCAAGTACATCTTCGGCTGAGCCGAGAGCGAAGGGCGCCGTTCCCGGCGCCCCTTTCGCGTGTTCCACCCCTATGTATCCAGGAAGAAGCAGCCACAGTGTCTGACCCGAACCTGAACGAGGCGATCGAGCCCGTCGAGTCCGTTGAGGACGAGCTCGACATTGTCGAGGCGGCGGACGCCGAGAACGCCGAGGACACGGTCCAGGCCGAGGCTGCCGACGAGGCAGCCACTGAGGCTGACGCGCACGTCGAGGACGAGGTCGAAGCCGCCGAGGAGTCCCTCGAGCACGCCGCCGAGGACGACGCCGACGAGGAGTCCGCCGAGGACGCCCCCGAAGCCGAGGCCGACGAGGAGTCCGTCGAGGAAGCCGCCGAGGAGTCCGAGCCGGTCGACCCGATCGTCGCCCTGCGCGAGGAACTGCGCACGCTGCCCGGCGAGTGGTACGTCATCCACACGTACGCCGGTTACGAGAACCGCGTGAAGACCAACCTCGAGCAGCGCGCAGTCTCGCTGAACGTCGAGGACTTCATCTTCCAGGCCGAGGTGCCGCAGGAAGAGGTCGCGCAGATCAAGAACGGCGAGCGCAAGACCATCCGTCAGAACAAGCTCCCCGGCTACGTGCTGGTGCGCATGGACCTGACGAACGAGTCGTGGGGCGTCGTCCGCAACACCCCCGGCGTCACCGGCTTCGTGGGCAACGCCTACGACCCGTACCCGCTGACCCTGGACGAGATCGTCAAGATGCTCGCCCCGGAGGCCGAGGAGAAGGCCGCCCGTGAGGCCGCCGAGGCCGAGGGCAAGCCGGCTCCGTCCCGCAAGCTCGAGGTCCAGGTCCTGGACTTCGAGGTCGGCGACTCGGTCACCGTCACCGACGGCCCGTTCGCGACGCTGCAGGCGACGATCAACGAGATCAACGCCGACTCGAAGAAGGTCAAGGGCCTCGTCGAGATCTTCGGCCGTGAGACCCCGGTCGAGCTCAGCTTCGACCAGATCCAGAAGAACTAGCCCCTTCCGGGACCTTCTGGAACAAGCACTTCCGAACAGGTCAGACGGGCTCTCAAAGCCGGTCTGACCTGCTCGGTTTTTAGCCGCACTCGGATACCCGTTATCGTGGTGCGGTATGCCTCCATCCGGATGACCGGGTGGTCGGCTGAAAACTCTCACTAGGACCCGGAGAGAGCAATGCCTCCCAAGAAGAAGAAGGTCACGGGGCTTATCAAGCTCCAGATCCAGGCCGGTGCCGCCAACCCGGCCCCGCCGGTTGGTCCCGCACTGGGCCAGCACGGCGTCAACATCATGGAGTTCTGCAAGGCCTACAACGCCGCGACCGAGTCGCAGCGTGGCTGGGTCATCCCGGTGGAGATCACGGTCTACGAAGACCGCTCCTTCACCTTCATCACCAAGACGCCCCCGGCCGCCAAGATGATCCTCAAGGCTGCGGGCATCGAGAAGGGCTCCGGCGAGCCTCACAAGACCAAGGTCGCGAAGATCACCGACGCGCAGGTCCGCGAGATCGCCACCACCAAGATGGCCGACCTCAACGCCAACGACCTGGACGCCGCCGCGAAGATCATCGCCGGTACCGCGCGTTCCATGGGCGTCACGGTCGAGGGCTGAACACCCTCCTCCCCGTAAGACCTTTCAGTGGCAGGGCCAGCGCCGGCCCGGACCACGAACTCCATACCTGAACTCCAGGAGTAGCAGTGAAGCGCAGCAAGACTCTCCGCGCTGCGGACGCCAAGATCGACCGGGACAAGCTCTACGCCCCGCTCGAGGCCGTCCGTATCGCCAAGGAGACCTCCGCGACGAAGTTCGACGGCACCGTCGAGGTCGCCATGCGTCTGGGTGTCGACCCGCGCAAGGCCGACCAGATGGTCCGCGGCACCGTGAACCTCCCGCACGGCACCGGCAAGACCGCCCGGGTCCTGGTCTTCGCGACCGGTGACCGTGCCGCGGCCGCGGAAGCCGCCGGCGCCGACATCGTCGGCTCCGACGAGCTCATCGACGAGATCTCCAAGGGCAACCGCCTGAACGAGTTCGACGCCGTCGTCGCCACCCCGGACCTCATGGGCAAGGTCGGCCGCCTCGGCCGCGTGCTCGGTCCGCGTGGCCTCATGCCGAACCCGAAGACCGGCACGGTGACCCCGGACGTGGTCAAGGCCGTGAACGAGATCAAGGGCGGCAAGATCGAGTTCCGCGTCGACAAGCACTCGAACCTCCACTTCATCATCGGCAAGGTGTCCTTCGACGACACCCAGCTGGTGGAGAACTACGGCGCGGCCCTGGACGAGATCCTTCGTCTGAAGCCGTCCGCCGCCAAGGGTCGCTACATCAAGAAGGCCGCCATCGCCACCACGATGGGCCCCGGCGTTCCGCTCGACCCGAACCGCACCCGCAACCTCCTCGTCGAGGAGGACCCGGCTGCGGTCTGAGCCTGACAGCTCAGCCAAGTCGGCTCGGGCCCCGCACCTTTCGAGGTGTGGGGCCCGTTCCCGTTTTCCCGCTAACCCCTCCGGACGCCGGTGCGCTCCGCTAGCGTGCGGGGTCGACCTGGGGCTCGGCGGGGGGGAGCGTATGAACGGCAGGACATGGGTGCGGCGCGCGACGGTCTGCCTGGCGGTGGCCGGCCTGGTGTCCTGCGGCACCAAGGATGCGCCCAAGAGCGACGAGAGCGTCATCGGGGCGCTGAAGGCCGCCCGCTCCGAGGTCGCCGCCGCCGGGTCCGCGAGGATCGAGGCGACCAGCAGTACGGGCACCAGCCTGTCCTCGCGGAGCGTCGGCGTGCTGCGCTGGTCGGGCGGGCTGCGAGGCACTCTGAGGGTGACCACGACCGGCGGCTCGATGGCCTCGACGACCAGGCTCATGGGCGGCTCCCCGTCCCAGTCCCGCTTCCTGCCGGACGCGTACTACACGCGCATGACCGACAAGTTCGCCGCGCTGTCGGAGGGCAAGCACTGGATCAGATACCCGTACGACTCAGGGGCCGACCTCTCCCCGGCGGCCTCCCTGAAGCTGCTGCTGGCCTGCGGAAACGTGCGAGAGGTGGGCCGGGAGACCGTGCGCGGCGTCCGGGCCACGCACTACACGGGCACGGCCGACGGGCAGCGCGTCGACGTCTGGATCGGCCGGGGACACCTCCTGGTCAAGCGCGTCCAGCGGGCCCGCACGGCCTCCGGTGCCTTCTCCGGGACGGTGCACTACGCCGACTACGGCGCTCGCGCCTCGGCCGAGCGCCCGCCGGCGCGGGACACCGTCGACTTCAAGGACGTCGTCAATCGAAAGCCCGCCGCCTGACCCTTTCGGTAGGGTGCGCCCACCTACGTGTATCGATCATGTGTTTCTAGGGGTGGGGTCATGACAGCGAAGAGAGCGGTGGGGGCCGTACTGGCCGCCGCGGTGCTGTGCGGCGGGGCCGCCGCCTGTACGTCGTCGGGGGGCGACGGAGGGAGGCCGGATTCCTCGCCGCGGATGGCGGCGGCCGCGGCCGTCCTCAAGGCCACGAGGAACGGTGAGTGGCTGACCTCGTTCGGCTACCGGATGACCGGTGAGGTCCCCGGCTCCGGCCGGATCAACGGCGAGGCCGCGATCAGCGTGCAGCCGATGGCGATGCGGATGAGGATGACCTCGCCCGACCAGGGCTCCGACGGAACCCTCGAGATGCGCGTCACCGGCGGCGCCCTGTACATGGGCGGTGGCAAGGGCGCCGCCAAGGAGACGGACGGCAGGAGCTGGCTCAAGTTCGACATCTCCGGGCCGAAGTCGCAGGAGGCGGCGGCGTCGAACCCGCTGGCCGGCCAGGCGGACCAGAACCCGGCCGAGCAGGTCACGTTCCTCAACGGCTCCAAGGACCTCGAGCGCGTCGGCGAGGAGACCGTCGAGGGCGAGAAGACCGCGCACTACAAGGGCACCGTCACGCTCGACCAGATGCGCGAGAGCTACGAGAACGAGGACGCGGCCACCAGGAAGCGCCGCGACAAGAGCCTCTCGATGTACGAGGGCCTGGGTGTCGACAAGCTCGCGGTGGACCTGTGGATCGACCGGGACGACCGCACCAAGCGCTTCCGCACCCGCGGTGCGGCGGACAAGGGTCGCTTCGACATGACGATGACCTTCTTCGACTACGACAAGCCGGTCACCGTGCAGGCCCCGCCCGCCAAGGACGTGGTGGACCTGGCCGCGATGATGAAGGGCGCGACCAGCAGCTGAGTGCCCCGGCGGGGGCCGGCAAGGGCGGATTTGCCTGAGGCGGACCCCGTCACGTAATCTCCTCAAGAAGCCAAAGACCGCTGGTCGTTGCCGTGGCCTCGTGAGAGGAACCGGCGACCGAAGGATCTGCTGAAAGCAGACGACCTGCGCAGGTGACTGTGGAAAGTTCCCGGACGCTGTTCTTCATTGAGCACAGCCGGTCGAGCTACGCCCCGTGCGCCTGCGCCGGGGCGTTTTGTTTTGTACAGCCCCTTCTGAGCGGTCCTCATCACCCGGAAGGAGGCCGACGCTCTATGGCAAGGCCCGACAAGGCTGCCGCGGTAGCCGAGCTCACGGACCAGTTCCGCAGCTCGAACGCCGCCGTGCTGACCGAGTACCGGGGTCTCACCGTGGCGCAGCTCAAGACGCTGCGTCGTTCGCTCGGTGAGAACGCCCAGTACGCCGTGGTGAAGAACACGCTGACCAAGATTGCGGCCAACGAGGCCGGGATCAACACGCTGGACGACCTCTTCAACGGTCCGACGGCGGTTGCCTTCATCACCGGTGACCCGGTGGAGTCGGCGAAGGGTCTTCGTGACTTCGCCAAGGAAAACCCCAACCTCGTCATCAAGGGCGGTGTCCTTGACGGCAAGGCGCTGTCCGCCGACGAGATCAAGAAGCTTGCGGACCTCGAGTCCCGCGAGGTTCTGCTCGCCAAGCTGGCGGGCGCCATGAAGGGCAAGCAGACTCAGGCTGCTCAGGTCTTCCAGGCGCTCCCGTCGAAGTTCGTCCGCACCGCGGAGGCGCTTCGTGCCAAGCAGGCCGAGCAGGGCGGTGCCGAGTAATTCGGCTCGCGCAATGATCGCCGCCCGCTAGGGCGACGGTCGCAGCGGGCCGAACGTACGCCCGCCTACATGTAACTCCGGCACCTGCCGAATTAGTGGAAGGACGCCATCATGGCGAAGCTGTCCCAGGACGACCTGCTCGCGCAGTTCGAAGAGATGACCCTCATCGAGCTCTCCGAGTTCGTGAAGGCCTTCGAGGAGAAGTTCGACGTCACCGCCGCCGCGGCCGTCGCCGTTGCCGGCCCGGCCGGCCCGGGTGCCGCCGCTGAGGCCGTCGAGGAGCAGGACGAGTTCGACGTCATCCTCACGGGCGCCGGCGAGAAGAAGATCCAGGTCATCAAGGTCGTGCGCGAGCTCACCTCCCTGGGCCTCAAGGAGGCCAAGGACCTCGTCGACGGCGCCCCGAAGCCCGTCCTCGAGAAGGTCGCCAAGGAGGCCGCTGAGAAGGCCGCCGAGTCCCTCAAGGGCGCTGGCGCCTCTGTCGAGGTCAAGTGATCTCAGGAGTCTTCTGACTCCTTGCTGAGCGGCTCTCCTGTAGGGCTGTAACGCGAACGTACTGAAGGGCGATCACCCATCTGGGTGGTCGCCCTTCAGGCTTTTCGGATGGCCGCTCAGCGCTCCAGCTTCGGCTGCCTTGCACTGACGGTCCCGACGAGTATGGTGATCTTGGTTGTGCCTGGAGCCGGTGCCTGGAGCGGGTTCCTGCGGGCGCCCGCTGGTGAGTGCGGGGGTCGGGCCGGCCCCGTTCGTACAGGAGGGGGCCTTGACGAACCGCACGCGGCGCGCAATTCTCAGGACGCGTCGTCACAACGATCCGGATCCGAGGCATGGATCGACGACGAAGAGGGCAGTAAGGATGTGCGTGCCACGAGTGACGTGGTGACGTGTTGCAGCTGTTGAGAACAACGAGGGTCTGACGAGGGTCGTTGAGGACAACGAGGGTCTCAAAAAACCCGCACTGGACATCAGTGAGCCAAGTGGCTACACTGACCCTTTGCGCTGCCTGTTAGCTGCTCCCTGCCCGTCACCAGGGGCATGTCCTCGCTCCAGCACCGTTGGACTGAAGTCGTCCTGACCTGGCCCTCACCGGTCGATTCGGGAAGCTTCTGCCTCCGTGCCAGCTTGGGACCGGTACGCGCGTAGTGAGTCCGAGCCCTCGGAAGGACCCCCTCTTGGCCGCCTCGCGCACTGCCTCGACCGCGAATACGAACAACGGCGCCAGCACCGCCCCGCTGCGCATTTCCTTTGCAAAGATCAAGGAGCCCCTCGAGGTTCCGAACCTTCTTGCGCTGCAGACCGAGAGCTTCGACTGGCTGCTCGGCAATGACGCGTGGAAGGCTCGTGTCGAGGCGGCTCTGGAAAGCGGACAGGACGTCCCCAGGAAGTCCGGTCTGGAGGAGATCTTCGAGGAGATCTCCCCGATCGAGGACTTCTCAGGGTCGATGTCCCTGACGTTCCGCGACCACCGCTTCGAGCCCCCCAAGAACTCGATCGACGAATGCAAGGAGCGCGACTTCACGTTCGGCGCCCCGCTCTTCGTCACCGCCGAGTTCACCAACAACGAGACCGGCGAGATCAAGTCCCAGACGGTCTTCATGGGCGACTTCCCGCTCATGACCAACAAGGGCACCTTCGTCATCAACGGCACCGAGCGTGTCGTTGTGTCGCAGCTCGTCCGCTCGCCCGGCGTCTACTTCGACTCCTCGATCGACAAGACGTCCGACAAGGACATTTTCTCGGCCAAGGTCATCCCGTCCCGGGGTGCCTGGCTCGAGATGGAGATCGACAAGCGCGACATGGTCGGTGTCCGCATCGACCGCAAGCGCAAGCAGTCCGTCACCGTTCTCCTGAAGGCTCTCGGTTGGACGACCGAGCAGATCCTCGAGGAGTTCGGCGAGTACGAGTCCATGCGCGCCACCCTGGAGAAGGACCACACCCAGGGCCAGGACGACGCGCTTCTGGACATCTACCGCAAGCTGCGTCCGGGCGAGCCGCCGACCCGTGAGGCCGCGCAGACGCTGCTCGAGAACCTCTACTTCAACCCCAAGCGCTACGACCTCGCGAAGGTCGGCCGCTACAAGGTCAACAAGAAGCTGGGCGGCGAAGCCCCGCTGGACGCCGGCGTCCTGACCGTCGAGGACATCATCTCGTCGATCAAGTACCTGGTGAAGCTGCACGCCGGTGAGACCGAGACCGTTGGCAACAGCGGTGCCTCGATCGTCGTCGAGACCGACGACATCGACCACTTCGGCAACCGTCGTCTGCGTAACGTCGGCGAGCTCATCCAGAACCAGGTCCGCACGGGTCTGGCTCGTATGGAGCGCGTCGTCCGTGAGCGCATGACGACTCAGGACGTCGAGGCGATCACGCCGCAGACCCTGATCAACATCCGGCCGGTCGTCGCCTCCATCAAGGAGTTCTTCGGCACCAGCCAGCTGTCGCAGTTCATGGACCAGAACAACCCGCTGTCGGGTCTCACCCACAAGCGCCGTCTGTCGGCGCTTGGCCCGGGTGGTCTCTCCCGTGAGCGGGCCGGCTTCGAGGTCCGTGACGTGCACCCGTCCCACTACGGCCGTATGTGCCCGATCGAGACGCCTGAAGGCCCGAACATCGGTCTGATCGGTTCGCTGGCTTCCTACGGTCGCGTCAACGCGTTCGGCTTCGTCGAGACGCCGTACCGCAAGGTCGTCGAGGGCGTCGTCACCGACGACGTCGACTACCTGACCGCGGACGAGGAAGACCGCTTCGTGATCGCCCAGGCCAACGCCGGCCTTGGCGAGGACATGCGGTTCACCGAGAACCGCGTCCTGGTCCGCCGTCGTGGTGGCGAGATCGACTACATCCCGGGCGACGACGTCGACTACATGGACGTCTCGCCGCGCCAGATGGTGTCGGTCGCGACCGCGATGATCCCGTTCCTCGAGCACGACGACGCCAACCGTGCCCTCATGGGCGCGAACATGATGCGTCAGGCCGTGCCGCTGATCAAGTCCGAGGCGCCGCTCGTCGGCACGGGCATGGAGTACCGCTGCGCCACCGACGCGGGCGACGTGCTCAAGGCGGAGAAGGACGGTGTGGTCCAGGAGGTCTCCGCGGACTACATCACCACCGCCAACGACGACGGCACGTACACCACGTACCGCCTCGCGAAGTTCTCGCGCTCCAACCAGGGCACCTCCGTCAACCAGAAGGTTGTCGTGGACGAGGGCGCCCGCGTGATCGAGGGCCAGGTCCTGGCCGACGGTCCCGCGACCGAGAACGGCGAGATGGCGCTCGGCAAGAACCTGCTCGTGGCGTTCATGCCGTGGGAGGGTCACAACTACGAGGACGCGATCATCCTGTCGCAGCGCCTCGTGCAGGACGACGTCCTCTCCTCGATCCACATCGAGGAGCACGAGGTCGACGCCCGTGACACCAAGCTCGGCCCGGAGGAGATCACCCGGGACATCCCGAACGTCTCCGAAGAGGTCCTCGCCGACCTCGACGAGCGCGGCATCATCCGTATCGGTGCCGAGGTCGTCGCCGGCGACATCCTCGTCGGCAAGGTCACGCCCAAGGGTGAGACCGAGCTGACGCCGGAGGAGCGCCTGCTCCGCGCGATCTTCGGTGAGAAGGCGCGCGAGGTGCGCGACACCTCGCTGAAGGTGCCGCACGGTGAGATCGGCAAGGTCATCGGCGTCCGCGTCTTCGACCGTGAAGAGGGCGACGAGCTGCCGCCGGGCGTGAACCAGCTGGTTCGTGTCTACGTGGCGCAGAAGCGCAAGATCACGGACGGTGACAAGCTCGCCGGCCGCCACGGCAACAAGGGTGTTATCTCGAAGATCCTTCCGATCGAGGACATGCCGTTCCTCGAGGACGGAACTCCGGTCGACATCATCCTCAACCCGCTGGGTGTGCCGTCCCGAATGAACCCGGGACAGGTCCTGGAGATCCACCTCGGCTGGCTCGCCAGCCGCGGCTGGGACGTCTCCGGCCTCGGTGACGAGTGGGCCCAGCGCCTGCAGGTCATCGGCGCCGACCAGGTCGCCCCCGGCACCAACGTCGCGACCCCGGTCTTCGACGGTGCGCGTGAGGACGAGATCTCCGGTCTCTTCGAGGCCACGATCCCGAACCGCGACGGTGACCGCCTGGTCCAGCCGTCCGGCAAGGCCAACCTGTTCGACGGCCGCTCCGGTGAGCCGTTCCCGGACCCGATCTCGATCGGGTACATGTACATCCTCAAGCTGCACCACCTGGTCGACGACAAGCTCCACGCCCGTTCGACCGGTCCGTACTCCATGATCACCCAGCAGCCGCTGGGTGGTAAGGCTCAGTTCGGTGGCCAGCGATTCGGTGAGATGGAGGTGTGGGCGCTTGAGGCTTACGGTGCCGCTTACGCCCTCCAGGAGCTCCTGACGATCAAGTCCGACGACGTGACCGGCCGCGTGAAGGTCTACGAGGCCATCGTCAAGGGCGAGAACATTCCCGAGCCGGGCATTCCCGAGTCCTTCAAGGTGCTCATCAAGGAAATGCAGTCGCTCTGCCTCAACGTGGAGGTGCTGTCCTCGGACGGCATGTCCATCGAGATGCGCGACACCGACGAGGACGTCTTCCGCGCGGCGGAGGAGCTCGGTATCGACCTGTCCCGGCGCGAGCCGAGCAGCGTCGAAGAGGTCTGACGGGCCTGGCCGGGGGCTCCCACAAGGAGCCCCCGGCCATCCCCGGGACCGTTCAGACCATGATGAAGCGCCTAATTCTCGCTAACGCGAGGGGCACAACCCCGAAAGAGGGATTGACGCACAGTGCTCGACGTCAACTTCTTCGACGAGCTGCGGATCGGCCTTGCCACCGCGGACGACATCCGGACCTGGTCTCACGGCGAGGTCAAGAAGCCTGAGACCATCAACTACCGCACCCTCAAGCCCGAAAAGGACGGACTCTTCTGCGAGAAGATCTTCGGTCCGACCCGGGACTGGGAGTGCTACTGCGGTAAGTACAAGCGTGTCCGCTTCAAGGGCATCATCTGCGAGCGCTGCGGCGTCGAGGTCACTCGCGCCAAGGTGCGTCGTGAGCGGATGGGTCACATTGAGCTGGCCGCCCCTGTCACGCACATCTGGTACTTCAAGGGCGTTCCGTCGCGCCTCGGCTACCTGCTTGATCTCGCCCCGAAGGACCTCGAGAAGGTCATCTACTTCGCGGCGTACATGATCACGTTCGTGGACGAGGAGCGCCGCACCCGCGACCTGCCCTCCCTCGAGGCGCACGTCCAGGTGGAGCGTCAGCAGATCGAGAACCGTCGCGACTCCGACCTGGAGGCCCGCGCCAAGAAGCTCGAGACCGACCTGGCCGAGCTCGAGGCCGAGGGTGCCAAGGCCGACGTGCGCCGCAAGGTGCGCGAAGGCGCGGAGCGCGAGATGAAGCAGCTGCGCGACCGTGCGCAGCGCGAGATCGACCGCCTCGACGAGGTGTGGAACCGCTTCAAGAACCTCAAGGTCCAGGACCTCGAAGGTGACGAGCTGCTCTACCGCGAGCTGCGTGACCGCTTCGGCACGTACTTCGACGGCTCCATGGGTGCCGCTGCCCTGCAGAAGCGCCTGGAGTCCTTCGACCTCGAGGAGGAGGCCGAGCGCCTCCGCGAGATCATCCGTACCGGCAAGGGCCAGAAGAAGACCCGTGCGCTCAAGCGCCTCAAGGTCGTCTCCGCGTTCCTGCAGACCAGCAACAGCCCCAAGGGCATGGTGCTCGACTGCGTGCCGGTCATCCCGCCGGACCTGCGTCCGATGGTGCAGCTGGACGGCGGCCGCTTCGCGACCTCCGACCTGAACGACCTGTACCGCCGCGTGATCAACCGCAACAACCGCCTGAAGCGACTCCTTGACCTCGGCGCCCCCGAGATCATCGTGAACAACGAGAAGCGCATGCTTCAGGAGGCCGTCGACGCGCTCTTCGACAACGGCCGTCGTGGTCGCCCGGTCACGGGCCCCGGCAACCGTCCGCTGAAGTCGCTGTCCGACATGCTCAAGGGCAAGCAGGGTCGTTTCCGTCAGAACCTGCTCGGTAAGCGAGTCGACTACTCGGCGCGTTCCGTCATCGTCGTCGGCCCGCAGCTGAAGCTGCACCAGTGTGGTCTCCCGAAGGCCATGGCGCTGGAGCTCTTCAAGCCGTTCGTGATGAAGCGCCTGGTCGACCTGAACCACGCGCAGAACATCAAGAGCGCCAAGCGCATGGTCGAGCGCGGCCGCACGGTCGTGTACGACGTCCTGGAAGAGGTCATCGCCGAGCACCCGGTTCTGCTGAACCGTGCGCCGACGCTGCACCGCCTCGGCATCCAGGCCTTCGAGCCGCAGCTGGTCGAGGGCAAGGCCATCCAGATCCACCCGCTCGTCTGCACCGCGTTCAACGCGGACTTCGACGGTGACCAGATGGCCGTGCACCTGCCGCTCTCCGCGGAGGCGCAGGCCGAGGCCCGCATCCTGATGCTGTCCTCGAACAACATCCTCAAGCCCGCCGACGGCCGTCCGGTGACGATGCCGACCCAGGACATGGTCCTCGGTCTGTTCTTCCTCACCACCGACGGTGAACTCCGTGACACCAAGGGCGAGGGCCGCGCGTTCGGCTCCACGGCCGAGGCGACCATGGCGTTCGACGCCGGCGAGCTCGCGCTTCAGTCGTCCGTCGACATCCGCTTCCCGGTGGGCACCATCCCGCCGCGTGGCTGGACGCCGCCGGCCGCCGAGGAGGGCGAGCAGGAGTACCAGTCGGGCGACAGCTTCCGTCTGCGTACGTCCCTGGGCCGCGCGCTCTTCAACGAGCTGCTGCCCGAGGACTACCCGTTCGTCGACTACTCGGTGGGCAAGAAGCAGCTCTCCGAGATCGTGAACGACCTCGCCGAGCGCTACCCCAAGGTCATCGTGGCGGCGACGCTCGACAACCTGAAGGCGGCCGGCTTCTACTGGGCGACCCGTTCCGGTGTCACCGTGGCCATCTCCGACGTCGTGGTCCCCGCGGCCAAGAAGGAGATCGTCGCGGGTTACGAGGCGCAGGACGAGAAGGTCCAGAAGCAGTACGAGCGCGGTCTCATCACGAAGGAAGAGCGCACTCAGGAGCTCATCGCGATCTGGACCAAGGCGACCAACGAGGTTGCCGAGGCGATGAACGCGAACTTCCCGAAGACGAACCCCATCTTCATGATGGTTGACTCGGGTGCCCGAGGAAACATGATGCAGATGCGTCAGATCGCCGGTATGCGTGGTCTGGTGTCGAACGCCAAGAACGAGACGATTCCGCGTCCCATCAAGGCGTCCTTCCGCGAGGGCCTCACCGTCCTCGAGTACTTCATCTCGACCCACGGTGCTCGTAAGGGTCTGGCTGACACCGCTCTGCGTACCGCCGACTCCGGTTACCTCACCCGTCGTCTGGTCGACGTCTCCCAGGACGTCATCATTCGCGAGGAGGACTGCGGCACCGAGCGTGGTCTCAAGCTCGACATCGCCACGCGCGGCGCCGACGGCGTCCTGCGCAAGGCGGACGACGTCGAGACCAGCGTGTACGCGCGCTGCCTGGCCGAGGACATCGTCGTCGACGGGAAGGTGCTCGCCCCGGCGGGCGTCGACCTCGGTGACGTGCTCATCGACCAGCTGGTCAACGCGGGCGTCGAGCAGGTCAAGACCCGTTCGGTCCTGACCTGTGAGTCCGCCGTCGGCACCTGCGCCATGTGCTACGGCCGCTCGCTGGCCACCGGCAAGCTGGTCGACATCGGTGAGGCGGTCGGCATCATCGCCGCCCAGTCCATCGGTGAGCCCGGTACCCAGCTGACGATGCGTACCTTCCACACCGGTGGTGTGGCCGGTGACGACATCACCCAGGGTCTGCCCCGTGTCGTCGAGCTCTTCGAGGCTCGTACGCCGAAGGGTGTCGCCCCGATCTCCGAGGCCGCGGGCCGTGTCCGCATCGAGGAGACCGAGAAGACCAAGAAGCTCGTCGTCACCCCGGACGACGGCAGCGACGAGACGCCGTTCCCGATCTCGAAGCGTGCCCGTCTGCTCGTGGGCGAGGGCGACCACGTCGAGGTGGGCCAGAAGCTCACCGTGGGTGCCACCAACCCGCACGACGTGCTGCGCATTCTGGGCCAGCGTGCCGTCCAGGTCCACCTGGTCGGCGAAGTCCAGAAGGTCTACAACTCGCAGGGTGTGTCGATCCACGACAAGCACATCGAGATCATCATCCGGCAGATGCTGCGCCGCGTGACGATCATCGAGTCCGGCGACGCGGAGCTGCTGCCGGGCGAGCTCGTCGAGCGCTCGAAGTTCGAGACCGAGAACCGTCGTGTGGTCACCGAGGGCGGTCACCCCGCCTCCGGCCGCCCGCAGCTGATGGGTATCACCAAGGCCTCGCTGGCGACGGAATCCTGGCTGTCGGCCGCCTCCTTCCAGGAGACGACCCGAGTCCTGACGGATGCGGCGATCAACGCCAAGTCCGACAGCCTCATCGGCCTCAAGGAGAACGTCATCATCGGTAAGCTCATCCCGGCCGGTACGGGTCTGTCCCGCTACCGCAACATCCGGGTCGAGCCGACCGAAGAGGCCAAGGCCGCGATGTACTCGGCCGTCGGTTACGACGACATCGACTACTCGCCGTTCGGCACGGGCTCCGGCCAGGCCGTTCCGCTGGAGGACTACGACTACGGTCCGTACAACCAGTAAGGCGTATGTCTGACGAAGGGCGCCCATTCCGCTTCTGCGGGGTGGGCGCCCTTTCGGCTGTCCTGGGTCTGCCGGTGTGCCTCAGCGCGGTGGCTGCTGCGGTGGCTGTTGGGGCGCGTAGGGCTGGAGGTAGGGCTGCAGGTGGTGGAGCCGGGTGTAGTGGTCCGGGTGTGAGGAGAGCAGCCTGCTCAGGGGGCTCTCTTTGAGGGGGACGCTGCGGTTGAGGGCCTGCGCGGCGGCCGTCCGCTGCTGATCGGAACGGTGCAGCTTGTCCAGTACGCCGGCCAGCATGGGCGCGAAGCCGAGGCCCGCCGCGTGCCGGTCGGCGCGCAACTCCGCGCGCCTGCTGACCGCGGCGAGCGCGTACGGCAGGGCGAGGATCAGCAGCGGCAGTCCGTACAGGCTGCTGATCGTGGTGAGGGCGACGCTGCCGAAGACGAGCAGGAAGAACCCGACTCCGAAGCAGGAGAAGGACTTGGACACCTTGAACAGGGCCCGGCCGATGACTCGGAAGACCCGCCAGGCGACGCGGCCCGGCAGCGCGTACCAGTAGCCGAGCAGCGAGGACCAGGTATGGCCTCCGACGTGGTGACCCAGCTCGTGGGCCATCACCGCGGCCAGCTCGCCGTTGGGCAGCTCGTTCATGGCGAAGCGGGTGACGCCGACGATGTGGCCGGCCGCAGCGACCGCGTTGAGGTCGTCGCTGTCCTCCACCCACAGCTCGTACGCCCGCGCGTCTACGCCCGCGCGGGCGGTGACCTCCCGCCAGACCGGTTCGAGGCGCTGCCGCTCCTGTGCGGTGGGGTAGCGCAGATGCAGGAAGTGGCGGGCGATGGCGCTTTCGGTGGGCCGGTGGAAGACCAGCAGTCCGCTGATCAGCCAGGCGAGGACCACGAGGAGGCCGAGCCCGCCGAAGACGAGGGAGGCGAGGCCGATGACCAGCAGGCTGCACAGGAAGTTCGGGACGTACAGCAGCAGACTGCCGACCGCGGTGGCGTCGACACCCCGCTGATGCGAGCTCAGGTACGCGCGTCGTCGCTCGGTGGAGATGTGGTGGGGGTGCCCTTCCGCAGGCATGGCGGGCCCTGCGGCGTACTGGGATGGGACGGCGGGAGTGGGGCCCGGGTGGACGGGTCCGGGGGACGAGGGCTGAGCGCCCGTCGACGGGTACTGCGGCGGGCCGGGGGCCGGGCCGGCGGTGGGGTACGTGGGTGGCGGCGTCGAGGACGAGGGGTACTCGGGGGGCTGTGCGCCAGAGGGCTGGGTCATCTGGGATTCCTCCGTGTGGGAACGTCAGCCGATGAGCAGCGCCGCGGGGAGCAGCACCGTGCCGACGGCGAATGCGATCAGCCCCGTGCGGATCCACTGGTGTTTGCGCGCGGCGATCCGGCTGGTTTCGGTGAGCGCCCTAGTGAGCCCGTCGGCGGCGCGGCGTTCGGTGGCCATGAGCGCGGCGGTGAGCTGTCCGGCGCGCGCGGCCTGCTGGATGTCCCCGAAGTGCGTGAGCGGTTCACCCGGTGTCCAGCCCCTGCTGCGGTAGCGCGGCAGGACGGCGAGGAGCAGGGCGAACAGCGCGAGGGCGAGGGCCCCCGCCCCGGCCCACCAGGCAGCCGTGCCGGGACCGGAGAGCACGGCCGGTGACCAGCCGCCGCCCGCGAGGAGGCCGCTGAACACTCCCGCGGTCATGCCGAGCGCGGCGACGAGGACGGAGGCCTTGCTGTCGGCGCGGGCTATCTCGCTGCGCAGATCGGCCAGGAGCGTCTCACCGGTGCGGGCAGCTGCCTGCGAGAGGGGCGCTGCGGGTGCCGGTGGGTCGTCGGGGGTGGTGCGGTCCGGTGTGGCGGGGCCGCTCATGACGGGGTACCCGGGGTGTCAGGGTCTTCCTCCGGGGGCGGCGGAGCCTGATCCGTCCCCGGAGGGGTGGCGGGGGGAGCGGCCAAGGGCTGCGGAGGGGTGCCGGGCAGCGTGGGGGAGCTGCCGTAGCCGGGCGGCGGCTGCCACGGGGGAGCCGGGCTCGGCATGGTGGGCGGAGCGGGCTGGGAAGGGGAGCCGGCGGGCGGCGGGGTGTACGCGGTCGTGGAGGAGGGGGTCCGAACAGGAGGCGGGCCGTACGGGCGATCCTGCTGGGGCGCGGGCGCCGGCGCCGGCGCCGGGTGGCTCCCGTCTGCCGCGTCCTCCACGAAGCCGTTGGCCATGGGCCCCTGGCCGTCCGGCTCGGCCGGACCCTGCTGTTCGGGCAGCACCGCGGACGGCGGCCGGCGCTGAGCAGGGGGCGGATCCTGCGGAACGCCCGGCAGACGCTGGTTGAGGATGTCGCTGACCGTGCGCAGGGCCAGTTGCTTGGGACCCTCCAATTGGTGCATCTCCGCGTTGTCCCCGCTCAGGAGCTGGCTCACGAGGTCCATCTGCGCCTGGATGAGGCGTAGTTGGTCCGCCCGCATGCTCTCCATGACGAGCCGGGAGTCCTCCGGGTGCTGTGCCAGGTGCAGGGCCCACATCTGGACACCACCCTGCTGGAGGTGCCACTGATAGAAGTCGATCTTCTCGGTCTCGATCTTCTGGAGCTCCAGCTGCTGCCGGCCTTGGAGCATGGCTTGCTCGTGTGCCCACTCCAACTGCCGCTTGGCCAGCTCCTGCTGCTGCTCGCCGAACGCCGTGGCGCGGGACATCTGGAGCATGTCCTGCTGCCGGTTCCGCAGGTCCTGGGCCATGTCGACGGCCATGCCCTGCTCCTGCGCGGCGATCTGCTCGGCCGCGCTGTGCCTGATGGCCTGGATCCGGATCTGGTGGTCGATGTTCTCCTGGTCCCGGCGCAGCCGCACGGTCCAGGCGGCCTGAATGCCGGCCGCGAGCCCGAGCGGTCCTGTCGCGGCCAGGGCGCGCAGCATCTCCGTCTCGGCCGCGGCGCTGTCCCCGATGGCGTGGTGCCGCGTCACTGGGCGGGCCGCCTGCTGGAGTTCGGCGACGACCAGCGCGGGAACATCGCGGTGGCCGCTCGCCACGAACCGCGCGGGATCGGCGACCTGCCAGCTCAGTTCGACGGTCGCGCCGAACTCGAAGGCGTCGTTGTCGCTGGGCAGGGCGAGCTCCGTGCTGTACGGGTGGACGCCCATGTCCACCTCGTAGACGGACGTGTAGCGCTTGGCCGCCACCTCCGAGCGGGAGGGCCGCAGCGGTGGCAGGTAGGTGTCGTACGAGCCCTTCGGGCCGGTGAAGACCAGTGCGTGGTCCATGCGGGCGTGGGTCTTGCGGGAGAACTCGAAACGCGAGAGCTGGCGCACGGTCAGGACGGGATCGACGATCTCGCTGTGCCGGTGGGCCGGCTGCTGCCACTCGGGTGGCCGGAACTGCGGCATGGAACCTGTCTCCTGGAAGGAAGGGGCGAGGTGGGCGGGGCGGGGGAGGCGGCGGTTCAGCGGATTTCGGGCGGCAGCACCGTGTGCAGACGCACGGTGACGGGTGGCGGGGGCGAGCCGTCCTCGCCGGGCATCGTCCGCAGCAGGTGGGAAATCCGCTGCCGTTCGAGTTCGGTGGTCGTGAGCTCGGGCAGCAGGGACGCGAGGGCCCACTCGGCCGCGGTGTTCCGGTCGGCGACGAGTACCCAGTCGCGCAGCACGTCGAGGGCATCGCGGGTGAAGGCCATGGTGCCGAGCGCCGCCCGCCACAGGGCGGCGATGTTCTGCCGGGCGGTTCCGGCGGGTTCCGGAGCGGCTCCGTCCGGTGGGTCCTGCGCATACCAGCCGAGGATGAGCGGCACCCCGGCCGGCTCGTCCCGCTCGGTGTGGTCGCACGCGCCGATGAATCCGCCGAGCGCGAGCTCTTTGACGGCCTTGTCGTCATGGAGCGTGCGCAGGAGCTCGCGAAGCACCCGCTCGCGTGCGCTGGAGAGCAGCAACAGGGCGACGGACTCGGCGAGTTCACCCGCGAGCTCGGCGTCGGTGCCCTCGCCGTCCGTGGCGTTCTCACGCAGCCGGCGGGCGGCGGCGCGCAGAGCCTTGAGGGTCTCCTCGGGCCGCTCGTGCCCGATGAGTGCGTGGGTACGGATGGCGACCCAGCTCAGTCCCGGCTCACCCGAGTCGCACCAGTCGTCGAGGATGCGGGGGACGTTCGGGGTGTCCAGGAAGTACGTGAGCGCGAGGGCGTTCACTGCGACGAGCCTTCGGCGGTACCGGTTGGAGGACGCCCACGGCTCGATGACCAGAGCCATCGCGGACGGCAGATCGGTGCGGGCCAGGACGGCGACGGTGGAGGCGGCCCGGGTCCGTACGAGGGGGCGGCCGTCCTCGGTGAGCCGTTGCAGCCAGGCCACGAGGGCGGGGCGGGCCGAGGGGTGCCCCGTCCACAGCTCGCGCAGCAGCACCAGCGCGGTCCGGGCGTCCGTGAAGGCTGCCTTGGACTGGGTGACCGGGCCCCATTCGGTGGTCTCGTCCTCGTCGTAGCGGTGGGCACGGGCGAGCTGGAGGCGTTTGCCGATATGGGTTCCGAACACGGGCACAGCCGGGTGCAGGCCCGGGTTCTCGGTCCTGAGCAGGAACGCGTAGAGCAGGTCGCTCAGTTCGGCCGTGAGCGCGTACGGTCCGCCGTCGAACGAGGCGAGGGCGATGAGGAAGGCCTTGTCCCGCAGCTGGACGGTGGTCTCGTCCTCCTCGAACCACTCCTGGACCTGGTCTTCGAGGGTGGTGAGCGAGAATTCGCCGACCGCGGCCTCTTCGAGAGCACCGTCCGCGTACTGGCGCAGCACCTCGGCGAAGCGGCCGACCTCCCGTAACTGGTGGCCGTGGGCGAGGAATTCCGTCGTGGCGGGGAGCGCCAGCAGATCACCGGCACGCTCGGGGCCGGCGAGGACCTTCAGGTGGGCGGCGAGGACTTCGTGGGCGGGCGGGGATTTCCAATGCGTAGCGAGGACTCCGTCGAGAGCGGCGACCGGGCCGACCGTGATCACCAGATACGCGTCGTCCTTGGCCAGCCGCTCCCGCGCGGCGAGCAGATGGGCTTCCCTCAGGGGCCTGTCCCGGCGGGTCACCAGGTCGCACAGGAGATAGCCGCGGGCCCCAGGCTCCTCGCTGTCCGCGCCGGTACTCCCGCCGAGCGTGCCCAGACTCGCGGGGTCGGTGTTACGGACCAGCGTGCGCACCGGGGTGAGGCCGAGGCGGTGCAGCAGCATGAGGGCCGCTGTACGGCGCCCCGAGAAGTCGGGCCCGGAGAGGACGAGGACCCGTTCCTCCCGCAGCCGCTCGACGAGGGCCGTGAAGGCGGGCTCGGCAGCCACGAAGTACGGCGCGAGTCGGTCGAGCGTGGCACGGGGGATCTCCCCGGAGGTGTGCCCGGCCGATCCGGAGAAGCCGAAACGGTAGTGGATCTCCGTCTTGCTGCCCATGATCACGTCTCCGGCGACCCGGCCGCCGGAAACTCCGTGCTGATCTCGGCCGACGAAGCTGCCGCCGAAGCGGGCGTCGTCACCCACCTTCATCGTGCGGGGGCTGTGGTCCCACAGATCCCTGCGGGCCGACCACGCGTCCTGCGGCCGGTCCTGCTGCTCGCCCGCCTCTCCTTCGCCGGTGCTCTCCCCCTCGCCGGAGCTCTGGACGTCACCCGCCGCGGCGGCCGCACCGGCGTCACCGGGGGACGCCTTGTCCTTTCCGGCACCCGGTCGCCCGGGTGGCGCGGCGCCTGCCGCGCCGGGGGCCGGCTGCTCGTCCGCGCTCACGCCGGCTCGCCCTTTCCCGCCTCGCGCCCGCCGAGGTGGACGTCCCCGGTGACCTGGCCCCCGGAGACCCCATGCTGGTCGCCGAACACCTGACTGCCGCCGAATGAAGCGGCGCCCTGGAAGTGGACGGCGGGACCGGATTCGGGGCGCCGAGGCGACGGCGAGCCCGGCGCCGGATGCTCCCCCGGGCCACCCGGCGCCGGGCTCTCCCCCTCCCTCCGCTCACCGCGGCCGTCGCCGCCCGTGCCGCTCCGCGCCGGTACGGGACCGTGCAGCCACGCCCGCAGCGGGCCGTTCTTGCTGTCGGCCGTGACGGTGTGAAAGGCGTCGCGCGGGATGCCCGGATGGTCGTGGCGGACGATCCCGCTGTGCACGCTCTCCGAGACACACAGGGCGAAGTCGTCCGGGCGCTCGCCCAGCGCGTCCCGCAGCACCTGTGCGTCGAGGAGGCGGCAGGCGTGGTTGAGAGCGGAGCCGACCCAGCCGTCGAGCGGGTCCACGGCCACGAACCCGGTGGCCACGACCCCGCGCAACCGGATCTGGGCCGACCGCGACGCCATCCGGTTCACGGCATGCAGCTGTGCGGGAACCTCGGTCAGAAGGGCGCGCAGCAGGCCGGTGACGGAGGCGCCCGCGTCGATCAGCTCCATCACGGAGTCACCCCGGTCGGCCCGCATCCGCCGCGTTTCGTCGATCCCGGCGGCTTCCAGCGTCCGGTCGGCGATGGCGTACAGCATGCGCCGCAGATAGGCCTGTTCGACGTCGTCGCGGTTGCTGAAGCGCTCGATGTCGAACAGCAGGATCGTCCTGCTGACGGGCTCAGTAGTCATGCCCGGCAGCATGTCGCCGGTGGCGGGAGGGGTGTGAGGGCAGATGACTCACTGGAAGTGTGACCGTGTGCACAGTCCCACTTGCTGTGGCCCCAGGGGGGTTCAGCCCGCCAGCAGTTGCCTCAGGATGTCGGGCCGCAGAATCACCAGGGACCTGCGGCCGGTCACCACGGCACGCTGCTCACGCAGTTCCTTGAGCAGCCGCTGGACCATCTCCCGCGAGGCGCCCACGGATCCGGCCAGTTCCTGCTTGCTGAGCGGCACGGCGAGCTCGATACCCTCTTCCGTACGGCGTCCATGGGTGCGGGCCAGGTCCAGGAGCAGTGCGGCGAACCGCTCCCGCACGTTCAGGGAGGCGAACTCGAGGCGTCTGCGGTCGGCGGCCCTGGTGCGGTCGGCGGTCAGGCCGAGCAGTTTCAGGGCGACCTGGGGTGAGCCGGAGAGGAAGCTGGTGAAGCGGTCGTGTTCGACGGCCACGGCCTGTACCGGTTCGAGGGCGGTGACCGTCGCCGACCTGGAACGCCCGGTCAGCGCCGCGGACTCGCCGACGATGTCGCCGGGGCCGCGCAGGGCGAGCAGGGCCTCGTAGCCGTTGGCCGCGGCGGCGGTCACCTTGGTCCAGCCGTGCAGGATCAGCAGGACATGGGCGGACGGCTCGTCCTGGTGGAGCAGGGCCACGCGGGGGGAGTAGCGAAGGGCGCCGCCGAGGGCTAGCAGGGCCGCCCGGTCGTCCGCTTCCAGACGGGCCAGGAAGGGCACCCGGTCGTCAAGGCCTCCGTCGCCCGGTAACTGCACCACCGCTGTGTCCCCCCGATCCAGCAAGATCCAGCAAAGCCGATCGATCAACGTAACTGAAGCGGAACAGGCGGGGACGGGTGAACAACTGAATCGTGTCCATGCCGTGCGCGGGGGGCCTCGGGCGGAGCGTGACAAGTCCGGCGTGTCGCGGTGGACTGCATTTGTTTTGACCGAACCCGATGAGGTAGGTACGCTCAGACCTTGTGCCTGGGGTGTGCCTGGGCTCCTGTGCGTGTCGTCAGCCGCTACGGGAGTCCGCGATGGGCCACCGTAATCTGCGCCCTTCCCGCTTGGCGGCGGGAGTCCACAGTATTCGACACACCCGACCGCGTGGGTCGGGAAATGTTCCAGGTTAGCTTTACTATTCGGCACACAGAAACCGGAGAAGTAGTGCCTACGATCCAGCAGCTGGTCCGGAAGGGCCGGCAGGACAAGGTCGAGAAGAACAAGACGCCCGCACTCGAGGGTTCGCCCCAGCGTCGCGGCGTCTGCACGCGTGTGTTCACGACCACCCCGAAGAAGCCGAACTCGGCCCTCCGTAAGGTCGCGCGTGTGCGTCTGACCAGCGGCATCGAGGTCACGGCCTACATCCCGGGTGAGGGACACAACCTGCAGGAGCACTCCATCGTGCTCGTGCGTGGCGGCCGTGTGAAGGACCTGCCTGGTGTTCGTTACAAGATCATCCGCGGTTCGCTTGACACCCAGGGTGTCAAGAACCGCAAGCAGGCCCGCAGCCGCTACGGCGCCAAGAAGGAGAAGTAAGAATGCCTCGTAAGGGCCCCGCCCCGAAGCGCCCGGTCATCATCGACCCGGTCTACGGTTCTCCTCTGGTGACCTCCCTCATCAACAAGGTGCTGCTGAACGGCAAGCGCTCCACCGCCGAGCGCATCGTGTACGGCGCCATGGAGGGTCTGCGTGAGAAGTCGGGCAGCGACCCGGTCATCACGCTGAAGCGCGCGCTGGAGAACATCAAGCCGACCCTCGAGGTCAAGTCCCGCCGTGTCGGTGGCGCCACCTACCAGGTGCCGATCGAGGTCAAGCCCGGTCGCGCCAACACGCTCGCGCTGCGCTGGCTCGTGGGTTACTCCCGCGCCCGCCGCGAGAAGACCATGACCGAGCGCCTCATGAACGAGCTGCTCGACGCCTCGAACGGTCTTGGCGCTGCCGTCAAGAAGCGTGAGGACACCCACAAGATGGCCGAGTCCAACAAGGCCTTCGCGCACTACCGCTGGTAGTCGCTACCCACATCGAGACCGAGAGAAGACTGAGCCGAGATGGCTACCACTTCACTTGACCTGGCCAAGGTGCGCAACATCGGCATCATGGCTCACATCGACGCGGGCAAGACGACGACCACCGAGCGGATCCTGTTCTACACCGGTGTTTCGTACAAGATCGGTGAGGTCCACGACGGCGCCGCGACCATGGACTGGATGGAGCAGGAGCAGGAGCGTGGCATCACGATCACCTCTGCTGCCACCACCTGTCACTGGCCGCTGAACGACGTCGACCACACCATCAACATCATCGACACCCCGGGCCACGTGGACTTCACCGTCGAGGTGGAGCGTTCGCTCCGCGTCCTCGACGGTGCCGTGACGGTGTTCGACGGCGTTGCCGGTGTTGAGCCCCAGTCCGAGACTGTCTGGCGTCAGGCGGACCGCTACGGCGTGCCGCGTATCTGCTTCGTCAACAAGCTCGACCGTACGGGTGCCGAGTTCCACCGCTGCGTTGACATGATCGTCAACCGCCTCGGTGCGACCCCGCTCGTCATGCAGCTGCCCATCGGCGCCGAGATGGACTTCCAGGGTGTCGTCGACCTCGTCACGATGAAGGCGTTCGTCTGGTCCGCCGAGGCGGCCAAGGGCGAGGCGTACGACGTCGTCGACATCCCGGCCACGCACGTCGAGGCTGCCGAGGAGTACCGCGGCAAGCTGCTCGAGGCCGTCGCGGAGAACGACGAAGAGATGATGGAGCTGTTCCTGGAGGGCACCGAGCCCACCGTGGACCAGCTGTACGCGGCCGTGCGTCGCATCACCATCGCCTCCGGCAAGGGCGGCGACACCACCGTCACCCCCGTGTTCTGCGGCACCGCGTTCAAGAACAAGGGCGTTCAGCCCCTGCTCGACGCCGTCGTGCGCTACCTGCCCTCCCCCCTGGACGTCGAGGCCATCGAGGGCCACGACGTCAAGGACCCGGAGACGGTCGTCAAGCGCAAGCCGTCCGACGAGGAGCCCCTCTCGGCGCTGGCGTTCAAGATCATGAGCGACCCGCACCTCGGCAAGCTCACCTTCGTCCGGGTTTACTCGGGCCGCCTGGAGTCCGGCACCGCCGTGCTGAACTCCGTCAAGGGCAAGAAGGAGCGCATCGGCAAGATCTACCGCATGCACGCGAACAAGCGTGAGGAGATCGAGTCGGTGGGCGCCGGTGACATCGTCGCCGTCATGGGTCTGAAGCAGACCACCACGGGCGAGACGCTCTGTGACGACAAGAGCCCGGTGATCCTGGAGTCCATGGACTTCCCGGCGCCGGTCATCCAGGTCGCCATCGAGCCGAAGTCCAAGGGTGACCAGGAGAAGCTGGGTGTCGCCATCCAGCGCCTCTCGGAGGAGGACCCCTCCTTCCAGGTCCACTCGGACGAGGAGACCGGCCAGACCATCATCGGTGGTATGGGCGAGCTTCACCTCGAGGTGCTCGTCGACCGCATGAAGCGCGAGTTCCGCGTCGAGGCGAACGTCGGCAAGCCGCAGGTCGCTTACCGCGAGACGATCCGTCAGGCCGTCGAGCGTCACGACTACACCCACAAGAAGCAGACCGGTGGTACCGGTCAGTTCGCCAAGGTGCAGATCGCGATCGAGCCGATCGAGAGCGGCGAGACGTCGTACGAGTTCGTGAACAAGGTCACCGGTGGCCGTATCCCGCGGGAGTACATCCCGTCGGTGGACGCCGGTGCGCAGGAGGCCATGCAGTTCGGCATCCTGGCCGGCTACGAGATGACTGGCGTCCGCGTCATCCTTCTCGACGGCGGCTACCACGAGGTCGACTCCTCCGAGCTCGCCTTCAAGATCGCCGGTTCGCAGGCCTTCAAGGAGGCCGCGCGCAAGGCGAAGCCCGTGCTGCTCGAGCCGATGATGGCCGTTGAGGTCACCACGCCCGAGGACTACATGGGTGACGTCATCGGCGACATCAACTCCCGCCGTGGCCAGATCCAGGCCATGGAGGAGCGCAGTGGCGCCCGTGTCGTGAAGGGCCTCGTGCCCCTCTCGGAGATGTTCGGCTACGTCGGAGACCTCCGCAGCAAGACGTCGGGTCGCGCAAGCTACTCGATGCAGTTCGACTCCTACGCCGAGGTTCCGCGGAACGTCGCCGAGGAGATCATCGCGAAGGCCAAGGGCGAGTAACTCACCCGAGTTCACGCTTTAGGCTTGACACCGACCGCTGGGGTTCGTAACCCCGGACCCCGGCGGCGGGTTTCCCAGCAAAGATCACCTGGCGCCGATGAAGCAAGGCGTACAGAACCACTCCACAGGAGGACCCAGTGGCGAAGGCGAAGTTCGAGCGGACTAAGCCGCACGTCAACATCGGCACCATCGGTCACATTGACCACGGTAAGACGACCCTCACGGCCGCCATTACCAAGGTGCTGCACGACGCGTACCCGGACCTGAACGAGGCCTCGGCCTTCGACCAGATCGACAAGGCTCCTGAGGAGCGCCAGCGCGGTATCACGATCTCGATCGCGCATGTCGAGTACCAGACGGAGACGCGTCACTACGCGCACGTCGACTGCCCCGGTCACGCGGACTACATCAAGAACATGATCACGGGTGCCGCGCAGATGGACGGCGCCATCCTCGTGGTCGCCGCCACCGACGGCCCGATGCCGCAGACCAAGGAGCACGTGCTCCTGGCCCGCCAGGTCGGCGTTCCCTACATCGTTGTCGCCCTGAACAAGGCCGACATGGTGGACGACGAGGAGATCCTGGAGCTCGTCGAGCTCGAGGTCCGTGAGCTCCTCTCCGAGTACGAGTTCCCGGGCGACGACCTGCCGGTCGTCAAGGTCTCGGCGCTCAAGGCGCTCGAGGGCGACAAGGAGTGGGGTGAGTCGATCCTCAAGCTCATGGCCGCTGTGGACGAGTCGATCCCGCAGCCCGAGCGTGACGTCGACAAGCCGTTCCTGATGCCGATCGAGGACGTCTTCACGATCACCGGTCGTGGCACCGTCGTCACCGGCCGCATCGAGCGTGGTGTCCTCAAGGTCAACGAGACCGTCGACATCGTCGGTATCAAGACCGAGAAGACCACCACCACGGTCACCGGCATCGAGATGTTCCGCAAGCTGCTCGACGAGGGCCAGGCCGGTGAGAACGTCGGTCTGCTCCTCCGTGGCATCAAGCGCGAGGACGTCGAGCGCGGCCAGGTCATCATCAAGCCCGGTTCGGTCACGCCGCACACCGAGTTCGAGGCCCAGGCCTACATCCTGTCGAAGGACGAGGGTGGCCGTCACACCCCCTTCTTCAACAACTACCGCCCGCAGTTCTACTTCCGCACGACGGACGTGACCGGCGTTGTGACCCTCCCCGAGGGCACCGAGATGGTCATGCCGGGCGACAACACTGAGATGAACGTTGCGCTCATCCAGCCCGTCGCCATGGAAGAGGGCCTGAAGTTCGCCATCCGTGAGGGTGGCCGGACCGTGGGCGCCGGCCAGGTCACCAAGATCGTCAAGTAATTTCCTTGACGGTTTGACCTGGTAGCTCCAGCGAGCACCAGAAGGGGCCCGTACGACTTCGGTCGTACGGGCCCTTTCGTATGCCGATGCGCTGTCCCTTTTGCGCTGTTTCCCTTTTCTGGGGCTCAGATCTTGTTTCTGGGGCTCAGATCTTGCGGGCGGTGCCAGTGCCGGTGGAGCTGTCCGGGTACCACAGCCACGGCCGGGCGGCGGGGGAGAGGCCGGCGGCCACGGGGCCGTTCCGGGTGGCGCTCAGGGCGGGTCCGTCGAGGGTGACCAGGTCGCGCGCGGCCCGCTGGATCCGGCCGCTGCGGCCCCGGTGCAGGAGCTGGAGCGTTCCGCTGGTGTCCCGGCCCAGGAGGTACGGTCCGGCGGCGGTCACGGGGCCGTAGCCGGGGAAGTCGACCGGCGGGCCCGCCGTCGCCGTCAGCGCGGACGAGGCGGGGGTCCGGTAGTAGAGCCGGCCGCCCACGGCGGCGACGGCGTCCGCGGGGACGGGCAGCCCGGCGAGCGGCGCGGGCCCCTCCGGCGTCCAGTGGTGGACCGTGTCGCGGCCCGGCGCGTACACATGGACGCCGCCGTCCTCACCGACGACCGCGGTCAGACCGTCCTGCACGGGCCCGCCGCCGAGGCCGCGCCACGGCGACCAGCGCCCGTCGAGAGCGCGTACCCGTGTACTGATGCCCTGGTCCGCGTCCCGGACGAACAGATGGACCCGCCCGTCGCGTGCGGTGACGGCGACGGGGACGCCGATGCGGCGGCCACGCACGGGGTCGGTCTCCGGGTTGCCGAGGCCGGTCCAGGCGCCGAACTCCCCGCCGACGGCGCGCTGTTCGAGGACGACGATCTCGCGGAGGTCGGATCCGCCGCGTCCTTCGAGGGCCGCGAGCCGCAGGCCGAGGAGCAACTGCCGTCCGTCGCGGAGTGACGCGGAACCGAGGGCCGGCGCGAGCGGGCCGCCGCCGAGGTCGGTCGGCCGGCCGAAGACACCTTCCGCGGTCTCGCGCCAGCGGACGGCGCGCATGCCGAGGACGCCGTAGCCGGTCAGCTTCCCGTCCGGCTCCTGGGCGAGAGCGATCCGCGGGCCCGGGTAGCGGTAGTGCGTCGAGCGGACCCAGCCCTTGCGGTTGGTGAGGGGGCGGTACCCGCCGACGTTGTAGTCGCCGCAGCCGGAGGGGTTGCCGCACTGCCAGTCGGGGGCCGCGCCGTACGGCATCAGGTGCTCGGCCTTGGCGTGCAGCACGGACTCGGGGAGGTTCTCGGGCCAGTGGTGGTTGTAGTAGCCGCGGAAGGCGGTGGCCGCGAACGGGGGCGGCCCGCCCGCCGCGGTCTGCGACCAGCGGATCAGCGCGGCCCAGGTGAACGCGGCCACGGCCGTGTGGTCGGCGTGGTCGGAGAAGCCGGGCTGCTCGCTGTCGCGTATGCGCGTACGCAGATCGCTGTGCTGGATGTCCGGGTCCGGGTCGAGCGTGTGCACGAGGGTGGGCCGGTAGCGCTCGAAGAGGGCCACGAGTACGTCGACCAGGTCGTCGTAGTCGTACGTCTGTACCCGGCGCAGCGGCGACCCGTCGACGACGACCGTGCGCAGCGGCAGGCCGTTGTCCCGCCACAGTGCAGGTGCGCCCATGTGGCCCGCGGGCGTGTGCATCGCCAGATCGAGAAAGACCAGCTCGACGCGGCGGCCGCGGTGCTCCAGCGTGTTCACCTCGGCCTGGGGACCGCCCGCGAGCGTGGTGACCTCGGTGCGCCAGCCGCTGAAGACGGGCAGGCCGAGCTGGGTCGCGTAGGACTGGCGGAGGCCCTGGTGGCGGGCGGAGGCGTACGCAGACTTGTCGGCCGGGGGGTGCGGCCGGCCGGGCATCTTGTTGACGCCGTCGGCCTCGCCCGCGGTGACGTACACGCAGACCAGGGGGATGCCCGCGGCGACGGCCTGGCTGGTGTCCGGGTTCATGAAGTACAGGTCGTCGTCGGGGTGCGCGAGGACCTGGAGCAGCAGGGCGTGCTCCCCCTCGGCGGCGGGGCGGCCGGAGGCGGGGGAGGGGGCGGTGGCACGGGTCGGGGGCGGGGTCGCTCCGCGGGTATGGCCCACGATGGCGGCCGCGGTGGCGGCGACGGCGGCGGACCCGATGAGCAGGGCCCGGCGCCCGTGCAGGCGGGGTGCCGCCGGGGAGCCGTCGCCTCCGTGGACGCGGGGTGCCGCCGGGAAGCCCTCGCCTCCGTCGGCTATTCGGCTGCTGCTGCTGCTGCCGTCCTCCGCGCTCTGATCACGCTTGTCCTGTCTACGTCCGCGTCGCACGCGTCGCCCTCCGTCCGCCGTACGCAGCGGTCGGAATGTGCGCTGCTTCTCGGTGCTTCAGTCGAGAAGAGGCTCGTCAGTGGGGTCAGGTTCCATGCACGGACATGTTCTGTTCACACGTTTTGGGACTCTTGGGAAGCTCTTGGTTTCCCGTTGCTACGAGGCCTCAGCCACGCGCCCTCAGCCGCCGACGGCCCACCGCACGGCCGCGGTGACCCCGAGCATCAGGACGGGCACGGAGTGGGGTGATGCGTCCATTGCCGGGTGTTTTCCCTGTTCAGCGAGTGTCTGGCTGGTTCGGCTCAGGTGCATCGCCGGTGCAGTCCGGCGCGCGGCACTCGCGGCACTTGCCCGGCTCGGGGCCGCGGAAGGCGCGGTCGCACTCGTCGCAGTTCCGGAGCGGATGACGGACGGGAGGCGGGGCCGCGGCCGGGGCCCGGAACGGGGGCGGCGGTGGCAGCAGCGCTGTCAGCCGGTGGGCGAGGAAGGCGGCCGGGTGGCGCAGGCCCTCGCCGGGCAGATCGCTGGTCAGGGCGTGGCGTACGGCGGTGGGGGCGAGGTCGCGCTCCAGCCAGGCGGCGACGCCGGGTGCGAGGTGCTGTGTGTCGCGGGCCGAGAGGGTGAGACGGGGGTCGGTGCGATGCAGGCCGGCGAGGAGGTCGGCGGCGGTCTGGAGGAGGAGCGGGGAGGCGTGGGCGGGGTGGGGGACGGTCAGGGGTCGGGCCGGTCGCTTGGTGCGAGGCTGCGGCGCCGGGCAGGTCGGCACGTCGTCGCCCGCCGATGGCTCCGGCGCGGCGGCCGGTGTGTGGGCGGCGCGGCCCGGCTGGTTGCAGGAGACCGTGCGCGTGACGATGCGGCCGTCGGGTACGCGGTGGCGCTCGCGCCGGAGGTAGCCGTGGGCCTCCAACTCCCTTAGAGCAGCGGCGATACGGGTCGCCCCTTCGGGGAAGCGGGCGGTGAGGGTCTTGATGTCCACGCGGGCGCCGGTCGGCAGCGACTGGATGTGGACGGCCAGCGCGATCGCGACGAGCGAGAGCTCGCGGTGCTGGGCCAGGTGGTTGCCGATCACCGTGAAGCGGGTGGCGTGGCGGGTGTTGGCGTGGGTGATGCCAAGAGGCGCGGGGCCCCGTTTCGGGCGGGCTTTCCCGGCAACGCGGGACTGGGCGCGCGGGGGCGCGCTAGGGTTCTGGGTACCCATCGGGAAGCTCGATTCTTCCTCGGTGGTCAGGCCCTCGATCGGGATTGCGAGTCCCGGCCGGGGGCCGTCGCATGTCTGCGGTTGTTTTGAATGCTGAGGTCTCGCGCTGAGCGTATGGCAGTCAACAGGGGCTTTGGCCAGCTGAGTTGGCGACATTCACCTGTGTGAGTGAAGTGGCCCGGGTGGCTGCCGGCGGCGGGGCAGGTGGGGCTTGGCTCGGTTCCTTTTCCCCGTCCGTTGTTCCTTTGGGGTTGTCGCGTGGAGCACCGGAGCCCGCGTTCACGGGCTCCGGTCGTACGAGATCCAGTTCCGCCCACACCGTCTTACGCGGAACGGGTCCCTCCGCCACGCCCCAGCGATCGGCCAGCGCCTCGACGAGGAACAGGCCGCGCCCGGATTCGGATTCGGGGGCGGGTGGTTGAGGAATGAGGGGCGGCAGGCTGTCGCCGCGTGTGTCCGTCACCTCGATACGGAGCACGTGAACGTCGGCGCTGAGTACGACGAGAAAGTCGCGGCCGGGCAGGCGGGCGTGGGCGACGGCGTTCGCGGCGAGCTCGGCGACGACGTGCTCGGCCGCGTCAGTGACCCCGTACGGCAGATCACGGCACCGCAGCCACTCGGCGGCCAGCAGGCGTGCGAGGCGGGCGCCGCGCGGCGTGGGGGAGAGAAGGACCCTGAAGTGCCGTGCGGGGCAGGAGAGTTGGGCGGATTCCAGATTCACGTCACTCAGCGTGGCCGCGCACGCATAGCGTGAACAGTGACAACGCCGGTACGTACGGTGACTGTCCGGAGCTTGTCCAGTGCTGTCCGGGCTGTCCGGAGGGGGCGTACGGGTAGAGGTCGTCGGTGCGCGGGGTGCGGCAGCGGTACGTCGGAGGTGGGCGCGGGTGAGCGTGGATCGAGTGCAGGCGGTAAGCAATGGGGCGGACGAACCCGGGTGGGAGGTGGATCCGGACGATGAGCAGGGTGCGGCTGTCGTGGCGATGGTGGGGCGGCAGCTGAAGCTGCAACGGGAGGCCTCCGGGCTGCGGGCCGCCGAGTTCGGGGCGGCCATCGGGTACGGGGAGGGCCTGGTCTACAAGGTCGAGGCGGGGCGGCGGATCCCGAGGTCGGAGTACCTGGACAGGGCGGACGAGGTGCTGGGGGCGGGTGGGCTCATCGCCGCGATGAAGGGCGACGTGGCGGAGGTCCGGTATCCGAAGAAGGTGCGGGATCTGGCGGGCATGGAGGCCCGAGCTGTTGAGATCGGGGTCTATGTGGCGCACGGCCTGCATGGGCTGTTGCAGACGCCGGGGCACGCACGGGCGTTGTTCGAGGCTCGGCAGCCTGCGTATTCGCAGGATGAGGTGGAGCGGATGGTGGCTGCCCGCATGGCCAGGCGATCGATCTTCGAGCGATCGCCCGCGCCAGCCCTCAGCTTCGTACAGGAGGAGTCAGCGCTCAGGCGCCCCATCGGAGGCACAATGGAATGGCGTCAGCAACTCGAACATCTGCTGGATGTTGGGCAGTTGCGCAATGTGACGCTCCAAGTGATGCCTACTCACCGCGAGGCCCATCCCGGGATGGATGGGAAGGTCGAGGTGCTGAAGTTCCCGGACGGAACGGCGGTGGGGCGCTCGGAGGGGGCGTACAACGGCCGCCCGGTATCGGACGCGAAGCAGCTCCGGATCCTCGAACTGAGGTATGGCACCATCCGGGCCGAGGCACTCTCCCCGAGGGAGACGTTGGCCTTTGTCGAGCAACTGCTGGGAGAGACATGATCCGCAAGGCTTCCAGGCAAGGCGTTCCCGAGCTGGCCTGGTTCAAGAGCAGCTACAGCAGTGACGGAAATGAAGGTGACTGCGTCGAGGTAGCCACCACCCCCGGCACGGTCCACGTCCGCGACTCCAAGAACGCGCACGCCGCCCGCTTCGCCGTAACGGCTGACGCCTGGGCCGACTTCGTGACGTACGCGTCGGGGCGCTGACCGCTATCTCTGCTCACTACCCTCCGCTCAACGGGTCCTGGAAGGCTTCGCGTGACGTGCCCTCTGAGATCCTTCCGCAGTCCCGAGGGGGAATGGAGCATGACCTGGTGCCCGAGGTGTGACCAGGGATGGGTCGTTCAGTGCCGCATTCCGGGTCGACCGGAAACATTCCAAGTCTGCGAGGAATGCGAGACCGTCTGGGCGGACGGCGAACCGCGCAACTCTCAGCCTTTTGAAATTCTGGAGGAGTACATGGAAAAGTTTGGCCACCCGCCCCTCTGGTCCGAACTGGAGCGCATTGAGCGCGGCGCTACAGGCTGAGCTCGAGCAATGACGGACAACACTCTCAATTTCTTCGACGAGGCGTGCGTAACCAGCTTTTCGGCGAAGCCTGAGCTCGAAGGGACGCTTGGTGCGGTGCTCGGGATTTCCGAACCATGCGGCGCCGGAACACCCGTCGAATACGGGGTGATGCTCGATGATTACGGCCGACTCGTGTCCTTTCGCCAGGAGCACATCACGCCGACAGGCCGCATTCGCAGCCGCGAGGACTACTACTAGTTTCTTGGAGTCTGTGATGGCTGGATCGGCAGACGGCCTGCGATATCACCGGGAAGACTTCGAGGCCCGACGGCGCGCTACGCGACGTATGCGTGTTCGATGCCGAGCCGGGCGACTGGCAGAGGATGCTGGACGCGCTCAGGTCCGTCCCCTGGCCGGCTGTCTTCACTTGGGCGCTTTCTGAACCGGCAGCCGACGGCGCGATGCTCACCGCGCGCGAACTATGGGGGCGCCTCGAAGGTGACCCCGAGGACTCCGTCAGCCTCGCTGTCCAGGTGAGAGGAATCTGGTTCACCTGCTATTTCTTCGATGCCGACGAGATCGAGTTCTCCTTCGACCCGGCTGACGTGGTCGACATGGAGTCCTTCGCCCCGGTGTGTGACTTCGTCCGCTGGTTGGGGGATTCGACGCGCCGCGAGGTGATCGTCACCATGGAAGGCAACGATCACTCAGCCATGCCCTGGCTGCTCCACTACTCCGGTGTCCCGGACCGTTCGAAAGAACCCAACCTTGACTGACGTTTCGGTACTTGCCTCAGGGGTCGACGGGCCGTCGCCCGTCGTCCTCGTCATCTTCGTGCTCGCCGGCCTCGTCTGCCTGTGGTGCGGGGTGAACTGGGCGTTCGACGTGCGGGGGATCACCACCCGGCGATCCGAGCGGATCCGGCAGAGGAACGCGGGGATCCTGGGGATGCCGGGAGCGCTGGATGCCGCGCCGACCACTGTCTTCGGGTCGGTCGGCTATCTCCGGTTCCTGGGTGCCCTCATGGCGTTCGCGGGGCTGATCCTGCTCCTGGTGGCGTACGCGCTCTGGCACCTGGGCTGAGCCGAAGCCGGCACAGCTCCCCGGCTAGCGAAAGATGGGTGGCCCTGGGGTTCATCGATCCGGAATGCCGCTTACGACGTATGCGCTGTGGCACTTGGGGTGAGCCCGACTCCGCGAGCCCGGCTGATTCGTCAGCACTTCTGACGGAGCCTGCCTACCGCCCGACGCGGAGACCGGCTGCTATCTCTCGATGGAAACCGCATCGTCACCTTCTTCCCGGCAGGACGAGTCACACCTAATGATCACTCTGCAGTTCACCGTGCGGCCGGATCAGGGCGCCTCCAGTGGGTTCGATCTGGGTGACATGTCTGCCACAGGGGACCTCGGAACGGCCGACTCGGCCGGCCACACCCCCGACCAAGGCATGATGATCTACCTTTCCGTGACCCAACTCCTGGACAGCCTCGGCGACTTCTTGCGCGGCGATGCCGGAACCCTCGTCTTTACCGGCGTCGACACATCCTTCGGACTGGCGTTCCGTCGTACCAGGAGGGGTCTGTCCGTCGCGTCGAAGGACGGCGTCATCGCTCGCACGTCCGCTCCCGAACTGGGTGAGGCGGTCCTGCGTGCTGCCGACCAGCTCTCTCTCACTCTCCCTGCGGAGGACTCGGCCGCGGCGGACTTGAGCGCCGCCCTGGAATCGTTCCCCCGCCTGGCTGAGGAAGTCTGAGAGCTGTGCAGAGGAAGACGCACGGCATTTCTACGCAGTCAGAGGCGCCGCATATCGCGGCCGTCTCTGCTGACTACCCTCCGCTCAACAGGTCCTGGAAGGCTCCACGTGACGTGCCTTCTGGGAGCCACACGGGCCGGCAGTTGGCCTTGATGCGACGGCTTCAGGAAGGTGCTGTCGACGGGCCGACGTTCGCCCGCGGATGGCTTGGGGAGCGGCGTGGCGCGATGGCCGCCGGGGAGCGAGTGGGTGACGCGCTGGGCTCGGTCCTTGATGAGGTCTTCTACACGCTGGACGACTACACCATCGATCCAGCCATTCGCGACGCAGAGGACCTGACGGACGGAGAACTGCAGAGGCGCGTGGCAGCCGCCTTTGGCAAACTCGGCGACTGCGACGCGGGAAGCTGACGTAGCGGATGGAGTACACCTGGTGACGCACATCCTGTGGCACCTCAAATATCACCGGAGATAAATGGAGGCGGCCGCTTCTCGCCACGGAAGGTTGCAAATGAAGTACGTCACGGCAGTCTGGGAATCCGACGGGTTCTACTTGGATCCGAGGCCCTATCTGGCCGAAATCCCAAAGCTTCGGGACCAACTGCCGGAAGGTGCCTGGTCCTTTGCCTCAGATCCGGCGCATTACGATATGGGGCGCGGAAACATGCGCTGCGTCAAAGACCTTGAACTGTCTGGCGTCCAGGTGGCCGTCGATAAAAGCGGAGGGTTGACGCTGGATTTCGCTCCGAATCAGTGGAGGCACGATTCCGGGCTGCGTATCACTTATTCGGGAGTGACGCACTTCTCCATCGACTACGAGCACTCCATCGACTGGATGTCGGTCGACACCGTGCTGCTCGACGAGATACTCCCGGGCGAGGACGGCGGCTGCGTGCACGAAATCGGACTGACCGACGCGACTGTCACGGTCCGCTGCCAGGACCTGGAGGCCGTCTGGGGTGACGCGTCAGCCCTCCCGTCCTGAAAGGACGGGATCTCGACTGACTGACCCTGCCTGCCGTTGACTGTCGCCCGGGCGAGCGAGTGATCGCCGATGCGAGTTGGCAATCCTTGAATTACGCAATGAATTACGCCTCCGGGACGCACGGCCCGTCCCCGGTCCTTCTCGCCGTGTTCCTCATCGCCGGTCTCGTCGCCGCAGTAGCGGTGACGTAACGACTGCGTCGAGGTCGCCGTCACCCCCGCCAAGGCCTGGACCGACTCCGTCACGTATGCGTCGGGGAACTGACGCAGCCCTCAACCTCCCACGTGGCGAGCCCGATTGGACTGGCCGCCCGTCGCACTGGCTCCTCTGCTCCACAGGCCTGTTGCCGTTCCATACCGCGGACATCAAGGCCTCGGCGCCGGTGTTCCACGAGGGGCGTGCCCGCTGGTCCCGTCGTCAGCGGTACCGGATCACGTGCAAGGCCCGTACCCCCGTCGAGTCCATCGCGACCGGCTCGTCCGATGAGCCGTCGACCAGGATTGTGCCCGTCTCCGTGGTCAGCGCCGAGACCAGCAGGCCCACCGCCTCCCTGCCGCGGCCGTCCGTGCGGCGCACCCAGATCAGGGCGCGTGAGCCCGCCGGGAACGACGTGAGTTCGTCCACCGCCGACTTCCAGATCTGATGGTCGGAGGTGGACAGGACAGGGCCGAGATCGGCCAGCGTCGGCTCGAACCAGTACGCGCGTCCGGGTGCGGGCGGTGGCGGGAACGAGCCCGTTCCCGGCGTGCCGCCCTGGTCCCAATGAGCCAGCCAGGCCCACGGAGAGGAGTTGGGCAGGTGGAAGGGCGCGTCCGCGTCTTTGGGGACGACCACTGACGCGTCCAGAAGTGTGTCCTGCCAGCGGCCCTCGCGCAGGTGGCGCCGACTGTCGCAGGAGAACACCCAGCCGCGCTGGGTCTCGTCACCGGGCCCAGGCTCGACCAGCTCCACCTCGCCGCCGTACGCGCTGTCCAGCCACTGCTGTGCCTTGCCGCACGCCGCCTCGAAGCCGTACGCCTCACGCTCCCAGGGCGCGCGGCGGGGAGCGGACGATCCCGGCGCGGCGCGTACGAGAACCAGCTCACGCACGCCGGCCGAGTCCAGCTGCGCCAGTGAGGACGTCAGGCCGTCGAGAAAGACGACGCGGCCCTTGTTGTTGTGGGCGTAGACCAGGTGCCCCGACGCCTCGTGCCCGCCGATCTCACGCCGCACCCACACCACGCCCCGGGTGTCGGGGCCGGTCTCGGCGATCGCCTTGACGGCATCGTCCCAGCTGTTCACCGGCACCGGCTCGAACTCGGGGAAGTACCGGCGGTGCAGCCTGTTCCACCAGCCCGGGGCCTCGTCGGACGGCTGCCAGGGAAGCGGCGTCGAAGGGGCGCCGCCGATCATCGCGTTCAGCGTCACCAGGCAACCGCGAGCATTGATCCGGCGCGGCTGGTTCTGTACCCGGGTCAGTGCCTCGTCGTACGACGCGGCGGGCGCGAGGTCCGCGAACGGGGCGCTCGGCGCCGGATGGAACGGAGAGCTCCCGTCCTTGGGCACGACGACCGAGGCGGCGAGCATGGGGGTGTCCGGGTAGCCGGGCTGCGCAAGGGTGCGGCAGGCCATCAGCCAGGCGGTGGGGGACTCGTGTACGGGGTGGGGGGCGGCGAGCTCCACCAGGCCTCGGTAGACCTGGTTCAGCCAGGTCGCGGCCCGCTCAGCAGGGCTTGTCACATTCACTCCTTGGGCGGCCAGTCGCCCGAGGCGCGCCGGTTCATGTAGTCCGCCACTGGGAAGACGCTGGGCGGGAAATGGGCCTTGCCGCCGTCGTGCGGGACGATGACGACGCTGGTGACCGGTGACTGCAGCCAGTCACCGGACTCGATGTGTTCCTTGAAGTCGAAGCGGACGGCCCAGCCATAGGGGTACTCGACACACTTCTCCGGAAGCATTACCAGGGAATCCGCTTTCTCCGGATAAACCCTTCCGAGGAGCGCGGCCGCCGTTTCCACGGCTTCGGCTCTACTCAGCATTTATGGAGCCCCATTTCTGTACGGGACGTGCATGATTTCCTTCGCGTCTCTCTCCAGCATTCCGAGCTTTCCGCTCTGGCCGTCGAGGAACACCACCCCGTGCTCGGTGTTCACCGCGTTGAAGAAGTGTCCGGAGTCCCCGCGGCCGATGAAGACGGCACTTCTCGAACCCTCGCCCCTGGCCTGGAGATCGCGAATCACGTCATCGTAACTGTCGGCCCGGTGCCAGGCGGTCGACGGATCCTTGACGCCCAGCTGCTCCACGTCCAGGTGGCCCGGTCCCTGCCGGGGTGCCGCACTGACGTCGACGCCGTCGAGGCGACGGTCGACCGTGACCGTGGTGTGCGCGCAGTTCTGGGTGTATCCGTCCTCCCACCGGTTGTTGACGTCCTTCAGCCACGGATACTCCGAGTCCAGGAATTCCTGGGCCTTGTGCGGGTCCACCGAGTCATAGTGAATTGCTTTCTCTTTCACATGCTCGGCACTGCGCGCCAGATCGCTGAAGTCCTTCGGCGCCGCCCCGACCGCCTCGTCGCCGTACTTCAGTCCCTTGGACGCCATGTTCGACGCCGCGGTCTCCATTCCTTCCTTCACCCCGAGGCGCAATCCGCTGCGGGCAAGCCCCGCGCCCTTGGTGCCGACGACCTCTGGGATGAGGCGGCCGAAGAATTCGGAGGGGTCCTTCTTGAAGCCGTCCACCGCCGCCTGCACGACCCGCTCGGGGTGCGCCGCCGTGGACACGAGCCCGGAGAGCGTCATGGAGACGTTCTGCATGTACTCGGCGGGGTGGGTGAGGTTGTAGGGGTCGGTGGGGTTGAGGCCGCGGGCGAAGTTGAGCAGGCCCGCGGTGCCCTTGAGGGCGCCGCCTACGACGTGGGTGAGTTCCGTGTTGTAGGCCTGATAGCCATCGGTGACGTTGTTGCCGAGGCGGCTCAGGGGCGGGGGCTCGGCCGGGGCGTGGGCGAGTGCCGCCTTGACCTTGGTCTCTGCCGTGGAAGCAGCCGTGTTGCGCTGCTTGCGGGCCTCGGCCAGCTTCTCCCTGGCCGCCTTGATGTCGGCCTTGCCGGGGTCGTGGAAGGGCTCAAGGGCGGGGCCGGGGTCCTGATCGGCCTTGATCTTGGCCTTGTAGGCGTCGACGCGCTTGTTGTACGCCTCCACGGCTTTCTCGGAGGCGTTCTTGCCCTTCCTGTACAGCTCGATGGCTTCCTTGGCCTGCTCTTGCGCCCACTTGACGGTCCCCGCATACGAATCGAGCGCCTGGGCTGCCGACTCGCAGGCGTCGGAGGCGTGCAGCCACTTGGTCGGGTGCATCTCGAACTTCTTGCGGAAGCTGTCGCCGCCCTCGCCTCTCCAGTGGGAGGAGTCGAGCTTCTTCATGCCCTGGCCGACGCGGTCGAAGGCGGTGTGGAAGTCCTTGAGGTGCTTGGCGCTCTCCCGGATCTTCTCCGGTTTGCCGTGGACGAGTTCGTCTGCGTCCTCGGTCTGGCCGAGCTGCTGCTCGCCGGGGGTGGCGCCCAGGTCGGAGGCCACGCCGTCGCCCCAGTCCTGCACGGCGTCGGCTGCGCCGTGCAGGCCTACGTGGTCGAGGCCGTCTCCGACCTCGTTCGTGGCCCAGTCGACGCCGTGGCCCAGAGCCTTCTTGCCGGAGTCGATGCCGTCCTCAATGGCCCCGAGGCCGTCGTTGAGCCCGTCCTTGATGTCGCCGAAGACACCCATCAGCCGGCACCCCCGCCCGGCGCTCCCTGCTGCTGTTCGGCGGCCTTGGCGCGAGCTTCGGGAGAGGGGCCGAAAGTGTCGTCGAGCCACTTGTTGTACTCGGCGTCGGAGACACCGGCGGCGTTGTGCACGTTCTCGGGGTTGAGGCCCAGAGGGCCCGCGGTGTGGGAGGTCGCGATGTCGCGGCCGGCGTCCTTCCAGCCCTGCGCGCTGTTGGCCATGGCCGTCTCGAAGGACTCCTTGCTGTAGTCCGCGTGTGCGAAGGAGTTGTTCTCGGCCAGCTGGCCCCAGCTCATCTTGGTGATGTCGTCCTCGGACGCGTAAGGGTTGCCCATCAGAGAGTTCGCCCCGACCTTCAGAGCGCCCTCGACGTACTGATCCGTCTCGTAGTACGTACCGGCCGAGAGCCCCACGCCCTGCGCGAAGCTGTTGCCCTCGTGGATCAGGGCTCGCACGCCCCACTCCCAGCGTTCGCAGAACGAGGAGAGTGCGTCCGTCACTCCTTGTTCACCCAACTCGAGGCCGGACAGAGCGAGTTCGCCGAAGCCGCGTCCGGCCCCGGCCTCGCCGACCATGCCCAGCTCCTTCAGCTCACCGAGTGCCTCAGTCAGCCCTTTCGCGATGAGAGCCAGACCGCCGGTCTCAAGGTCCTTGCCGCCCGTCCTCGTCATGCCGAGCCCTCTGTGTGCTCGTCGGCATCCACCGCCACCTCGTCCGGCACGATGCCCATCACGGGCGGGAAGACCATGCCGTCCGGCCCGTCCGCACAGTCCAGTGCCACCCCGCACGGAACCCCGGCGGCGGGCACCGCCACGTCCAGCAGGCGTGCGCCCAACACGGTCTGGTAGGTCCACTCGCGCTGGTAAGCACCCCGCTCCCGCGCGTACCGGGCCAATGCCTGCTCGTCGGTGAAGGCGAGGATGAACCGGATGCCGTTCAGGTCAGCCGTCAGCATCCCGCGTTCGTCATCGGGACCGGGACCCTCGCCCAACGGCACCAGAACCGGCGTGCGTCGGAACTCGCCCAGTAGCGCGCCGAAGCTCCGCTTGCGGGCCGCGACCTCGGGGCCGTCGAGAACCGGGTCGGCGGGAGGCGGTGGCGCTGGGGGCTCTGCCTCGCCGCGGGGCTGCGGCTCGCGTGGCTGCCCGTCCATGCCGTCTGCGGCACCGCTCGAGACCCCCGCCAGATCCGCGTAGTCCGCCAGTCGTGATCTCGGAATGCTGGTCCGTGGCGGTTGGGCCGCCTCGCCCCCGTGCTCAGACATGGCGCACATCATCACAACCGGAATCCGCCCTACGCAACACGCGCAGTGTGTTCCGGCCGGGCCCCAGGCCTGAAAGGGAACGGGCATCCGGTCCGGTGAGAGTGGCGACAGACGCGGGGTCATCGGTGCCCCGTCGGTGGCGCGCGGGCCTCCCGGTTTGACCTCCGTCACCCCAGGGGTACTCTCTACGGCTCGATTGGCCAGGCGCAGCCGCTCTGTGGCAGACTGTCGGGGTTGCTCGGTTGAGTGCCGATGCTGCGCGCCTCCCGCCGGGAGGACCGGAAGCGAGTCCCACAGTACTCGTCGCCCCATCTGCCAGAAGGTCGAAAGATCTGCAGGCAGCGCTAGGGCGGACGTACGGGAATCTTCCGGGAAGTGCAGTGAGGTCGTTCAGCCAGGCGCCCGGTGGGTTTCTTCCCCCGGCTTCGCGGTCCCAGGGCTGCAGCTCCCGAGCAGGGAAATCCGTATGGATATTTCTGTCAGTGAGACTGCGACACGCCCGACCGCGTGGGTCGGAGGAGGGCGGAATAGGACCTGCCAGGTTCCAGAGCGTTTCGAGAGACAGGACTACTAGTAGCCATGGCGGGACAGAAGATCCGCATCCGGCTTAAGGCCTACGACCACGAGGTCATCGACAGCTCGGCGAAGAAGATCGTCGAGACGGTGACCCGCACTGGTGCGTCGGTCGCAGGCCCGGTGCCGCTGCCCACTGAGAAGAACGTGTACTGCGTCATCAAGTCGCCGCACAAGTACAAGGACTCTCGCGAGCACTTCGAGATGCGCACGCACAAGCGCCTGATCGACATTCTCGACCCGACGCCCAAGACCGTTGACTCTCTGATGCGACTCGACCTTCCGGCCGGTGTCGACATCGAGATCAAGCTCTAGGGATCGGTGAGCTGAGAATGGCTAAGCAGATCAAGGGCATCCTGGGCGAGAAGCTCGGCATGACCCAGGTCTGGGACGACAACAACCGTGTCGTCCCGGTCACCGTGGTCAAGGCCGGTCCGAACGTCGTGACCCAGGTCCGTACGAACGACATCGACGGCTACGAGTCGGTCCAGATCGCCTTCGGCGAGATCGACCCGCGCAAGGTGAACAAGCCCCTCAAGGGCCACTTCGCCAAGGCCGACGTAACCCCGCGCCGCCACCTGGTGGAGCTCCGTACCTCCGGCGCCAGCGAGTACACGCTGGGCCAGGAGATCACTGCCGAGGTCTTCGAGTCGGGCGTCAAGGTTGACGTCACCGCGAAGAGCAAGGGCAAGGGCTTCGCCGGTGTCATGAAGCGCCACAACTTCAAGGGTGGCAAGGCGTCGCACGGTGCCCACCGTGTGCACCGTATGCCCGGTTCCATCGGTGGCTGTGCCACCCCCGGCCGTGTCTTCAAGGGCATGCGCATGGCGGGTCGCATGGGCAACGAGCGGGTCACCACCCAGAACCTGACCGTTCACGCCGTTGACGCGGAGAAGGGCCTGCTCCTCATCAAGGGCGCAGTTCCCGGTCCGAACGGTGGCCTCGTCCTGGTCCGTACCGCGGCCAAGGGGGTTTGAGGAACCGATGAGCACCATTGACATCCTTTCGCCGGCAGGCGACAAGGCCGGGACGGTCGAGCTCCCCGCGGAGATCTTCGACGTAGAGAAGATCAGCATCCCGCTTCTCCACCAGGTCGTCGTCGCTCAGCTGGCCGCTGCCCGTCAGGGCACGCACAAGACCAAGCGTCGCGGCGAGGTCCGCGGTGGTGGGCGCAAGCCTTACCGCCAGAAGGGCACCGGCCGTGCGCGCCAGGGTTCGACCCGCGCGCCGCAGTTCGCCGGCGGTGGCGTCGTCCACGGCCCGCAGCCGCGTGACTACTCGCAGCGGACGCCCAAGAAGATGAAGGCCGCGGCCCTGCGCCACGCCCTCACCGACCGGGCCCGCAACGCTCGCATCCACGTCGTCACCGGCGTGGTCGACGGCGGAGTCTCCACCAAGGCCGCCAAGTCGCTGCTCGGCAAGATCTCGGAGCGCAAGAACCTGCTCCTGGTGATCGACCGTGCCGACGAGGCCGCGCTGCTCTCCGCTCGCAACCTGCCCCAGGTCCACATCCTGGAGCCGGGCCAGCTGAACACGTACGACGTTCTCGTCTCGGACGACGTGGTCTTCACCCAGGCCGCTTTCGAGTCCTTCGTGTCTGGCCCCAAGGCCGCTGACACCGAAGGGAGCGAAGCCTGATGGCTACGCGTCACCCGAGCATTGCCCCCAAGGCGGCCAAGGCCGCCAAGGCCGCGCGCGTCGCCAAGGCGAAGCGCCACGAGGCCGAGGGCAAGAACACCGTCGAGACGCCGCTGAGCAAGAGCTTCACGGATCCCCGTGACGTCCTCCTCAAGCCGGTCGTCTCCGAGAAGAGCTACGCGCTTCTCGACGAGGGCAAGTACACCTTCGTCGTGGACCCGCGGGCCAACAAGACCCAGATCAAGCAGGCCGTCCAGGCGGTCTTCTCGGTCAAGGTCACCGGAGTCAACACGATCAACCGTCAGGGCAAGCGCAAGCGGACCAAGACGGGCTTCGGCAAGCGTGCTGACAGCAAGCGCGCGATCGTGACCCTCGCTGAGGGCGACCGTATCGACATCTTCGGCCAGGCCTCCTAGCGGAGCGCCCTGGTCCGAATATCGGACGAGGACTGAGAAATGGGAATCCGCAAGTACAAGCCGACTACGCCGGGCCGTCGTGGCTCCAGCGTTGCCGACTTCGTCGAGGTCACGCGGTCCACGCCGGAGAAGTCGCTGGTCCGCCCGCTGCACAGCAAGGGCGGCCGTAACAACGCCGGTCGTGTGACCGTTCGCCACCAGGGTGGCGGACACAAGCGCGCCTACCGAGTGATCGACTTCCGTCGTCACGACAAGGACGGCGTGCCGGCGAAGGTCGCGCACATCGAGTACGACCCCAACCGCACCGCGCGCATCGCGCTGCTGCACTACGCCGACGGCGAGAAGCGTTACATCGTCGCTCCGCGTGGCCTGTCGCAGGGTGACCGCGTCGAGAACGGTCCCGGGGCCGACATCAAGCCGGGCAACAACCTGGCGCTCCGCAACATCCCGGTCGGTACCACGATCCACGCGATCGAGATCCGTCCCGGTGGCGGCGCCAAGTTCGCCCGCTCCGCCGGTGCCTCGGTGCAGCTGCTGGCGAAGGAGGGCACGATGGCCCACCTTCGTATGCCGTCCGGCGAAATTCGCCTGGTCGACGCCCGCTGCCGCGCCACGATCGGCGAGGTCGGCAACGCCGAGCAGTCGAACATCAACTGGGGCAAGGCCGGCCGCAAGCGCTGGCTCGGCGTTCGTCCGACCGTTCGCGGTGTGGCGATGAACCCGGTTGACCACCCGCACGGTGGTGGTGAGGGCAAGACCTCCGGTGGTCGCCACCCGGTCTCCCCGTGGGGTCAGAAGGAGGGTCGTACTCGTTCGCCGAAGAAGGCTTCGAACAAGTACATCGTCCGCCGCCGCAAGACGAACAAGAAGCGCTAGGAGCGGGTTTAGATGCCGCGCAGTCTCAAGAAGGGACCCTTCGTTGACGGCCACCTCGTAAAGAAGGTGGACGCTCAGAACGAAGCCGGTTCCAAGAACGTCATCAAGACCTGGTCCCGTCGCTCGATGATCATCCCGGCCATGCTGGGGCACACCATCGCGGTGCACAATGGCAAGATCCACATCCCGGTGTTCGTCACCGAGTCGATGGTCGGCCACAAGCTCGGCGAGTTCTCGCCGACGCGCACCTTCCGGGGTCACGTCAAGGACGACCGGAAGTCGAAGCGCCGCTAAGGCGGGGTGGAATCGACTATGACGAACACTGAAGGGACAACCATGGAAGCCAGGGCCCAGGCGCGGTACATCCGCGTCACGCCCATGAAGGCCCGCCGCGTGGTGGACCTCATCCGTGGCATGGATGCCACGGAGGCTCAGGCGGTCCTGCGTTTCGCCCCGCAGGCCGCGAGCGTGCCGGTTGGCAAGGTGCTGGACAGCGCCATCGCCAACGCTGCACACAACTACGACCACACCGACGCCAATTCGCTGGTCATCAGCGAGGCGTACGTGGATGAGGGCCCGACCCTGAAGCGGTTCCGTCCGCGTGCTCAGGGCCGTGCCTACCGGATCCGTAAGCGGACCAGCCACATCACCGTGGTCGTCAGCAGCAAGGAAGGAACCCGGTAATGGGCCAGAAGGTAAACCCGCACGGGTTCCGGCTCGGTATCACCACGGACTTCAAGTCCCGTTGGTACGCCGACAAGCTGTACAAGGACTACGTCAAGGAAGACGTAGCCATCCGTCGCATGATGACCTCCGGCATGGAGCGCGCCGGTATCTCGAAGGTTGAGATCGAGCGCACCCGTGACCGCGTGCGTGTGGACATCCACACCGCTCGTCCGGGCATCGTCATCGGCCGCCGTGGCGCCGAGGCCGACCGCATCCGCGGTGACCTCGAGAAGCTCACGGGCAAGCAGGTCCAGCTGAACATCCTCGAGGTCAAGAACCCCGAGACCGACGCTCAGCTGGTTGCTCAGGCTGTTGCCGAGCAGCTGTCCTCCCGCGTCTCCTTCCGTCGCGCCATGCGTAAGAGCATGCAGACGGCGATGAAGGCCGGCGCCAAGGGCATCAAGATCCAGTGTGGTGGCCGTCTCGGCGGCGCCGAGATGTCCCGCTCGGAGTTCTACCGCGAGGGCCGTGTGCCCCTGCACACGCTCCGCGCGAACGTCGACTACGGCTTCTTCGAGGCCAAGACGACCTTCGGCCGTATCGGTGTGAAGGTCTGGATCTACAAGGGCGACGTCAAGAACATCGCCGAGGTCCGCGCCGAGAACGCCGCTGCCCGTGCGGGTAACCGCCCGGCCCGTGGCGGTAACGACCGTCCGGCCGGTGGCCGCGGTGGTCGTGGTGGCGAGCGGGGCGGCCGCGGCCGCAAGCCGCAGCAGCAGTCCGCGCCGGCTGCCGAGGCCCCCAAGGCCGACGCTCCCGCCGCCGCTGCCGCTCCGGCTGAGAGCACCGGAACGGAGGCCTGACCGAAATGCTGATCCCCCGTAGGGTCAAGCACCGCAAGCAGCACCACCCCAAGCGCCGCGGTCAGGCCAAGGGTGGTACGACGGTTGCGTTCGGCGAGTACGGCATTCAGGCCCTCACGCCGGCGTACGTGACCAACCGCCAGATCGAGGCGGCTCGTATCGCGATGACCCGCCACATCAAGCGTGGCGGCAAGGTCTGGATCAACATCTACCCGGACCGCCCGCTTACGAAGAAGCCCGCCGAGACCCGCATGGGTTCCGGTAAGGGTTCCCCCGAGTGGTGGGTCGCGAACGTTCACCCGGGTCGGGTGATGTTCGAGCTGTCCTACCCGAACGAGAAGATTGCGCGTGAGGCGCTTACCCGCGCTGCTCACAAGCTTCCGATGAAGTGCCGGATTGTTCGGCGCGAGGCAGGTGAGTCGTGATGTCGGCCGGTACCAAGGCGTCCGAGCTGCGCGAACTGGGCAACGAGGAGCTTCTCAACAAGCTCCGCGAGGCCAAGGAAGAGCTGTTCAACCTCCGTTTCCAGGCGGCGACCGGTCAGCTCGAGAACCACGGTCGGCTGAAGGCCGTCCGTAAGGACATCGCGCGGATCTACACCCTGATGCGTGAGCGCGAGCTGGGCATCGAGACGGTGGAGAGCGCCTGATGAGCGAGAGCAACGTGACTGAAGAGACTGCCGCCCGCGGCTTCCGCAAGACCCGTGAGGGTCTTGTCGTCAGCGACAAGATGGACAAGACCGTCGTCGTCGCTGTCGAGGACCGCGTCAAGCACGCGCTGTACGGCAAGGTCATCCGCCGTACGAACAAGCTCAAGGCGCACGACGAGCAGAACGCTGCCGGCGTCGGCGACCGCGTCCTCATCATGGAGACGCGTCCGCTGTCGGCGACCAAGCGCTGGCGCATCGTCGAGATCCTCGAGAAGGCCAAGTAGGTAATTCCCGCAAGGGAATTCCAGCAAGTACAGCTCTGAGGGGTATCCCTCAGAGTTCGTTCCGCCAGGCTCCCGGGGCAGTTCGCTGAACTGCCCCGGGGGAACCGGCAGACAAATCAGGAGATAGACGTGATCCAGCAGGAGTCGCGACTGCGCGTCGCCGACAACACGGGTGCGAAGGAAATTCTCACCATCCGTGTTCTCGGTGGCTCGGGTCGCCGCTACGCGGGCATCGGTGACGTCATCGTCGCCACCGTCAAGGACGCGATCCCCGGTGGCAACGTGAAGAAGGGTGACGTCGTCAAGGCCGTCATCGTTCGCACCGTCAAGGAGCGCCGCCGTCCGGACGGCTCGTACATCCGCTTCGACGAGAACGCCGCCGTCATTCTGAAGAACGACGGCGACCCTCGCGGCACCCGTATCTTCGGCCCGGTGGGCCGTGAGCTGCGCGAGAAGAAGTTCATGAAGATCATCTCGCTCGCGCCGGAGGTGCTGTAAGCATGAAGATCAAGAAGGGCGACCTGGTACAGGTCATCACCGGTAAGGACAAGGGCAAGCAGGGCAAGGTCATCGCGGCCTTCCCCCGCGAGGACCGCGTCCTGGTCGAGGGTGTCAACCGGGTCAAGAAGCACACCAAGGCCGGCCCCACCGCCAGCGGTTCGCAGGCCGGTGGCATCGTCACGACCGAGGCCCCTGTCCACGTGAGCAACGTTCAGCTCGTCGTGGAGAAGGACGGCAACAAGGTCGTCACGCGTGTCGGTTACCGCTTCGACGACGAGGGCAACAAGGTTCGCGTTGCCAAGCGGACGGGTGAGGACATCTGATGGCTACCACCACGACTCCGCGTCTCAAGACGAAGTACCGCGAGGAGATCGCGGGCAAGCTGCAGGAAGAGTTCTCCTACGAGAACGTCATGCAGACCCCGGGCCTCGTCAAGATTGTGGTCAACATGGGTGTCGGCGACGCCGCCCGTGACTCCAAGCTCATGGACGGTGCCGTCCGTGACCTGACCACGATCACCGGTCAGAAGCCGGCCATCACCAAGGCCCGCAAGTCCATCGCGCAGTTCAAGCTGCGCGAGGGTCAGCCGATCGGTGCCCACGTCACGCTCCGTGGCGACCGCATGTGGGAGTTCCTGGACCGCACCCTGTCGCTCGCGCTTCCGCGCATCCGCGACTTCCGTGGTCTGTCTCCCAAGCAGTTCGACGGCCGTGGCAACTACACCTTCGGTCTCACGGAGCAGGTCATGTTCCACGAGATCGACCAGGACAAGATCGACCGCGTCCGGGGTATGGACATCACCGTGGTCACCACGGCGACCAACGACGCTGAGGGCCGTGCCCTTCTCCGTCACCTCGGCTTCCCGTTCAAGGAGGCGTAAGCGAGATGGCGAAGAAGGCTCTTATTGCCAAGGCTGCTCGTAAGCCCAAGTTCGGTGTGCGTGGCTACACCCGCTGCCAGCGCTGCGGCCGCCCGCACTCCGTGTACCGCAAGTTCGGCCTGTGCCGCGTGTGCCTTCGTGAGATGGCTCACCGTGGCGAGCTGCCGGGCGTGACCAAGAGCTCCTGGTAATTCCCCTTCGTCCTTAGGGGCTTGGGAATTACCGGACGCTCTCGGTAAGTATTTGGACGGCGGGAGCCCTCCCTCACATGCCGTAGGCTTGTGGGGTTGGGCGCCCGCCGCCCATACCGACTTACTACGCCGTAGGTCCCCGCACCGCACCCGTCCCGCCTCTGTGTGGGGAGAGGGATGGCGCATACAGGAAACCCCGGCGAGAGAGGCCGAAGGCCAATTCATGACCATGACTGATCCGATCGCGGACATGCTGACTCGTCTGCGTAACGCGAACTCGGCGTACCACGACACCGTGGCGATGCCGCACAGCAAGATCAAGTCTCACATCGCGGAGATCCTCCAGCAGGAGGGCTTCATCACGGGCTGGAAGACCGAGGACGCCGAGGTTGGCAAGAACCTCGTCCTCGAGCTCAAGTTCGGCCCGAACCGTGAGCGCTCCATTGCGGGCATCAAGCGGATCTCCAAGCCCGGTCTCCGGGTTTACGCGAAGTCCACCAACCTGCCCAAGGTCCTCGGCGGCCTCGGCGTGGCGATCATCTCCACGTCGCACGGTCTTCTGACCGGCCAGCAGGCAGGCAAGAAGGGCGTAGGTGGGGAAGTCCTCGCCTACGTCTGGTAGTCGGGAACGGAGGAAAAGCTAATGTCGCGTATTGGCAAGCTCCCCATCACGGTTCCCGCCGGCGTGGACGTCACCATCGACGGCCGTACGGTCGCGGTGAAGGGCCCCAAGGGTTCCCTCTCGCACACCGTCGTGGCGCCGATCGACATCGCTAAGGGCGAGGACGGCGTTCTGAACGTCACCCGCCCGAACGACGAGCGTCAGAACAAGGCCCTCCACGGCCTGTCCCGCACGCTGGTGGCGAACATGATCACCGGCGTGACCCAGGGTTACGTGAAGAAGCTCGAGATCAGCGGTGTCGGTTACCGCGTCCTGGCGAAGGGCTCCAACCTGGAGTTCTCGCTCGGCTACAGCCACCCGATCCTGATCGAGGCGCCCGAGGGCATCTCCTTCAAGGTCGAGTCGCCGACCAAGTTCTCGGTCGAGGGTATCGACAAGCAGAAGGTCGGCGAGGTTGCGGCCAACATCCGCAAGCTGCGCAAGCCCGACCCGTACAAGGCCAAGGGCGTCAAGTACGAAGGCGAAGTCATCCGCCGCAAGGTCGGAAAGGCGGGTAAGTAAGCCATGGCATACGGTGTCAAGATTGCTAAGGGCGACGCTTACAAGCGTGCTGCCATCAAGCGGCGTCACATTCGTATCCGTAAGCATGTTTCGGGTACGGCCGAGCGTCCGCGCCTGGTCGTGACGCGCTCGAACCGCCACATCGTGGCCCAGGTCATCGACGACGTTAAGGGTCACACCCTCGCGTCGGCGTCGACCCTGGACACCTCGATCCGTGGTGTCGAGGCCGACAAGTCCGCGCAGGCCGGCAAGGTCGGCGCCCTGGTCGCCGAGCGCGCCAAGGCCGCGGGCGTCGAGGCTGTCGTGTTCGACCGTGGTGGTAACCAGTACGCCGGGCGCATCGCCGCTCTGGCGGACGCCGCCCGCGAAGCCGGTCTGAAGTTCTGATCCGGTTCCGTAGCTAGCGGAAAACGAAGAGAGGTAATTCCAATGGCTGGACCCCAGCGCCGCGGAAGCGGTGCCGGTGGCGGCGAGCGGCGGGACCGGAAGGGTCGCGACGGTGGCGCTGCTGCCGCCGAGAAGACCGCGTACGTTGAGCGCGTTGTCGCGATCAACCGCGTCGCCAAGGTTGTGAAGGGTGGTCGTCGCTTCAGCTTCACCGCGCTCGTCGTGGTAGGCGATGGTGACGGCACCGTCGGTGTTGGTTACGGCAAGGCCAAGGAGGTGCCGGCCGCCATCGCCAAGGGTGTTGAGGAGGCCAAGAAGCACTTCTTCAAGGTCCCCCGTATCCAGGGCACCATCCCGCACCCGATCACGGGCGAGAAGGCCGCGGGCGTCGTCCTGCTCAAGCCTGCTGCCCCCGGTACCGGCGTTATCGCCGGTGGCCCGGTGCGTGCTGTGCTCGAGTGCGCCGGCGTTCACGACATTCTGTCGAAGTCGCTCGGCTCGTCCAACGCGATCAACATCGTGCACGCGACCGTGACGGCCCTCAAGGGCCTGCAGCGTCCCGAGGAGATCGCGGCTCGCCGTGGTCTGCCGCTCGAGGACGTCGCCCCCGCGGCTCTGCTTCGTGCACGTGCGGGAGCGGGTGCGTAATGGCCCGTCTCAAGATCACGCAGACGAAGTCGTACATCGGTAGCAAGCAGAACCACCGCGACACCCTGCGTTCGCTCGGGCTCAAGCGCCTGAACGACGTGGTCGTCAAGGAGGATCGTCCCGAGTTCCGCGGCATGGCTAACACCGTGCGGCACCTCGTGACGGTCGAGGAGGTCGACTGATCATGGCGGAGAACAACCCGCTCAAGATCCACAACCTCCGTCCCGCCCCGGGCGCCAAGACCGCGAAGACCCGTGTGGGTCGCGGTGAGGCGTCGAAGGGTAAGACGGCCGGTCGTGGTACCAAGGGCACGAAGGCCCGTTACCAGGTTCCGGAGCGCTTCGAGGGTGGCCAGATGCCCCTCCACATGCGTCTCCCGAAGCTCAAGGGCTTCAAGAACCCGTTCAAGACCGAGTTCCAGGTCGTGAACCTCGACAAGCTGAGCGCGCTGTACCCGGAAGGTGGCGAGGTCACCGTTGAGGGTCTCGTCGCCAAGGGTGCCGTTCGCAAGAACAGCCTCGTCAAGGTGCTCGGCCAGGGTGAGCTCACCGTGGCGCTGCAGGTGACGGTTGACGCCGTCTCCAACTCCGCCAAGGAGAAGATCACCGCCGCCGGCGGTACCGTCACCGAGCTCGTCTGACCTTTTCAGGCGTCTCGATGACATGAGCGATTCCCGACCGGGGATGCCCCATATTTGGGGCATCCCCGGTTGGTCGTTCCAAGGGGGGCATGGTCGCCGGTATGGTGGCCTGCACTGTGCTGTATCCGTCTGGGGCTGACGCCCTGGGCCGGGCGGTGTGTCCTGAAGGCGACGAGTCTGACGGATCTTCACCCGGTGCTTGACTGTTACGCATTCCTTCACTCATCGAACCTCAAGACCGTCACCTCTGACGCACGTGCGCGGGGGTCGCAGGAGGCACCGTGCTCACCGCGTTCGCCCGGGCGTTCAAGACGCCCGACCTGCGCAAGAAGCTGCTCTTCACGCTCGGCATCATCGTGATCTACCGCATCGGTACGCACGTGCCGATCCCGGGAGTCAGCTACTCGAACGTCCAGACATGTATGGACGCGAACAAAGGCACGCAGGGGCTGTTCGGTCTCGTCAACATGTTCAGTGGCGGCGCGCTCCTGCAGATCACGATCTTCGCGCTCGGCATCATGCCGTACATCACCGCGAGCATCATCCTGCAGCTGCTCACCGTCGTGATCCCGCGGCTCGAGGCTCTGAAGAAGGAGGGTCAGGCGGGTACGGCGAAGATCACGCAGTACACCCGATACCTGACCGTGGCGCTCGCCATCCTCCAGGGCACCGGCCTCGTCGCGACCGCTCGCAGCGGCGCCCTCTTCCAGGGCTGCCCCGTCGCGAACCAGATCGTCCCGGACCAGTCGATCTTCGTGACGATCACGATGGTCATCACGATGACCGCCGGTACCGCCATCGTCATGTGGCTCGGTGAGCTCATCACCGACCGCGGCATCGGCAACGGCATGTCGATCCTGATGTTCATCTCGATCGCCGCCACCTTCCCGAGCGCCCTGTGGACCATCAAGACGACCGGTGACCTCGCCGGCGGCTGGATCGAGTTCGGCGCCGTGATCCTGGTGGGCCTCGTCATGGTCGGCCTGGTGGTCTTCGTCGAGCAGGCGCAGCGCCGCATTCCTGTCCAGTATGCGAAGCGCATGATCGGTCGCCGGTCTTACGGCGGTACGTCCACCTACATCCCGCTGAAGGTCAATCAGGCGGGTGTGATCCCTGTCATCTTCGCCTCGTCGCTGCTCTACATCCCGGCCCTCGTCGCGCAGTTCGCGGGAGGCAACTCGGGGTGGAAGACCTGGATCAACGACCATCTGACCAAGGGAAATCACCCCTATTACATCGTTTCGTACTTCCTGCTGATCGTTTTCTTCGCGTTCTTCTACGTGGCGATCTCGTTCAACCCCGAGGAAGTCGCGGACAACATGAAGAAGTATGGTGGCTTCATCCCGGGCATCCGGGCTGGCCGGCCGACCGCTGAGTACCTCAGTTACGTACTCAACCGGATCACGTGGCCGGGTTCGCTGTATCTGGGTCTGATCGCTCTCGTACCGACGATGGCGTTGGTTGGCTTCGGGGCAAGCCAGAACTTCCCGTTCGGCGGGACCAGCATCCTCATCATCGTGGGTGTCGGTCTGGAAACGGTGAAGCAGATCGAGAGCCAGCTTCAGCAGCGCAATTACGAAGGGTTCCTCCGCTGATGCGTATCGTCCTCGTCGGGCCGCCCGGTGCGGGCAAGGGAACGCAGGCCGCGTTCCTTGCCAAGAACCTGTCGATTCCGCACATCTCCACGGGCGACCTCTTCCGTGCCAACATCAGCCAGGGCACGGAGTTGGGCAAGCAGGCAAAGGCGTTCATGGACGCCGGAAACCTGGTTCCGGACGAGGTCACCATCGGGATGGCCAAGGACCGCATGGAGCAGCCGGACGCCGTGAACGGCTTCCTGCTCGACGGCTTCCCTCGCAACGTCTCGCAGGCCGAGGCGCTCGACGTCGCCCTCAAGGCGGACGAAGTGAAGCTCGACGCGGTCCTGGACCTCGAGGTCCCCGAGGACGAGGTGGTCAAGCGCATCGCCGGCCGCCGCATCTGCCGCAAGGACTCCGCGCACGTCTTCCACGTGTCGTACAAGCAGCCGAAGCAGGAAGGCGTCTGTGACGTCTGCGGCGGCGAGCTGTACCAGCGCGAGGACGACACCGAGGACACCGTCCGCAAGCGGCTCGAGGTCTACCACTCGCAGACCGAACCGATCATCGACTACTACCGGGCCCAGGGCCTGGTGCGGACGATCTCGGCGCTCGGCAAGGTCGACGAGGTGACCGCGCGGGCCATGGACGCCCTCAAGCGCGACAAGTAAGCCGTTACGCTGCTCCGGCCGCGGTGCCCGTACAGGGCGCCGCGGCCGTAGTGTTGTCTAGGTAAAAACCCGTAGTCGGAAGACGGAGAGCGCAGGCCCCCATGGTGCAGATCAAGACCCCCGAGCAGATCGCCAAGATGCGTGAGGCGGGGCTGGTCGTCGCCGCGATCCACGCGGCGACGCGTGAGGCTGCGGTGCCCGGTGCCACTACCCGGGACCTGGACGAGGTCGCGCGCAAGGTGCTCGACGAGCACGGGGCCAAGTCGAACTTCCTCGGCTACGGGGGATTCCCTGCGACCATCTGCACCTCGGTCAACGAGGTCGTCGTGCACGGCATCCCGGACGACAAGACCGTCCTCAAGGACGGCGACATCATCTCCATCGACTGCGGCGCGATCATCGACGGCTGGCACGGGGACGCCGCGTACACGGCGTTCGTCGGCACCGGTCACGCTCCGGAGCTGATCGAACTCTCCCGGGTGACCGAGGAGTCGATGTGGGCCGGCATCGCCGCGATGAAGAACGGCAACCGGCTGATCGACATCTCCCGCGCCATCGAGTCCTACATCCGCCGCCAGCCCAAGCCGGGCGGCGGCAAGTACGGCATCGTCGAGGACTACGGCGGCCACGGCATCGGCACCGAGATGCACATGGACCCGCACCTCCTGAACTACGTCGAGCGCCGCCGCGGCAAGGGCCCGAAGCTCGTCCCCGGCTTCTGCCTCGCGATCGAGCCGATGGTCTCCCTCGGCACCCCGCGCACCGAGGTCCTCGAGGACGACTGGACCGTCATCACGACGGACGGCACCTGGTCCTCGCACTGGGAGCACTCCATCGCGCTGACCGAACAGGGCCCGCTGGTCCTCACCGCGCCCGACGGCGGCAAGGCGAAGCTGGCCGAGCTGGGCGTGACGGCGGCGCCGGACCCTCTGGCGTGACTCCGGCCGCTGCTCCGGATCCGCTTGCATAATGATCTTTACTGTGGGGCAAACTTCCCCGATTCGTCTTTCCGGGTGCCCTGACGTAGACTGACTCGTCGGCTCTCGTGCACACGCATGCCTGCATGTACGTGCTGAGTCGATCAAGGTAGTCGATTCGAAGGGCAAAGCGTGGCCAAGAAGCAAGGTGCCATCGAGATCGAAGGCACTGTCGTCGAGTCTCTCCCGAACGCCATGTTCAAGGTGGAGCTCCAGAACGGCCACCAGGTCCTGGCTCACATCAGCGGCAAGATGCGTATGCACTACATCCGTATCCTCCCTGACGACCGGGTCGTGGTGGAGCTGTCTCCGTACGACCTGACGCGTGGCCGGATCGTCTACCGGTACAAGTAGATCTTGCCCGCATCCCGCCTCGCGCGGGGTGGTGGCACTGACCCGGAGAACCTCACCAATGAAGGTCAAGCCGAGCGTCAAGAAGATCTGCGACAAGTGCAGGGTGATCCGCCGTCACGGCCGGGTCATGGTTATCTGCGACAACCCGCGCCACAAGCAGCGCCAGGGCTGACGCACGACTGCAGTTCGCAGATTTTCGCGCGACGCAATTAAGTACACATGCAGGACCCGTCCCTCTTCAGATCCTTTGGTAATGGAGGGCGACACCCCCGGTCGGAGGCCGGGGACCCAGGATGTACCTCATACGGCGCCTGGGAATGGTCCTGCTGAAGACCTCCGAAGTATCAACAGGAGCCTTGAATGGCACGCCTTGAAGGCGTTGACCTCCCGCGCGACAAGCGCGTAGAGGTCGCCCTCACCTACGTGTTCGGCATTGGCCGCACGCTGTCCCAGCAGACGCTGGACGCCACCGGTGTGGACCGCAACACCCGCGTTCGTGATCTGTCCGAAGAGGACCTGATCAAGATCCGCGAGTACGTGGACGCGAACATCCAGACTGAGGGTGACCTCCGTCGCGAGATCCAGGCCGACATCCGCCGCAAGGTCGAGATCGGCTGCTACCAGGGTCTTCGTCACCGTCGTGGCCTGCCCGTCCGCGGTCAGCGCACCAGCACGAACGCTCGTACCCGCAAGGGCCCGCGTCGCGCCATCGCCGGTAAGAAGAAGCCGGGCAAGAAGTAGTCCTCGCTCAGCGGTCTATCGACAGCTGTCGCTGCAGGACCGACCACCTCCCGTAGGAGTAATAGATGCCCCCCAAGGGTCGTCAGGGCGCTGCCAAGAAGGTGCGCCGCAAGGAAAAGAAGAACGTCGCTCACGGGCACGCTCACATCAAGAGCACGTTCAACAACACGATCGTGTCCATCACGGACCCGACCGGCAACGTGATCTCCTGGGCGTCCGCCGGCCACGTCGGCTTCAAGGGCTCGCGCAAGTCCACTCCGTTCGCCGCGCAGATGGCCGCCGAGTCGGCCGCGCGTCGCGCCCAGGAGCACGGCATGCGCAAGGTTGACGTCTTCGTCAAGGGTCCGGGCTCCGGCCGCGAGACCGCGATCCGCTCCCTCCAGGCCACGGGCCTCGAGGTCGGTTCGATCCAGGACGTCACGCCGACCCCGCACAACGGCTGCCGTCCGCCCAAGCGCCGCCGCGTCTGACGCACGGTTGTCTTAGGTTTTCGGGCGGTACGGCTCTTCGGAGGCGTGCCGCCCGTACCCTTGCAGCAGTACCAAATATCGGGCTACCGCCCGGTGAGTCGGGCATCAAATAGTGGGTGCCCATGACTGAAGGAAACGTTTCATGCTGATTGCTCAGCGTCCCTCGTTGACCGAAGAGGTCGTCGACGAGTTCCGCTCCCGGTTCGTGATCGAGCCGCTGGAGCCGGGCTTCGGTTACACCCTCGGCAACTCCCTGCGCCGGACCCTTCTCTCCTCGATTCCGGGTGCGGCGGTCACGTCCATCCGTATCGACGGTGTCCTGCACGAGTTCACCACCGTGCCGGGCGTCAAGGAAGACGTCACCGACCTCATCCTGAACATCAAGCAGCTGGTCGTCTCCTCGGAGCACGACGAGCCGGTCGTGATGTACCTGCGCAAGCAGGGCCCGGGTCTGGTCACCGCCGCCGACATCGCGCCCCCGGCCGGTGTCGAGGTGCACAACCCCGACCTCGT
>NZ_JBWKIS010000031.1:0-101865 GCF_056432625.1 Streptomyces sp. NPDC045026
CCGCTGGGACCGCTTCCACTACGTCCGCGTCGCCGTCATCATCGCCGCCTTCACCCTGCTCGTCGCCGCCCTCGCCTGACCCCGCGAGCCGGCCCGCCCGGCCGTCAGCCGCAATGACACCAACACGCTCGAACTCCGCTGGTATCCCCAGGACGTGGGCCCCAGCGACCCCCACCGACCGATAGCGAGAGGAAGTACCGAAAATGGCAAAGCTGCAGAGTCTCGACCCGCACACGCCGATGTTCGCGCAGTTCAAGGAGAAGACAGGGCCCATCGCCTTGGCCAACACCTTCTTCGTCCCGAAGGAGAGGACTGAAGCGTTCCTGGCCCTCTTCCGGAGGCAGGCCGAGTTCATGAAGGCTCAGCCGGGATTCGTCTCCCTGCAGATGCACAAGGGAACGGCGGACAGTCAGCTCCTGATGAACGTCGCGGTCTGGGAGTCGACCGAGGCGCTCGCCACGGCGTTCGGCAGCCCGGAGTTCCAGCGCATGGCGGCCGAGTTCCCCGACGACATCGTGTCGTATCCGCACATCTTCGAGCAGATCGACGTATGAGGCGGCAGCTGTAGACGTGTGACGGGGGCGATGCCCTCGGCGGGCGACGATGGCGGCCCTGATGCCGCGCCTGCGCGGGTGGGCGCGGTTGCCGCGGGACGAGTACGCCTTGTCCCCGGCGACCGCGCCCGGCCTGTTGCGAGGCCGCCCCACCGGGCGAACGCCAACGCCCTAGGAGTCGGATCAGTCGCCGTGCACGCCGCGCAGCCCGCACAGGACGTCGATGCGGTTCGTCGTGATCGAGTCGACGCCGACGTCGAGGAGGCGGCGCATCGCCGACTTCGTGTCCGGGGTCCATGCGGAGACCAGCAGGCCCTGGCGGTGCACCTGGGCGGTCAGCTCCCGACTGGCCAGCGGGAAACGGTAGTTGAGCCAGGTCGGCCTGACCGCTTCGAGCAGCCCTGGCCGCGGCGGCGCCAGTGTCGTCCAGGTCAGCGCGATCTCGGCGGCCGGGTCCGCGCGCCGCACCGCCAGCATCGTCTCCGCGCCCGCGCAGTAGTAGGCGCTCTCGTCGGCGCCGCAGTCACGGATGACGCCGACGACCGTACGGACGGTGCGCGCGTCCCCGCCCGGCAGATCCACCATCACCCGCCGCTCGGCCAGTACCTCAAGGGCCTGTTGGAGGGTGGGCACGCCGCCCGCGGTGACGCCGCGCACCTCGTCGTACGAGAGCGCGGAGAGCGGGCGGTCGTGGTCCCACAGCCGCTTGAGCGTGGAGTCGTGCAGCAGCACGGGCACGCCGTCGCGGGTCAGACGGACATCGATCTCCACCGCGTCCGCCCCCCGCTCCAGCGCGGAGCGCAGGGAGGCGAGGGTGTTCTCACGGACGCGGTAGGGGTCGCCCCGGTGGGCCACGGCAGTCACGGTACGCATGGCCCCATTGTGGTCAGCCGGTCATGCCCCGGCGAGCCACGTGTCCGTGTACGTGTCGATCTCCGCGGCGATACGGGCCTTGCCCGGCTCGTCGAGGAACGACGCGTCCACCGCGTTCTTGGCGAGCGCCGCCACGCCCCGCTCGTCCAGGCCGAGGAGGCGGGCGGCGACGACGTACTCGTTGTTGAGGTCCGTGCCGAACATCGGCGGGTCGTCGGAGTTGACCGTGATGACGATCCCGGCGTCGGCGAACTGCTTGATGGGGTGCTCCTCAAGGGTCTTCACGGCGCGCGTCGCGATGTTCGACGTCGGGCAGACCTCGAGCGGGATGCGGTGCTCGGCGAGGTGGGCGAGGAGCTTCGGGTCCTGGGCGGACGTCGTGCCGTGGCCGATGCGTTCGGCGCCGAGGTGGAGCAGGGCGTCCCAGACGGTCCCCGGGCCCGTCGTCTCGCCGGCGTGCGGCACGGAGTGCAGGCCCGCGGCGATCGCCCGGTCGAAGTAGGGCTTGAACTGCGGTCGCGGCACGCCGACTTCGGGCCCGCCGAGCCCGAAGGAGACGAGGCCCTCCGGGCGGATCGAGTCGGTGGTCGCCAGCCGCACGGTCTCCTCGGCGGACTCGAGACCCGCCTCGCCGGGAATGTCGAAGCACCAGCGCAGCACCGTGCCGAACTCGGCCTCGGCGGCCTTGCGCGCGTCCTCGATCGCCGCCATGAAGCCGTACTCGTCGATGCCGCGGCGGACGGAGGAGTACGGGGTGATGGTCAGCTCGGCGTAGCGCACGTTCTGCCGGGCCATGTCCCGCGCGATCTCGAACGTGAGCAGACGGACGTCCTCGGGCGTGCGCACGAGGTCGACGACCGAGAGGTATACGTCGATGAAGTGCGCGAAGTCCGTGAACGTGAAGTAGTCGGCCAACGCCTCGGGGTCCGTCGGGACCTTGGAGTCCGGGTGGCGGGCCGCGAGTGTGGAGACGATCCGGGGGGACGCCGAGCCGACATGGTGCACATGCAGCTCTGCCTTTGGCAGTCCGGCGATAAAGGCATGCAGATCGGTCACGGATTCCTCCCCAGGAACTTGGTTGATCGGCTGATCGATGGGTCGCAGTCATCGTAGGCGTGCCCCGGCCGTGACCTGGCGGCGGCCGTAGCATGACGGGACGTCCGGGTGGGAGAAGAAGGGGGACGAGCGAGTGATGTCCGAGGGCATAGAGGGCACAGAGAGCGCTGAGGCGGCCGAGGGCGCTGAGGGTGCCAACGGTCTGGCGGCTTCTCCGGAGCCGACGTCGGGGGACCGGGGCGCGGGTGCCGGGGATCCGCCTGCGGGCAGGGTGTCCCTCGGGAAGGGGGAACCGGATCCATGGGCGGCCCCGACGGACCCGGGCCCGCGTGACGCGGTGCCGAAACCCCCGTGGTTGCAGAGCGCGGGGCCGCGGGACGCCGTGCCGGGGGAGGTGGCACAGGGGGAGGCCGCACAAGGCGAGGCTGCACAGGAAGAGGCCGGGCCGGCTGCTCCGACGCCGGTGAACCCGTTCGTGCCGCCGTCGCAGGGGGAGGCGCAAGCCAATCCTTTCGCGCAGCCGTCGCAGGGGGAGGCGCCCGCGAACCCGTTCGCCCCGCCGTCCCCGTCCCACGCCGAGACGCAGGTGGACCCGTTCGCCGCGCCGTCCGCGCCCGGCGAGCCGTACAACCCGTTCGCCGCGCCCTCCGCGGGCGCCGCGCCGGCTCCCGGCGCCTGGGCACCGCAGCCGTACCCGCACGGGCAGCCGTACCCGCACGCGCAGCCGCCGGGTGCCCCCTACGCGATGCCTCCCGGCTACCCGGCGATGCAGGCCGGTGCTCCCTGGGCGGCGGGGGCCAACCCCTTCGCGCCGCCCGGTGAGCCCGTGCCCCCGCCGCCCGTCTCGCCCGACGGGCCGGGGCAGATGCACTACGGCTACCCGTCCGCCCCGTACGGCTACGGCTACGGCCGGCACGCCGCGACCGGTCCGGCCCCGGTGGGCTACGGCGGTCCCGGCTACGGCTGGCCCGGAATGCAGCCGCAGCCCGCCAACGGCATGGGCGTCGCTGCCCTGACGCTCGGGATCATCTCGGCCGTGGGCTTCGTCCTGTGGCCGATCGCGATCGTGGTCGGGATCCTCGCCATCATCTTCGGCGCCGTCGGCCGCGCGAGGGCGGGCCGGGGCGAGGCCACGAACCGGGGCCAGGCGCTGGCCGGACTGATCTGCGGAATCGGCGGACTGGTACTCGCGCTGGCCCTGATGTTCTTCGTCATCGCCGACAGTGACTCGTCGAGCGACAGCAGCAGCGACAGCGGGTACTCCGCCGCCCGGTAGAAGAGCTCGGGGAAACCCGGTAGGAGTTCGGCGGGGACCCGGTAGGAGCGTGGTGGAAACCCAGTAGGAAACCGGCGACGCAGGGCCGGGCCGTCAGGCCCGGTCCTTCAGCCGCTCGCGCGCCGCCATCAGCGCGAACCCCAGCAGATTGAGGCCACGCCACCGTCTCGGATCGGCGGCAGCGTCCGCGTCGGCCGCGAGTCCGATGCCCCACACGCGGTCGAGCGGGCTGGCCTCGACCAGGACGTGCTCGCCCGTCCCGAGCAGGAACGCCCGCAGATCCGCGTGCGCCGCGAACTTGTGCACGCTGCCCTCGACGACGATCCCGAACCGCTCGCGCGCCCAGACCTCCTCGTCGAAGCCCCGCACGAGGCGCCCCGCCTTCTTGGCCTGCGAGGGATGCGCCGCGCCGACGGCTCTGCGCTCGGCCTCCGCGTCCCCGAACAGCCGGGCCTTCGCGGCCATCATCCAGTGCTCCGCCGTCGCGTACTCGACCCCGTCCACCGTGAACGGCGCGACCCACCACTGACTGAGACAGCTCGCCCCGACCGTGCCGTCCGCCCGCGGTGTGTGCCCCCAGAAGTGCAGGTACTTGACCCGTACACCTGCTTCCACCGCCCTGACCAGCGAGTCCCGATCGTGGATGGACGCGTTCCCCTCAAGTTTGTCGATCTTCCCCATGCACGCGAGTCTGGCACGCACCACGGACACTCCGTCCTGGGTTTTTCAGGGGGACTCGACACCTGGTCGACAGATTCCGTCGCGTAACCAAAAGGCAACAACGGAATCACTTGTTGCAGTACATCGCCTCTGTCAGGATCGGCACTCAAATCGAGCTGGAGCTACGCCGGCCCCGCGGGACGGGGCTCCGGCGGAGGAGAGCGATAATGCACAACCCTGGCAACAGCACCCGCTTCCAGGCCCAGGACCGGTTCGCCGAAGGCGCCCAGTACATCGCGGGCCGCCTCACCAAGGGCACATCGGGCCGCACCCACGCAGTCGTCGACCCGGCCACCGGCCAGGACGTCTACATGTACGAGCTGGCCGGCACCGCGGACGTGGACGCCGCCGTGGCCGCGGCCCGCGAGGCCTTCCCCGGCTGGGCCGGCGCGACGCCGGGCGAGCGGTCCGACGCGATGCACCGCTTCGCGGGCGTCCTGGCCGAGCGCGCCGAGGACCTCGCGCAGGCCGAGTCCCTGCAGTGCGGCAAGCCCCTCAAGCTGAGCCGCGAGTTCGACGTCCCCGGGACCGTCGACAACACCGCGTTCTTCGCGGGCGCCGCCCGGCACCTCCAGGGCCAGTCCGCCGGCGAGTACAGCGGGGACCACACCTCGTACGTGCGGCGCGAGCCCATCGGCGTCGTCGGGTCCATCGCCCCCTGGAACTACCCGCTCCAGATGGCCGCCTGGAAGGTCCTCCCGGCGATCGCGGCGGGCAACACCATCGTGCTCAAGCCCGCCGAGCTGACCCCGCTCACCTCCCTCCTGTTCGCGCAGGCCGCGACCGAGGCGGGCATCCCCGACGGCGTCGTCAACATCGTCACGGGCGCGGGCCGGGACGCCGGTGAGCACCTCGTCGGGCACCCCGACGTCGCCATGACCTCCTTCACCGGGTCGACGGGCGTCGGCAAGCGCGTCGCCGAGATCGCCACCTCCACCGTGAAGCGGCTGCATCTCGAACTCGGCGGAAAGGCGCCGTTCGTCGTCTTCGACGACGCCGACCTGGAGGCCGCCGTGCACGGCGCGGTCGCGGGCGCCCTCATCAACACGGGCCAGGACTGCACCGCCGCCACGCGCGCGTACGTGCAGCGCCCCCTCTACGACGCCTTCGTGCAGGGCGTCGCGGACCTCATGGAGAGCGTCCGGGTCGGCGACCCGTTCGCCCCCGACACCGACCTCGGCCCGCTGATCTCGCACGCGCAGCGCGACCGAGTCGCCGGATTCGTCGACCGGGCACGCTCCTACGCGCGCGTGGTCGCCGGCGGTGTCATCCCGCAGGGTGACCTGAAGCAGGGTGCGTACTACCGGCCGACGCTCATCGCGGACGCCGCCCAGGACAGCGAGATCGTCCAGTCCGAGATCTTCGGCCCCGTGCTCGTGGTCCTGCCCTTCGACAGCGACGACGAGGGCATCCGCCTCGCCAACGACACCCCCTACGGCCTGGCCGCCTCGGCCTGGACCAGGGATGTGTTCCGGGCGGGCCGCGCCACCCGCGACATCAAGGCGGGCTGTGTCTGGGTCAACGACCACATCCCGATCCTCAGCGAGATGCCGCACGGCGGCTACAAGGCGTCCGGCTTCGGCAAGGACATGTCTGCCTACTCCTTCGAGGAGTACACGCAGATCAAGCACGTCATGTTCGACAACACCGCGGTCGCCCGCAAGGCCTGGCACCGCACGATCTTCGGGGACTGACCCTAGCCAATCTGCGGCTGCCGCCGCGGGCAGCCGCACCGGCCGCCCGCAAGGGGCGGCCACCTCTCCCGAAAGGGCACCCACGCGCATGGAGCAGTACGAGCCAGAAAGCCTGTCCGCGGCACAACTCGCCGCCATGCGGCGCAGCTTCCGCAACGGCAGGGCGGCCCTGAGCCGCCGTTCCCTGCTGCGCGCGTCCGCGGGCGGCGCGCTCGCCGTCGGCGGGCTCGGGTCGCTGAGCGCCTGTGGCATTCCCGCTGCGAGCAAGAGCCAGGGCGGCGTCTCGTCCGAGGACCACTCGGCCGAGGAGAAGGTGGTCAACTTCTCCAACTGGACCGAGTACATCGACCTCAGCAAGGACAAGAAGCACCACCCCAGCCTGGACGCCTTCGCCAAGCGCACCGGGATCACGGTCAAGTACACCGAGGACATCAACGACAACGTCGAGTTCTTCGGCAAGATCAAGCCGCAGCTCGCGGCGGGCCAGGACACCGGCCGGGACATCATCGTCCTCACCGACTGGCTGGCCTCCCGGCTGATCCGCTACGGCTGGGTGCAGAAGCTCGACCCGGCCCACCTGCCGCACGCGTACAGCAATCTGGCTTCCCAGTTCCGCAACCCCGACTGGGACCCCGGCCGTGCCTACTCCTACCCCTGGCAGGGCATCGCCACGGTCATCGCGTACAACGTGAAGGCCACCGGCGGCAAGGAGATCACCTCCGTCTCGCAGCTCCTGGACGACCCGAAGCTCAAGGGCAGGGTGGGCCTGCTCTCCGAGATGCGCGACACGATCGGCATGACGCTGATCGACATGGGCAAGGACCCGCGCGACTTCACGACCGACGACTTCGACGCGGCCACCGCGCGCGTGCAGAGGGCCGTCGACAACAAGCAGGTCCGCAGGTTCACCGGCAACGACTACATATCCGACCTCAGCCAGGGCGACCTCGCGGCCTGTCTGGCGTGGGCGGGCGACGTGGTGCAGCTCCAGGCGGACAACCCGGACGTCAGGTTCGCCATCCCGGACGCCGGCTACCTCACGTCGACCGACAACATGCTGATCCCCAACAAGGCGCGCCACAAGACGAACGCCGAGCGGCTCATCGACTTCTTCTACGAGCCGGCCGTCGGCGCGGAGATCGCCGCCGCGATCAACTACGTCACGCCCCTCGACACCGGCATCGTCAAGCCCGAACTCACCAGGATCGACAAGAAGGCCGGGAACGACCCGCTGATCGTCCCCGACAAGGCCATGGCGGCCAAGGCGCACGGCTTCCGCGCGCTGACCGCCAAGGAAGAGACGTCGTTCGAGGAGAAGTTCGCCCGGCTCACCGGCGCCTGAACCGGCCCGCGCTCCCACACACCCTTCCCCCGGACTCCTTGGACTCACCATGACGACCGACCACGGCGGCGACGTCCGTCTCACCGGCATCAGCAAGACGTACGACAACGGCTTCACCGCCGTCCAGCCGCTCGACCTCACCGTGCCGCAGGGCTCCTTCTTCGCCCTGCTCGGTGCCTCCGGCTGCGGCAAGACCACAACGCTGCGCATGATCGCGGGACTTGAGGAGCCGACCACAGGAACGGTTCACCTCGGCGACCAGGACGTCACCGCGCTGCCCCCCTACAAGCGCCCGGTGAACACCGTCTTCCAGTCGTACGCGCTCTTCCCGCACCTCGACATCTTCGAGAACGTCGCCTTTGGCCTCCGCCGCCGCGGCATCAAGTCCGTGAAGAAGCAGGTCGGGGAGATGCTCGACCTGGTCCAGCTCGGCGAGCAGGCCCGCAAGAGGCCGAACCAGCTCTCCGGTGGCCAGCAGCAGCGCGTCGCCGTGGCGCGCGCCCTGATCAACCACCCCAAGGTGCTGCTCCTCGACGAGCCGCTCGGCGCCCTCGACCTCAAGCTGCGCCGCCAGATGCAGCTCGAACTCAAGCGCATCCAGACCGAGGTGGGCATCACGTTCGTCCACGTCACGCACGACCAGGAGGAGGCCATGACCATGGCCGACACGGTCGCCGTGATGAACGCGGGCCGCGTCGAACAGCTGGGCGCCCCGGCCGACCTGTACGAGAACCCGGGGTCCACGTTCGTCGCCAACTTCCTCGGCACGTCGAACTTCATCGAGGCCGAGGTCGCCGGCCGCAGCGGCGAGGACCTCACCCTGAAGGCCGGCGACGGCAAGCTCGTGCTGCCCGCCTCCCGCTGTACGGCCGCCACTACCACCGGCGGGAAGGTCCTCGTCGGCGTACGCCCCGAGAAGATCTCCCTCACGCACGCCGACGACGCGGGCTCCATACCCGACGGCCGCAACCGCATCACCGGCCGCGTCGCCGACAGCAGCTTCATCGGCGTCTCCACGCAGTACGTCGTCGACAGCCCGCTCTGCGACGCCTTCGAGGTCTACGCGCAGAACATCGAACGCGACACCCGGCTCACCCCCGGTGCCGAGGTCGTCCTGCACTGGAACCCCGCGCACACCTTCGGCCTCGACGCCGCCCAGGACATCGAGGCGGGCGCCGCGAAGGTCGAGGAGGACGCCGCAGCATGACCACCGTCACCGAAACGCCCGCGGCGCCGGCCGGCAAGACCGCGCGCCGGCCGCGCAAGCGCGGCCGCCTCGTCCCGTACTGGCTGCTGCTGCCCGGCCTCCTGTGGCTGGTCGTCTTCTTCGCCCTGCCGATGGTCTACCAGGCGTCGACGTCGGTCCAGACGGGTTCCCTGGAGGACGGCTTCAAGGTCACCTGGCACTTCGCGACCTACTGGGACGCGCTCGCCGACTACTGGCCGCAGTTCCTGCGCTCGGTGCTCTACGCGGGCGCCGCCACGATCCTGTGCCTGGCGCTCGGCTACCCGCTCGCCTACCTCATCGCCTTCCGCGCGGGACGCTGGCGCAACGTCGTCCTCATCCTCGTCATCGCGCCGTTCTTCACCAGCTTCCTGATCCGCACGCTGGCCTGGAAGACGATCCTGTCCGACAGCGGCCCGGTCGTCAGCACGCTGAACGCCCTGCACATCCTGGACGTCACGAGCTGGCTCGGCATGACGGACGGCGACCGCGTCCTCGCGACCCCGCTCGCCGTGATCTGCGGACTCACGTACAACTTCCTGCCGTTCATGATCCTGCCGCTCTACACCTCGCTGGAGCGCATCGACGGCCGGCTGCACGAGGCGGCGGGCGACCTGTACGCCACGCCCGCCACCACCTTCCGCAAGGTGACGTTCCCGCTCTCCATGCCGGGCGTCGTCTCCGGCACGCTGCTCACCTTCATCCCCGCCGCCGGTGACTACGTGAACGCCGACCTGCTCGGCTCCACCGACACCCGCATGGTCGGCAACGTCATCCAGACGCAGTTCCTGCGCATCCTGGACTACCCGACGGCGGCGGCACTCTCCTTCATCCTGATGGCCGCGATCCTGATCATGGTCACCGTCTATATCCGCCGGTCCGGAACGGAGGACTTGGTCTGATGCCCTTCGTACGCTGGCTGCGCCGCAATCTCGTCGTCATCGCGGGTCTGATCACCCTCGGCTATCTGCTCCTGCCCAACGTCATCGTGACGGTGTTCTCCTTCAACAAGCCGAAGGGGCGCTTCAACTACGAGTGGCAGCAGTTCTCGCTCGACGCGTGGACGAACCCCTGCGGCGTCGCCGACATGTGCGGCTCGCTGTCGCTGAGCCTCCAGATCGCTCTGTGGGCGACGATCGGCGCCACGGTCCTCGGCACGATGATCGCCTTCGCCCTGGTGCGCTACCGATTCCGCGCCCGCGGCGCCGTGAACTCGCTGATCTTCCTGCCGATGGCGATGCCCGAGGTCGTCATGGCCGCCTCGCTGCTCACGCTCTTCCTCAACATGGGCGCACAGCTCGGCTTCTGGACGATCCTCATCGCCCACATCATGTTCTGCCTCAGCTTCGTCGTGACGGCGGTCAAGGCGCGCGTCATGTCGATGGACCCGCGCCTCGAACAGGCCGCCCAGGACCTCTACGCCGGTCCCTTCCAGACCTTCGTACGGGTCACGCTGCCGATCGCCGCGCCGGGCATCGCCGCGGGCGCGCTGCTCGCCTTCGCGCTCTCCTTCGACGACTTCATCATCACCAACTTCAACGCGGGCTCGACCGTGACTTTCCCCATGTTCGTCTGGGGATCCGCGCAGCGCGGTACGCCCGTTCAGATCAATGTCATCGGTACGGCGATGTTCATCGTCGCCGTGCTGCTGGTCCTTGCCGCGATGCTGATCGGCAAGCGTAAGAACAAGGCAGTTTGAGGGAGTTGAAATCATGGCCGCACGTGCCATGAACCGTGGTACCGACTGGATCAAGTCACTGGCGGACGCCAAGCCGCTGGCCTACTGGCTGGACGACCCCGGCAGGCCGCAGGCCCAGCCGGCGCTCACCGGCGACGAACGCTGCGACCTGCTCGTCGTCGGCGGCGGCTACAGCGGCCTGTGGACCGCGCTCCTCGCCAAGGAGCGCGACCCCGGGCGCGACGTGGTCCTGCTCGAAGGGCAGGAGGTGGGCTGGGCGGCGTCCGGCCGCAACGGAGGCTTCTGCGCCGCCTCCCTCACCCACGGCGTCGCGAACGGGCTGGCCCGCTGGCCCGGCGAGATCGCGAAGCTGGAGGAGCTCGGCAACCACAACCTCGACGCGATCGAGGACGCGGTCGCCCGCTACTCCATCGACTGCGACTTCGAGCGCACCGGCGAACTGGACGTGGCCACCGAGCCGCACCAGGTCACCGAACTCCAGGAATTCCACCAGGAGTTGACCGAGGTCGGCCTCGCCGACGGCACCGAGCTGCTCGACGCCGACGCGACCCGCGAACAGGTCGACTCGCCGACCTTCCTCGGTGCCCTGTACGACCGGCGCGGCGTCGCGATGCTGCACCCCGCCAAGCTCGCCTGGGGCCTCAAGCAGGCCTGCCTCGACCTCGGCGTGCGCTTCTACGAGCACACCCCGGCGCTCGAACTCTCCTCGTCCGGCGCCGGGACCGCGGTCCGCACCCCCTACGGGCGCGTCTTCGCCCAGCACGTCGCGCTCGGCACGAACGTCTTCCCGTCCCTGGTCAAGCGCGTGCGCTCGTACACCGTCCCGGTCTACGACTACGCGCTGATGACCGAGCCCCTCAACCACGACCAGCTGGCCTCCATCGGCTGGAAGAACCGCCAGGGCCTCGGCGACTCGGCCAACCAGTTCCACTACTTCCGCCTCTCCGCGGACAACCGGATCCTGTGGGGCGGCTACGACGCGATCTATCCGTACGGCGGGCGGGTGCGCGCCGAGTACGACCACCGGCCCGAGACGTACGCGAAGCTCGCCGGCCAGTTCTTCCACTGCTTCCCGCAGCTGGAAGGGGTGCGCTTCAGCCACGCCTGGGGCGGGGCCATCGACACCTGCTCCCGCTTCTCGGCGTTCTTCGGCACGGCCCACAAGGGCCGCGTCGCCTACGCCGCCGGGTACACCGGCCTCGGCGTGGGCGCGACCCGCTTCGGCGCGGACGTGATGCTCGACCTGCTCTCCGGCGAGCGCACGGAGCGTACGGAACTGGAGATGGTCCGCACGAAGCCGCTGCCCTTCCCGCCCGAGCCGTTCGCCTACACCGGGATCGCGCTCACCAAGTGGTCCCTGGCGCGCGCCGACGACAACGGCGGCCGGCGCAACCTGTGGCTGAAGGCCATGGACAAGGCGGGCCTCGGCTTCGACAGCTGACCCGAATCCGCGACAACTCGTGGGCAGAACCCGCGTAATGCTCGCGGCCCGGCCTCCTCTCCCTGGTGACACGCACAGCTTTCGGCAACTGCGTACCAGGAAGAGGAGGTCCCGCCATGACTGGCTCGGGGGCGAAGTCGGCGGTCGAGTGGCTGGCGTCCGTGGCACCGGATCCGGACGCCTGCCGCTGGGAATGGGAGCGCAACCCCCTCGGGGTCGCGCTCCTTCCCGCGGGCAGGCTCTGGGACGTACTGATACTGCCCGGCGAACTGGGGTATCCGACGCTCGACGTGCTCACCCGTGTCATCGACCGGCCGGGCCCCGTGCTCGCCGACTTCGGTGACGCCCGCATGGGCTTCTTCGTGCCCTCCGGCACGGCCACCCGCTGGCTCGGCACGGGCGTGCGCGGCGCCGGCAGCGGCACCTGGATCGTCGTCCCCCATCCCCATCCGGGCCGCGCCGCCGGCGGGGTCCGCTGGCTGATCCCGCCCGACGGCTCGGGCACCCTCACCGACCCGACGGTCCTGGAACTGGCGATGCACGAGGCGGCGGCGCAGCTCGCCCGGGACGACGTACCGGAGTAGCCCGATGGGCCGGCCGGGTCAGCCGCGCGGCGCCCGGCCCGCCCACACCGCGCACATCACGTACAGGAGGACCGCCGAGAGGCACCAGCCGCCGACGACGTCCAGTGGCCAGTGGTAGCCGCGCCGGACCAGGCCCAGGCCGACGGCCGCGTTCAGGACGGTGTAGCCGATGACGAGTTCGCGGCGCGCGTAGGCGCCGCGCACGTACGGCAGCAGGATGAGGAGGCAGGCGCCGTACGCGACCGCAGCCGTCGTCGCGTGCCCCGACGGGTAGAAGCCGGTGCCGGGGCCCATCACGGCCGGGCCCGTCCGGGACACCGTCTCCTTGATCGGGACGACCAGGAGCGGGACGGCGGCCATCGTCAGCGCGGCGGTGACGGGGGGCTTCCACCAGCGGGGCACGCCGTCGCGACGGGCGCGCCAGGCGGCGTAGCCGAGGACGGCGGCGAGGACCGGGAGCGCGACGGTGATGTTGCCGAGGTCGGCGAGGAGTTCGGCGGCCCTCTTCGACAGGCCGCTGGATCCGATCGCGTCGCCGAGGCGTTCGTCCGCGCGGCGCAGCGCACCGCCGGCGGCGATCTGCCAGGTGAGGAAGAGGAAGAGCAGGGCGCTCAGAACGGCGGCCCAACGGAAAATGGTCGGCCGCCCCGGAACAGGGGGGGTAGTTCCGAGGCGGCCGACCTGACCGGTTTGCCGCACGCCCCGGGGGGTTTGGGGCGGGCGGCCATCCGATCGGTGAGGAGTTCCGGAGCCAGAAGCTCCGGGTGTGTGCGCGAGGGCACGACCAGGGCGGGGCTGGGGAGGCTCCGTCCCGGTTTCGCCCACAGTCCCCTGTGGGCGGGGTGTTTCTCTCATCTGCAGAAACCGTACGGCAGGGCGTGGGCGTCCGACAGCGGGAACAGCAACCCGTCATCGCCCCCGCACACGTTCTTCACACGCCCTGACCGTTACCTGAAGTCACCGAAGCGGCTCAGACGCCCGCGAACGCGGTCTCGATGATGTCCAGGCCCTCGTTGAGCAGGTCGTCACCGATGACCAGCGGGGGGAGGAAGCGCAGCACGTTGCCGTAGGTGCCACAGGTGAGGACCAGCAGACCCTCGGCGTGGCAGGCCTTGGCGAGCGCGGCGGCGGCCGCCGGGTGCGGCTCCTTGGTGGCCTTGTCCTTGACGAGCTCGATGGCGATCATCGCGCCACGGCCACGGATGTCGCCGATGATGTCGAACTTCTCGGCCATGGTGGCGAGGCGGGCCTTCATGATGGCCTCGATGTTCTTCGCCTTGGCGTTGAGGTCGAGCTCCTTCATGGTCTCGATGGCGCCGAGCGCACCGGCGCAGGCCACCGGGTTGCCGCCGTAGGTGCCGCCGAGGCCGCCCGCGTGCGCGGCGTCCATGATCTCGGCGCGGCCCGTCACGGCGGCGAGCGGCAGACCGCCCGCGATGCCCTTGGCGGTCGTGATCAGGTCGGGGACGATGCCCTCGTCCTCGCACGCGAACCACTGGCCGGTGCGGCAGAAGCCGGACTGGATCTCGTCCGCGACGAAGACGATGCCGTTGTCCGCGGCGAACTGGCGGATCGCGGGCAGGAAGCCCTTCGCCGGCTCGATGAAGCCGCCCTCGCCGAGGACCGGCTCGATGATGATGGCGGCGACGTTGTCGGCACCGATCTGCTTGGTGATCTGGTCGATCGCCTGGGCGGATGCCTCGGCGCCCGCGTTCTCCGCGCCGGTCAGCCAGCGGTAGCCGTAGGCCACCGGCACGCGGTAGACCTCGGGCGCGAACGGGCCGAAGCCGTTCTTGTACGGCATGTTCTTGCTGGTCAGCGCCATCGTCAGGTTCGTACGGCCGTGGTAGCCGTGGTCGAAGACGACGACGGCCTGGCGCTTGGTGTACGCACGGGCGATCTTGACGGCGTTCTCGACGGCCTCGGCGCCCGAGTTGAACAGGGCGGACTTCTTGGCGTGGTCACCCGGCGTGAGCTCGGCCAGCGCCTCGGCGACGGCCACATAGCCCTCGTACGGCGTGACCATGAAACAGGTGTGGGTGAAGTCCTGCAGCTGGGCGGAGGCGCGGCGCACGACGGCCTCGGCGGAGGCGCCGACCGAGGTCACGGCGATGCCGGAACCGAAGTCGATCAGGCGGTTGCCGTCGACGTCCTCGATGATGCCGCCGCCCGCGCGGGCGGTGAAGACCGGCAGCGTGGAGCCCACGCCGGCCGCGACCACGGCGGTACGTCGGGCCTGCAGCTCCTGCGACTTCGGACCGGGGATGGCGGTGACGACGCGGCGCTCCTGCGGGACTGCGCTCATGCGGGGCTCCTGGGGGTGTTTCGGGTGCTTTCTTCGCAGGTTAGGGGCCAGGGGCGGGGTGGGGCATGCTCCATCGGGGCGTTGTTCGCGGGTGGCGTTGTCCGTCGTGGACATAGGGCCGCCGCACGGGGATCGCCCCAGGTCCGGGCGCGTAACCGGTGAACTCCCCTTGTAGGGGCACTAGATTGACCGGCGGACACACAGACCGGCAGGTCAGGGGGCAAGGGCAATGGACACCGACGGCACGCAGGGCACACACGACCCGATTGGCAGGCGGCTGCGCGGGTCGGTGCCCCGCCCCGCGCAGCCGCCCCGCCCGGCCGCGCCGCCGATGCCCCGGCAGGCGCCCGGCGGCGGTTCCGTGACCGAATGGCTTTCGGTGCGCCGCCCCAAGGCCGATCCGGGAGTGTGGCGCTACGGGCACGTCCCGCGGCCGCCCGAGCAGGACACCGCCGCCGTCGGGCGCCGGCTGCTGGCCTGGATGGCGGGCTCGTTCGTGGTCGGTGTCTTCCTGTGGGGCCTGTGGCGGGAAGGCACCCTCCCGTACCAGTGGGTGCCGCTGAAGGTGCTGACGCCGGACAGGTGGTGGTGGACCGGCACCACGACCCCCAAGGAGCAGGAGGCAGTCGACGCGCTGGTCGTGTACCAAGGCGTGGCCTTCGCGGTCATCGTCTTCCTGGTCGGACGCTTCGGCGCCTGGGCGGCGGGCATCCGGCACTTCGTGACCGACCGCCCCCAGCCCGCCCGCGCTGTCATCGCGTCGGTCGCCGCGGTGGGCGTGCTGATCTTCGTGTGGCCGGCCGCCCTGGGGCTCGACTGGCGTCCCTTGCCGGTCGCCGACCCGGTCCTCTCCCTCGTCGTCCTCGTCACGGGCGGCAGCGGATTCTTCAAGGTCCCGGTCCTCGCCTACACGCTGTACGCCCTGATCACCCTGGCCGTGCTGTGGCCGTTCGCCCGTATCGGAGGCTGGCTCGACGCCTGGTCGGGGCGGCCCCGGAAGGGGTCGCGCAAGGCCCCGCCGCGGCCCGGCACCCCGCCCCCCGCCCGCGCCCAGTGGGCCGAGCTGCGGGCGGCCGGGCAGGACCGGGCCGCCGACGTGCTCACGGCGGAGGTCGCGGGCGGCCGGATGAACGACGTCGACTGCGTCCGTGTCGCCCATGCGTGGCGGGATACCACGGTGCGGCCGGACGGCTCCGTCACTTTCACCGACACCGTGGTCAGGCAGGGCGGGGCCGCCTGGACGCACCCCTCCGGCCAGCGGGACCTGCCGGCCCGCGCCGCCGTGCACGACCTCCTGGTCGGCCAGGTGCGGATCGGCCGGTACGCGCGCGACGAGCGCAATCCGTACGTCCTGCGCGGCGCCGGAGCCGCCCTCGACCCGGGCGTGCTCGGCACCTCGATGCTCGCCGTCGGCCCGTCCGGCGCGGGCAAGACCGTCGGTGTCGTGCGGCCCGTGGTCGAATCGCTGGCCCTGCAGGCACTCACCGGCCAGTGCGCCGTCATCGCCGTCTGCGCGGCCGGTACCCCGCTCGGACCCGATGACGCGTACGACATCGTCGTCAAGCCCGGCGACCCCGGCTCGACGTACGGCCTCGACCTGTTCGCCGGCTCCACGGACCCGGACGAGGCCGCCGCCTTCCTCGCCGAAGGGCTGGTCGGGGACCTGGAGACCGTCGACACGCTCCGCGCCGCCACCGCGCTCGCCCAACTGCTCGGGCCGTATCACGCCGTGCACGGCAGGTTCCCCGCGGTACAGGTGCTGCGGGAGCTGCTGGAAGGGGAGCCGGGTGCGCTCGCCGACCTCAGGACACGGCTCACGGGCGACGCGGAGGACGACGCGCGACGCTCCGCGATGCGCCGCGAACTGGAGGCCCGCCTGCGCCAGTCGGGCACCATGAACGACCCGGGGCCGAGCCTCGCGGACCGGCTCGGCCTGCTGGACCGGCCGGTGTTCGCCGACTTCTTCGACGCCGGCGACGCGGGACGCCCGTTCTCGGTCCGGGCCGTCACCCACCACCCGCTGCGGGTCCGTGTCGACCTGCCCGAGCAGGGCCACGAGGAGGCGTCGCGGCTGCTCGCCCGGCTGCTGCTCGCCCAGTTCACCTCCGCCGTGCGCAGCCGGCCGCAGCGCCGCCACTTCGCCTGCCTGATCCTCGACGACGCGTCGCGGACCCTGACTGCGGAGACGGTGCGGGCCATTCAGCGGCTCCGGTCGGCGAACGCCGGAGTGGTGCTCGGCCTGCGGACGATCGGCGAGGTCGCCGAGTCCTTGCAGGGGCCCTTGTACGCTGCGGTCGGCTGCCGCATGGCGTTCTCCGGCGTCACGACATGGGACGGGCGGCGCTTCGCCGAGGCCTGGGGCACGGAGTGGGTCGAGACCGAGGAGGTCGCCCAGCACGCGGTCTTCGCGAACCAGCCGCTGACCCGCGCCCTGCACAAACTGCGCAAGATGGTCACCGGTAAAGCGGTGACGACCGACGCGGTCACGGTGCGCAGGGTCGAACGTGAGCGCTGGTCCGCCTCCGACCTCGCCCACGCCGTCCCGCCGGGGCACGCCGTGCTCTCGCTCACCACGGTCCGCGGCGAGCACGCGCCGCCGCGCCTGGTGGACCTGCGCGACTGAGGTGGCCCGCCGGGTGGGGGAGGCCGCAGACGTACGTACGGTGAGGCAGAATCGACACTGGTCGTTCATACGTACCGGCCAAAAGATCCACAGGACCCACCCCCCACCCGAACATCACCTGTCGCCCACCTGAAGGCCTCATGCCGCCCACGCTCGCCTCCCTCGTCCACCACTCCGCGCTCAAGCTGACCGTGCGCGCCGGGGAGGAACGGCTGGACACCGCCGTGCGCTGGGCCCACGTCAGTGAGCTCGCCGACCCCGTGCCGTACATGGAGGGCGGCGAGCTGCTCCTGTTCACCGCGCTCAAGCTGGACGCGGAGGACCCGGAGGCGATGCGCCGCTATGTGAAGCGGCTCGCGGGTGCCGGGGTCGTCGGGCTCGGCTTCGCCGTCGGCGTCAACTACGACGCCGTCCCGCAGGCCCTCGTCGACGCGGCCCGGGACGAGGAGTTCCCGCTCCTCGAAGTGCCGCGCCGCACCCCCTTCATCGCCATCAGCAAGGCCGTCTCCGCCGCCATCGCCGCGGACCAGTACCGCGCCGTCACCGCGGGGTTCGCCGCCCAGCGCGAGCTGACCAAGCAGGCGCTGAGCGGCGGGCCCGAGGGGCTGCTCGGCGTGCTCGCCGGCCAGGTCGACGGCTGGGCCGCGCTGTACGACGCGTCGGGCGCCGTGGTCGCGGCCGCGCCGGAGTGGGCCGGGCGCCGGGCGGCCCGGCTCGTCGCCGACGTCGAGCGGCTGCGCGAGCGGCCCGCCCCGGCCAGCGCCGTCGTCGGCGGCAGCGAAGAGAACGGCGGCGGGGACGAGGACCGCGTCGAACTGCACTCGCTCGGCACCGGACGCAGGCCCCGGGCCGCGCTCGCCGTCGGCACCGCCGCGGCCCTCGGCACCGCCGAGCGCTACGCGCTGCACTCCGCCATCGCCCTGCTCACCCTCACCACCGAGCGCTCCCGTTCGCTGCACGCCGCCGAGCAGCGCATCGGCGCCGCGGTCCTGCGGATGCTCCTCGCGGGGGAGCCCGAGCACGCCAGGACCGTCGCCGGGGACCTGTACGGAGGGCTGCTCGACGCGCCCTTCCGGGTGATCGTCGCCGAGGTCGCGTCCGCGTCGGCGGGCCGCGCGCACGCCGAGGGCCACGCGCGCGTGGCCCTCGACAAGCCGGAGCGGCCCGCGCCGGGCACCGGCCCGGCGGCCGTCACCGCCTCCGGGGACCCGCTCACCGGGCTCGCCGACGTCGTGGAGGCCGCCGCGGCGCGCTCCGGGGAGGCCGTCCTCGTGGTGCCCGACGGCGACCGGCTCGTCCTGCTCGCTGCCGACGGCGGCGCGGCGGCGGGCTCCTGCACCCAGTACGCCGAGGCCCTGGAGACCGCCCGGCTGACCCAGCGCGAGCAGGGCGGGGCGGGTGAGGAGGACGAACTCGTGGTGGGCCTGTCCGCACCGGCCGGGCCGATCGCCGCCGCGACCGCGTACAAGCAGGCCGAGCAGGCCCTCTCGGTCGCCCGGCGGCGCGGGCGCGCCCTCGTCGAGCACGAGGAGGTCGCCGCGGGCTCCGTCGTGCCGCTGCTCGCCGACGACGCCGTACGTGCCTTCGCCGACGGCCTCCTGCGCGCCCTGAAGGACCACGACGCGACCGGCCGCGGCGACCTCGTGGCATCGCTGCGTGCCTGGCTCTCGCGGCACGGCCAGTGGGACGCGGCCGCCGCCGACCTCGGCGTGCACCGGCACACCCTGCGCTACCGGATGCGGCGCGTCGAGGAGATCCTCGGCCGCTCGCTCGACGACCCGGACGTGCGCATGGAGCTGTGGCTGGCCCTCAAGGCGACGAGCGCGAGCGGCGAGTAGGGCCGCCCGGCCCGCCGTTGCGGAGCGGATCCGCGCCCCGCTTCTGCCAAAGCGGCGTGCGGCCCGCCCGGACTCCGACACGTCGGACAAACACGGCTCCGCCCCGTCCCCCCTACCGTTGGTCCGGAAAGACCCCAGTACACACCCACTGCGGAAGGGCCGGGACCGACTATGACCGCCACTCACGCCTTCTGGCTCGCGGGCCGCGAGGCCACCGGTGACGCCACCTTCGACGTCACCAACTCCTACGACGGTCGGCTGGTCGGCAAGGTCAGCGTGCCCACGGACGCGCAGGTCGAGGAGGCCGTCGCCGCCGCGTACGCCGTCCGCGACGAGTTCGCCGCCACCCCCGCCCACGTACGGGCCAAGGCCCTCAACCACGTGGCCGACCGGCTGACCGAGCGCACCGAGGAGATCGCCCAGCTGATCTCCGCCGAGAACGGCAAGCCCATCAAGTGGGCGCGCGGCGAGGTCGGCCGTGCCGTCTCCGTCTTCCGCTTCGCCGCCGAGGAGGCCCGCCGCTTCAACGGCGGCGAGGCCCAGCGCCTCGACACCGACGCGGGCGGCACCGGCCGGCTCGCGCTCACCCGCCGCATCCCGCAGGGCGTCGTCCTCGGCATCGCGCCGTTCAACTTCCCGCTGAACCTCAGCGCCCACAAGGTCGCCCCGGCCATCGCCGTCGGCGCCCCGATCATCCTCAAGCCGGCTCCGGCCACGCCGATCTCCTCGCTGATCCTCGGCGAGCTGCTGGCCGAGACGGACCTCCCGGCCGGCTCCTGGTCCGTCCTGACGGTCCCGAACGACCGCATGCCCGCCCTGGTCCAGGACGAGCGCCTGCCGGTCATCTCGTTCACCGGCTCGGACAAGGTCGGCTACGCGATCATGGACAGCGTGCCGCGCAAGCACTGCACGCTGGAGCTCGGCGGCAACGGCGCGGCCGTCGTCCTCGGCGACTGGGCCTCCGACGAGGACCTGGACTGGGCGGCGACCCGCATCGCCACCTTCTCCAACTACCAGGGCGGCCAGTCCTGCATCTCCGTGCAGCGCGTCATCGCCGACGCCTCCCTGTACGAGCGGCTCCTGCCGAAGATCGTCGCGGCCGTCGAGGCGCAGGTCACCGGTGACCCCGCGGACGACGCCACCGACGTCGGCCCGCTGGTCAACGAGGACGCCGCCAAGCGCGTGGAGTCCTGGGTCGACGAGGCCGTCGCCGCGGGTGCCTCGCTGCTCGCGGGCGGCAAGCGGGAGGGCGCCACGTACGCCCCGACCGTCCTCGCCGACGTGCCGGCCGGCGTGACGATCTCCTGCGAGGAGGTCTTCGGACCGGTTCTCACGGTCAAGAAGGTCGACGGCGAGGCCGAGGCCTTCGCCGCGGTCAACGACTCCAAGTACGGCCTTCAGGCGGGCGTCTTCACGCACGACCTGCAGACGGCGTTCCGCGCCCACCGCGCCCTCGAGGTCGGCGGCGTGGTCATCGGCGACGTCCCGTCCTACCGCGCGGACCAGATGCCGTACGGCGGCGTCAAGCAGTCCGGCGTGGGCCGCGAGGGCGTGCGCCACGCGATGGACGACTACACGTACGAGCGTGTGCTCGTCCTGACGGGCCTGGCCCTCTAGGCCCTCGTCGTTTGGATCATGCCGGGCTCGCGGGCCTGATCCAAACGAAAGACCCTCGGCCCTCGTCGAAATGATCTAGGACCAGCGAGACTCCGGCGTACGCCTGACCCGTACGCCGGCCATGGACGGCCGGAGCCCACTGTGCGGGGGCTCCGGCCGTCCGCATTCCCGGGCCCGCCATTTGACGGCAGGCCCGGCGGACCCTTGTCCCTCGAATGCCGGTACGGATGACCCGATCGGTACGCGAGGGGTGGTCGCGTTGCCGGATTTCGGGTACATACGACCGAGTAGCACCCGTCGGTAGTCGATGCCGGACGGCCCCTACTCGCGACGAGGTGAGCCCTCATGGCGGCCCCAACATCCCAGCAGCCATCCGTATCGGAACGCGAGGCCCGGCAGGTCGCCGAGGCCGCGCGCGAACAGGGCTGGCGCAAGCCGAGCTTCGCCAAGGAGCTCTTCCTCGGGCGCTTCAGGCTGGACCTGATCCACCCCCATCCACAGCCGGCGGACGAGGACGTCCGGCGCGGCGAGGAGTTTCTCGCCAAGTTGCGCGCCTTCTGCGAGACCCGGATCGACTCGGCCCGCATCGAGCGCGAGGCGCAGATCCCCGACGAGGTGATCAACGGGCTCAAGGAGCTCGGCGCCCTCGGCATGAAGATCGACATCAAGTACGGCGGCCTCGGCCTCACGCAGGTCTACTACAACAAGGCGCTCTCCCTGGTCGGCTCCGCGAACCCCGCGATCGGCGCCCTCCTGTCGGCCCACCAGTCCATCGGTGTGCCGCAGCCGCTGAAGATCTTCGGGACGCAGGAGCAGAAGGACAAGTTCCTGCCGCGCTGCGCCAGCACCGACATCACCGCGTTCCTGCTGACCGAGCCCGACGTCGGCTCGGACCCGGCGCGCCTCGCCACGACGGCCGTGCCCGACGGGGACTCGTACGTCCTCGACGGCGTGAAGCTGTGGACGACGAACGGCGTCGTCGCCGATCTGCTCGTCGTCATGGCGCGGGTGCCGAAGGCGGAGGGGCGCAAGGGCGGCATCACGGCCTTCGTCGTGGAGGCCGACTCCGAAGGGATCACGGTCGAGAACCGCAACGCCTTCATGGGCCTGCGCGGCCTGGAGAACGGGGTGACTCGCTTCCACCAGGTCAGGGTCCCGGCCGCGAACCGCATCGGCGCCGAGGGCGCCGGCCTCAAGATCGCCCTCACCACCCTCAACACGGGCCGGCTCTCGCTGCCCGCGATGTGCGTGGGCGCGGGCAAGTGGTGCCTGAAGATCGCCCGCGAGTGGTCGGGCGCGCGCGAGCAGTGGGGCAAGCCGGTCGCGTTCCACGAGGCGGTCGGCCAGAAGATCTCGTTCATCGCCGCGACGACCTTCGCGCTCGAAGCCGTCGTCGACCTGTCCTCGCAGATGGCCGACGAGGACCGCAACGACATCCGCATCGAGGCAGCCCTCGCCAAGCTCTTCGGCTCCGAGATGGGCTGTCTGATGGCGGACGAGCTGGTCCAGATCCGCGGCGGCCGCGGCTTCGAGACCGCCGAGTCCCTCGCGGCGCGCGGCGAACGCGCCGTCCCCGCCGAGCAGCTCCTGCGCGACCTGCGCATCAACCGCATCTTCGAGGGCTCGACCGAGATCATGCACCTGCTCATCGCCCGCGAGGCCGTGGACGCGCACCTGTCCGTCGCCGGTGACCTGATCGACCCCGACAAGTCCCTGTCCGACAAGGCGAAGGCGGGCGCGAAGGCCGGCGGCTTCTACGCGCGCTGGCTGCCGAAGCTCGTCGCCGGACCCGGCCAACTCCCCAACTCCTACAGCGAGTTCCACCCCGCCGGCCACGCCGACCTCTCCGGTCATCTGCGCTACGCCGAGCGTTCGGCGCGCAAGCTGGCCCGCTCCACCTTCTACGCCATGTCCCGCTGGCAGGGAAAGATGGAGACCAAGCAGGGCTTCCTCGGCCGGATCGTCGACATCGGCGCCGAACTCTTCGCGATCAGCGCGACCTGCGTACGGGCCGAGCACCTGCGCGGCAGCGGCGAACACGGCCGCGAGGCCTACCAGCTCGCCGACGTGTTCTGCAGCCAGTCCCGCGTCCGCGTCGACGAACTCTTCGGCCGCCTGTGGCACAACACCGACGAACTGGACCGCAAGGTCACCAAGGGCGTTCTCGGCGGGGCCTACACCTGGCTGGAGGAGGGCATCATCGACCCGAGCGGCGACGGCGCGTGGATCGCGGACGCGACCCCCGGCCCCTCGAAGCGGGAGAACGTCCGCCGCCCCATCCGCTGAACCGCGCCCCGGGGCCCGCGGGCATCTCGCCCGCAGCGAGGCCTGCAGGCCCCGGGGACGGACCATGACCGGCAGGTGAACCGAGTCGCCCTCCTTGCCCCAGACGGCGACGAGGCGGACATTGGGTGCAGGGGAGGAGTTCCCGTGCCGGGTACCGGAATCGACCGCATCACCTCCAGGATCATGCGCGCGGGCGAAGGCAGAATCCTGCGCAAGCTCCAGCGCGTCGCCGACCAGGTCAACTCGGTCGAGGACGACTTCCGCGCGCTCACCGACGCCGAACTCCAGGCCCTCACCGCCGAGTTCAGGCAGCGCCACGCCGACGGCGAGAGCCTGGACGACCTCATGCCCGAGGCCTTCGCCGCCATCCGCGAGGCCGCGCGCCGCACGCTCGGCATGCGCCACTTCGACGTACAGCTGATGGGCGGCGCCGCGCTCCACCTCGGCAACATCGCCGAGATGCAGACCGGCGAGGGCAAGACCCTGGCCGCGACCCTGCCCGTCTACCTCAACGCCCTGGCCGGGAAAGGCGTCCACCTCGTCACCGTCAACGACTACCTCGCCGAGCGCGACGCCGCCTGGATGGGCCGGGCCTACCGGTTCATGGGCCTCACCGTCGGCGTCGTCAGGACCGACCTGGACCCGGCCGACCGGCGCGTCGCGTACGCCTGCGACATCACGTACGGCACCAACACCGAGTTCGGCTTCGACTACCTGCGCGACAACATGGCGTGGTCGAAGGACGAACTGGTGCAGCGCGGCCACCACTTCGCGATCGTCGACGAGGCGGACTCGATCCTCATCGACGAGGCCCGTACGCCGCTGATCATCTCCGGCCCGGCCGACCAGCCCACCCACTGGTACGGCGTCTTCGCGGGACTGGTCCGGAACATGACGGGCGTCCGGGTCCAGGACGAGAACTTCACCAGCCAGGCCGACAAGGACCGGCTCGCCGCGCTACGGGACTCGTACGACTACGAGTACGACCCGAAGAAGCGGACCGTGGCGATCCTGGACCGCGGGGTCACGTACCTGGAGGACCAGCTCGGCATCGAGAACTTCTACGAGGCGGCCCACACCCCGCTCGTCGGGCACCTGAACAACGCGCTCAAGGCCAAGGAGCACTTCAAGAACGACAAGGACTACGTCGTCATCGACGGCGAGGTCCTCATCGTCGACGAGCACACCGGCCGCATCCTCGCCGGCCGCCGCTACAACGAGGGCCTGCACCAGGCCATCGAGGCCAAGGAAGGGGTGACCATCAAGGACGAGAACCAGACGCTCGCCACGATCACCCTGCAGAACTTCTTCCGCCTCTACTCCAAGCTCGGCGGCATGACCGGCACCGCCATGACCGAGGCCGCCGAGTTCCACCAGATCTACAAGCTGCACGTCGTGCCCATCCCCACCAACCGGCCGATGGTCCGCCGCGACGACCCCGACCTGATCTACCGCACCGAGAGCGCCAAGCTCGACGCGATCGTCGAGGACATCGCCGACAAGCACGCCGCCGGCCAGCCCGTCCTCGTCGGCACCACCTCCGTCGAGAAGTCCGAGCTCCTGTCCGAACGGCTCAGGAGGCACGGCATCCGGCACGAGGTCCTCAACGCCAAGAACCACCGCAGCGAGGCCCAGATCGTCGCCCAGGCCGGCCGCAAGGGCGCCGTCACCGTCGCGACGAACATGGCCGGCCGCGGCACCGACATCATGCTCGGCGGCAACCCCGAGGCGATGACCGCCGCCGCACTCGAAGAACTCGAAGAACTCGAAGACCCCGAAGAACACAGCCCCGCCGAGGACGACGACGCCGGTCGGCGCCGCGCAGTCGAGGAGCGCGTCACCGCGTCCGCCGCCGCCGAGCACGACGAGGTGAAGGAGCTCGGCGGGCTCTACGTCCTCGGCACCGAGCGGCACGAGTCCCGGCGCATCGACAACCAGCTGCGCGGCCGCTCGGGGCGCCAGGGCGACCCCGGGGCGTCCCGCTTCTACCTGTCCCTGGAGGACGACCTGATGCGCCTGTTCCGCGCCCAGGTCGTCGACCGGGTCATGGCCATGGCGAACGTCCCCGCGTCCGTGCCCATCGAGAACAAGATGGTCACCCGCGCCATCGCCTCCGCCCAGTCCCAGGTCGAGCAGCAGCACTTCGAGTCCCGCAAGGACGTCCTCAAGTTCGACGAGGTACTCAACCGGCAGCGCACCCTCATCTACCGCGAACGCCGCCGCGTCCTGGAGGGCGAGGACCTGCGCGCCCAGGTCCTCCGCTTCATGGACGACACCGTCGGGGCGTACATCACCCACGAGACCGCCGAGGGCTACCCGGAGGAGTGGGACCTCGACGTCCTCTGGGCCGCCTTCCACGAGCTCTACCCGTGCGGCATCACCGCCGACGAGCTCGACGACGCGGTCGGCGGGCGCGCCGAGCTGACCGCGGACGTCCTCCTCGCCGCCGTCACCGAGGACATCCACGCCCGGTACGAGGAGCGCGAGAGCGAGCTCGGCGCCGACGCCCTGCGCGACCTGGAACGCCTCGTCGTCCTCGCCGTCCTGGACCGCAAATGGCGCGAACACCTCTACGAGATGGACTACCTCCGCGACGGCATCGGCCTGCGCTACACCCTCGGCCGCGAGCCGATCTTCGAGTACGAACGCGAGGGGTTCGACCTGTTCACGGCCATGATGGACGCCATCAAGGAGGAGTCCGTCGGCTACGTCTTCAACCTCGACACCACCGCCGACGCGCCGCCCTCCGACGCCCTCGACGCGGGCCGGCGCCCCGACCGTCTCCACTTCAGCGCGCCCACCCTCGACACCGCCGGGGGCAAACAGGAAGGCGACTTCAACACCGTCCCCGACGAGGACGCACCGCGCGACGCGGAGCCGCCCGGACCCTCCCCGCGGCCGTCCGCCTGAGCGAAGGGCCGCCGCCGGCGCAGGCGATGACGAACCGCCGGGGGACGCGCTGTCCGAGGCGCCCGGAGACCACGCCACAATGGGGGCATGAGCGACAGCGCATCCCCCCTCGCGGACCCGCACCTCGTCTACGACCCTGCCGGCACGGACGGCCCGCGGGACGTCGTCATCCTCGGCTCCACGGGCTCGATCGGCACCCAGGCCATCGACCTGGTGCTGCGCAACCCCGACCGCTTCACGGTCACCGCGCTGTCCGCCGCGGGCGGCCGGGTCGGCCTGCTCGCCGAACAGGCCAGGCAGCTGCGCGTACGGACCGTCGCGGTCGCCCGCGAGGACGTCGTGCCCGCCCTGCGCGAGGCCCTGAGCGCGCAGTACGCCGACGGCGAGCCGCTCCCCGAGATCCTGGCAGGACCCGACGCGGCCACCCAGCTCGCCGCCTCGCCCTGCCACACGGTGCTCAACGGCATCACCGGATCCATCGGCCTCGCTCCGACCCTTGCCGCCCTGGAGGCCGGCCGCACCCTGGCCCTCGCCAACAAGGAGTCGCTCATCGTCGGCGGCCCCCTGGTCAAGGCGCTCGCGAAGCCGGGCCAGATCATCCCGGTCGACTCCGAACACGCCGCGCTCTTCCAGGCCCTCGCGGCCGGCAAGCGCGCGGACGTCCGCAAGCTCGTCGTCACCGCGTCCGGCGGCCCCTTCCGGGGACGGACGAAGGCGGACCTCGCGCACGTCACACCCGAGGACGCGCTCGCGCACCCGACCTGGGCGATGGGCCCGGTCATCACCGTCAACTCCGCGACCCTCGTCAACAAGGGCCTGGAGGTGATCGAGGCGCACCTCCTCTACGACATTCCGTTCGAGAGGATCGAGGTGGTCGTGCACCCGCAGTCCTACGTACATTCCATGGTCGAGTTCACGGACGGCTCCACCCTCGCCCAGGCCACCCCGCCTGACATGCGAGGACCCATCGCCATCGGCCTCGGCTGGCCCGAGCGGATCCCCGACGCGGCACCCGCGTTCGACTGGACGAAGGCGTCGAACTGGGAGTTCTTCCCCCTCGACACCGAGGCCTTCCCCTCGGTCGGGCTCGCCCGGCACGTCGGCGAGCTCGCGGGCACGGCCCCGGCAGTGTTCAATGCCGCAAACGAGGAGTGCGTGGACGCGTTCCTGAACGGCGCGCTGCCGTTCAACGGCATCATGGACACCGTCACGAAGGTCGTCGAGGAACACGGCGCGCCTTCGGCCGCGACATCGGGAACTTCCCTGACCGTCGCGGACGTCCTCGAAGCGGAGACCTGGGCACGCGCCCGGGCCCGTGAACTGACCGCACAGGCGACATCGACCGCGGAGGCTCGTGCATGACGACCCTGATGATGATCCTCGGCATAGTCGTCTTCGCGATCGGGCTGCTCGTCTCGATCGCCTGGCACGAGCTGGGGCATCTGTCGACCGCGAAGCTCTTCAAGATCCGCGTGCCGCAGTACATGGTCGGCTTCGGCCCGACGGTCTGGTCACGCAAGAAGGGCGACACGGAGTACGGCGTCAAGGCGATCCCGCTGGGCGGCTACATCCGCATGATCGGCATGTTCCCGCCCGGCCCGGACGGGAAGATCCAGTCCCGCTCCACCTCACCGTTCCGCAGCATGGTCGAGGACGCGCGGGCGGCGGCCTTCGAGGAGCTCCAGCCGGGCGACGAGACCCGCCTCTTCTACACGCGCAAGCCGTGGAAGAGGGTCATCGTGATGTTCGCGGGCCCCTTCATGAACCTGATCCTCGCGGTCGGCCTGTTCTTCACGGTCCTGATGGGATTCGGCATCACCCAGCAGACCACCACGGTCAGCTCGGTCCAGCAGTGCGTGGTCAAGCAGAGTGAGAACCGCGACACCTGCAAGAAGTCCGACCCGGCCTCCCCGGCCGCGGCGGCCGGACTGCGGGCCAAGGACAAGATCGTCTCGTTCAACGGCGTGAAGACCGACCAGTGGAACACCCTCTCCGACGAGATCCGCGCCAACCCCGGCAAGACCGTCGACATCGTGGTCCTGCGCGACGGCCAGGAGAAGGTCCTGCACGCCAAGATCGCCACCAACCAGGTGGCGAAGAAGGACGGCAGCGGCCAGATCGTCCAGGGCGAGTACATCAACGCCGGATTCCTCGGCTTCAGCGCCTCGACCGGTGTCGTGCGCCAGGACTTCGGCGACTCCGTGACGTGGATGGGCGACCGGGTCGGCGACGCCGTCAGTTCGCTCGCCGCCCTGCCCGGCAAGATCCCGGCCCTGTGGGACGCGGCCTTCGGCGACGGCCCGCGTGAGCCGGACTCGCCGATGGGCGTCGTCGGCGCGGCCCGCGTCGGCGGGGAGATCTTCAACCTGGACATCCCGGCGACGCAGCAGCTGGGCATGGCCCTGATGCTCGTCGCGGGGTTCAACCTGTCGCTGTTCCTCTTCAACATGCTGCCGCTGCTCCCGCTGGACGGCGGGCACATCGCCGGCGCCCTGTGGGAGTCGCTGCGACGGAACGTGGCGAAGGTCTTCAAGCGGCCCGACCCCGGCCCGTTCGACGTGGCGAAGCTGATGCCCGTCGCCTACGTCGTGGCCGGAATCTTCGTCTGCTTCACCGTCCTCGTACTGATCGCGGACGTCGTCAACCCGGTCAAAATCACGTAGTTACCCATGGTTCAGAGAAAAAGGGGCCGCGTGCAACGCGTCGAGTAGGGCGGTGGCGGGAGACGGGAGGGCGGCCAGGCATGTTCTGTGCCTGGCCGCCTACCTTTGAGTGGACTTCCGGACGTGATGTGCCCGGCGCCGGGCCGGTGCCGTAATCTCGAAGCCTGGAGCCCGCTCACCACGGGACCCCGATCCGTGTCTTCTTCTCGGGTCTCGATTCCACACCTTGGGGTTGCACAGCAGATGACTGCGATTTCTCTCGGCATGCCGTCCGTTCCGACCAAGCTCGCCGAGCGCCGCAGGAGCCGGCAGATCCAGGTCGGCACCGTGGCGGTCGGCGGAGACGCACCGGTGTCGGTGCAGTCCATGACGACGACCCGTACGTCCGACATCGGGGCCACGCTGCAGCAGATCGCCGAGCTCACGGCGTCCGGCTGCCAGATCGTGCGGGTGGCGTGCCCCACGCAGGACGACGCGGACGCGCTCGCGACCATCGCGCGGAAGTCGCAGATCCCCGTCATCGCGGACATCCACTTCCAGCCGAAGTACGTCTTCGCGGCCATCGAGGCGGGCTGCGCGGCGGTCCGGGTGAACCCGGGCAACATCAAGCAGTTCGACGACAAGGTCAAGGAGATCGCGCAGGCGGCCAAGGACCACGGCACTCCGATCCGCATCGGCGTGAACGCGGGTTCGCTCGACGCCCGTTTGCTGAAGAAGTACGGCAAGGCGACGCCCGAGGCGCTCGTCGAGTCGGCGCTGTGGGAGGCGTCGCTCTTCGAGGAGCACGGCTTCCGCGACATCAAGATCTCGGTCAAGCACAACGACCCGGTCGTGATGGTGAACGCCTACCGCCAGCTCGCCGCGGCCAGTGACTACCCGCTGCACCTCGGCGTCACCGAGGCGGGCCCGGCCTTCCAGGGCACCATCAAGTCCGCCGTCGCCTTCGGGGCGCTGCTGAGTGAGGGCATCGGCGACACCATCCGCGTCTCCCTCTCGGCCCCGCCGGTCGAGGAGATCAAGGTGGGCAACCAGATCCTGGAGTCGCTCAACCTCAAGCCGCGCCGCCTGGAGATCGTCTCCTGCCCGTCCTGCGGCCGCGCCCAGGTCGACGTCTACAAGCTCGCCGAAGAAGTCACCGCGGGCCTGGACGGCATGGAGGTCCCGCTGCGCGTCGCCGTCATGGGCTGCGTCGTGAACGGACCGGGCGAGGCCCGCGAGGCGGATCTCGGCGTCGCGTCGGGCAACGGCAAGGGTCAGATCTTCGTGAAGGGCGAGGTCATCAAGACCGTCCCCGAGTCGAAGATCGTCGAGACCCTCATCGAAGAGGCGCTGAAGATCGCCGAGCAGATGGAACAGGACGGCGTCGCCTCCGGCGAGCCCACGGTGGCCGTCGCCGGCTGACCCACGTTCTGACGCCGAGGCCCGTCGTCCCTTCGGGGAGGACGGGCCTTGTCGTTGTGCGGGTGCGGCGCTGCCTCATCGATGAGATGCCCTGGCGAAGCCGGGCGTCTCAGGGGCGCGGGGAACCGACGCGAGCAACCACACACCGCCGGCACCCGCCCGACAACGACAACCCCGGCAGACGAAAAGGCGCGGGGCCACCGCAGGCAGGCCCCCGAACACCGGCCTCCCCAGAGGCAGAGGCGCCGCACAATTGAGGCAGGTAAGGTGCGGAGACCAGCAGACCGTATGGTGAGGCCCCCGCACGTGTTGACTCAGACCACTACCCGGGTCCTCGAACCGAGTGACCTCGACGCCGCGCTCGCCGTGCTCGACCGCGAGCCGGTTGCCAATGCCTTCGTGGCGTCCCGCGTCCAGGTCGCGGGCCTCGACCCGTGGCGGCTGGGCGGCGAGATGTGGGGCTGGTACGAGGGCGGGATGCTCGAGTCCCTCTGCTACGCGGGCGCGAACCTGGTGCCGATCTGTGCCACTCCGAGGGCCGTGCGCGGGTTCGCCGACCGGGCCCGCAGGGCCGGGCGCCGCTGTTCCTCCATCGTCGGCCCCGCCGAGTCCACCGCCCTGCTGTGGCGGCTGCTCGAACCGAACTGGGGCCCCGCCAGGGACGTACGCGCCCAGCAGCCCCTCATGCTTGCCGAGCGGCTCCCCGAGGACATCGCCCCGGATCCGTACGTCCGCCGCGTCCGCAAGGACGAGATGGAGGCGATCATGCCGGCCTGCGTGGCGATGTTCACCGAGGAGGTCGGGGTCTCGCCGCTGGCCAGTGACGGTGGCCTGCTGTACCAGGCGCGGGTGGCCGAGCTGGTCGGCTCCGGGCGCTCGTTCGCCAGGTTCGACGAGCACGGCAAGGTGATCTTCAAGGCCGAGATCGGTGCCGCGACGATGCGGGCCTGCCAGATCCAGGGCGTGTGGATCGCCCCCGAACACCGCGGCCGCGGCCTCGCGGCCCCCGGCATGGCGGCGGTCATGCGCTATGCGCTCGCGGATATAGCGCCGCTGGTCAGCCTGTACGTGAATGACTTCAACACCCCCGCGCGGGCCGCGTACCGCCGGGTCGGATTCGAGGAAGTCGGCGCGTTCATGAGCGTCCTGTTCTGACGCGCTCGCGCGTTCCGGGTGGCACGTGTCTCACATATTTGGCGCCGTTTGACATTAGCGCCCCTTATGGCAGATAAAGAAGCACCTTTGGTTCAAGCTTCACACAGTGTGAACGACCTCCGTGCGCACCGGTGTGGACGCTGATGGATTTCTACGCGAATGAGTGCCGCCATGCCCGACCGTGCCACTGACCCCTCCCAGGCCTGGGAGGAGTGGCGTGCCGAGCGGCACCGCTCCGTCACCGGCCCCACCGGGAACCTCGCCCTCGTCGAGACCCGCTGGCTGCCCGCGGGCGAGCGCCCCGACCTCACGGCCGCCCGCGCCGGACAGCGCGACAGCGTGAGCGTCACGACCGTCGAGCGCACCGACCTGGTGACCGGCGAGCCCGAGTACGCGCTGCGGTTCTGGGACGCCGAGTCCCCCGCGATCCGGAACTTCGAGCGCACCGACGCCTTCCCGTTCGACCCGGCCTGGGTCCTGGACGCCACGTACACCCCCGTCGAGGACGCCCGCCGCGTCGCCTTCGAGCACATCCGGGACAACGGCGGCACCCGCGATCTCGCCGTCCCCGGAGACATCGCGCTCACCGTCGACGGCACCGACTACACGCTCAGCGCCTTCGACGACGACGGCACGCTGCTGCTCGTCTTCGGTGACCCGACCAACGGGACGGCCACCTACGGCGCGGGCCGGTTCCTCTTCGTCGAGCACACGGGCGAGGGGCGGGTGCGGCTCGACTTCAACCGCGCGTTCGTCCCGCCCTGCGGGTTCTCCGATCAGTACAACTGCCCGATGCCGCCGCGGCAGAACCGCTTCCATCTGCCCGTGGAAGCGGGCGAGAAGCTCCCCGTCTTCCGCGCCGACTTCGCCGACCAGCACTGATCCCCGCGCCCCCCGCCGCCCCCCCCGCACGAAGGCAGCCCCCATGAACCTCCCCAAGAAGCCCCTGTCCGCCGGTGTGCTCACCGTCGCCCTCGCCGTGACCCTCGCCGCGTGCGGTGGCTCCGGCGGCAACAACGGCAGCGGCGGCAGTGGCGCGTACGACAAGAACGCCACGGTCAACATCGGCTCCCTGTACGAGCCGCAGAACCTGGACAACACCGGGGGCGGCGGCCAGGGCGTCACCGAGGCGCTCAACGGCAACGTCTACGAGGGCCTGTTCAAGCTCACCGACGACGGCAAGGTCGAGAACCTCCTCGCCAAGGACTACAAGGTCTCCGGCGACGGGCTCAGCTACACCTTCACCCTGCGCGACGGCGTGAAGTTCCACAGTGGCAAGGCGCTGACCAGCAAGGACGTCAAGTACAGCCTGGAGAAGGTGATCGCGCCGGACTCGCAGTCCGCGCGCAAGAGCAATCTTGAGGTCATCAAGTCGGTCGACACCCCCGACGCGAAGACCGTGAAGGTCACGCTGAAGCAGAAGTCGATCTCCTTCGTCTACAACCTGTCCTACGTCTGGATCATCAACGACCAGGCGAAGAACCTGAAGACGACCGAGGACGGCACGGGCCCGTACAAGCTGGGCAAGTGGACGCGCGGTTCGGCGCTCAGCCTCGACCGCTTCCCCGGCTACTGGGGCACCGCCGCCACGAACAAGCAGGTCGTCCTCCACTACTACAAGGACGCGACCGCGCTGAACAACGCGCTCCTGACGAACGCCGTCGACGTCGTGACCGGTGAGCAGTCTCCCGACGCCCTCGACCAGTTCAAGTCCAACCAGAACTACAAGGTCAACGACGGCAATTCGACGACCAAGCTCCTGCTCGCCTTCAACGACAAGGCCAAGCCCTTCACGGACGTCAAGGTCCGCCAGGCCGTCTCGTCCGCGATCGACGACAAGAAGCTCCTCGAGTCCGTCTGGGGCGGCTACGGCAAGGAGATCGGGTCGATGGTGCCGCCCACCGACCCCTGGTACGAGGACCTGACCAAGGTCAACGCGTACGACCCCGCCGAGGCCAGGAAGCTGCTCAAGGAGGCCGGTTACGCGAAGGGCTTCAGCTTCACGCTGGACACCCCGAACTACGACCCGCACCCGACGGCCGCCACCTTCATCAAGTCGCAGCTCGCCAAGGTCGGCATCACCGTCAAGATCAACACGATCACGCCCGACGAGTGGTACACGAAGGTCTACAAGAACCACGACTTCTCGGCCACGCTCCAGGAGCACGTGAACGACCGCGACCTCGTCTGGTACGGCAACCCCGACTTCTACTGGGGCTACGACAACAAGCAGGTCGCCAAGTGGGTCGAGGACGCCGAGAAGGCGTCGTCGACGCAGGCGCAGACCGACCTCCTCAAGAAGGTCAACCGCAAGACCGCCGAGGACGCCGCCAGCGACTGGCTGTACCTGTACCCGCAGATCGTCGTCGCCAACAGCAAGCTGTCCGGCTACCCGGTCAACGGCCTGAACTCGCAGTTCTTCGCATACGACATAAAGAAGGGCTGATGACCGGCTATCTCCTGCGCCGGCTGGCCTTCCTCGTCGTCTCCCTGTTCCTCGCGAGCGTCGTCCTGTTCGTACTCCTGAGGATGCTGCCCGGCGACCCGGCGAACGCGCTCACCTCCGTGGGCGCCTCGCCGGAGCAGATTGCGGCGGCGCGGCACTCCATCGGCTCCGACAAACCGCTGCCCGAGCAGTTCACGCACTGGATAGGCCAGCTGGCGACCGGCGACCTCGGCACGTCCTTCGTCAGCTCGCTGCCCGTCGGCCCCGAGGTCACCCAGCGCCTGAGCGTCACCGTGCCGCTGACCCTGTCCGCGTTCGTGCTCGCCGTACTGATCGCGATTCCGGCCGGCTTCGTCGCCGCGTACAAGCGCCGGACCTGGTACGGCGGCCTGCTCAGCGCGGTGTCCCAACTGGGCATCGCCGTCCCGGTGTTCTGGCTCGGCATGATCCTCATCGCCGTGTTCGCGCTGAACGCGGGCTGGCTGCCGTCCGGTGGCTTCCCGCCGGACGGCTGGTCCGACCCGGCACAGGCGATCCGCTCCCTCGTGCTCCCCGTCGTCACCATCGCCCTCGTCATGTCGGCGTCCCTGATCCGCTACGTCAGATCGGCGACGCTCGACGTCCTCGACAGCGACTACCTGCGCACCTCGCGCGCCCTCGGCTCGTCCTTCGGGCAGGCCATGTGGCGCCACGGACTGCGCAACGCCTCCGTGCCGGTCATCTCGATCCTCGGCATCGAACTCGCGTCGACCCTGCTCGGCGCCGTCGTCGTCGAGTCCGTGTACGCGCTGCCGGGGCTCGGCTCCCTGCTCGCCACCGGCATCGCCCAGCACGACTACCCCGTCATCCAGGGCGTCCTGTTCGTCTCCACGCTCGCCGTGCTGCTCATCGGCTTCGCCGCCGACCTCGTGCAGCGGATCATCGACCCACGGCTGCGCCACCGGCTCTCGGGAGGTGCCCGATGAAGCGTTCCGCGACCCTGTGGACGGGATGCGTCCTCGCCGGACTCATCGCCCTCATCGCACTCGTCTCCCTCTTCTGGCTCCCGTTCGACCCCTCCGACACCTCCGGCGGACGGCTCGCCGGACCCGGCGACGGACACCTGATCGGCACCGACAAACTCGGCCGTGACCTGCTGACGCAGCTCATGACCGGATCCAGGATCGCGATCGCGGCCGGGCTCGGCTCCGTCCTGATCGCGGCCGTCGTCGGCATCACGCTCGGCCTCGTAGCGGCGTTCGCCCAGGGCTGGTTCGACGACACCGTCTCTGCCCTGCTCGACATCCTCATCGCGTTCCCGACGCTGCTGCTCGCCATGCTCATCGTCTCGGCCCGCTCGGCGACCCTCACCTCGGCGGTCCTCGCGATCGGCCTCGCCCAGAGCGCGATCGTCGCGCGGCTGACCCGGATCCTGGCCAAACGCGTCCTCGCGCAGGACTACATCACCGCGTCCCGCACCTCAGGCACCTCCTGGCCGCGGATCGTCGGCGCGCACGTGCTGCCCAACATCTGGCCCACGCTCGCGGTCAACCTGGCCCTCCAGTTCGGCCTCGCCGTCCTCGCCGAGGCGAGCCTGTCCTACCTCGGCCTCGGCGCCCCGCCGCCCAACGCCTCATGGGGGCGCATGCTCCAGGAGGCCCAGGCGACGTTCACGACCGCGCCGGCCGGCGCCCTCGCGCCCGGCATCCTCCTCGTCCTGCTCGTCATCGGCGTCAACCTCGTCGCCGACGGCCTGCGCGACACCTTCGACCCGGCCCGGCGCAGGAGGACAGCGGCATGAGCCTGCTCGACGTACGCGACCTCACCATCCGCACGAGCGACGGCCGCGCCCTCGTCCGCGACCTCAGCTTCTCCGTCGACCGGGGCGAACGGCTCGGCCTCATCGGCGAGTCCGGGTCCGGCAAGTCACTCACCACCCTCGCCGTGCTCGGCCTCCTCCCCGACGGGATGACCGCCACGGGCAGCGTCGAACTCGACGGCACCCAGATCGTCGGCGCGAGCGAGAAGCGGCTCGTGGACGTCCGCGGCAGCGCCGCCGCGATCGTCTTCCAGGAGCCGCTGACCGCGCTCGACCCGCTGATGCGCGTGGGCCGGCAGCTCGCCGAACCGCTGCGCCGCCGCCGCGGCCTCAAGGGCGACGCGCTCCGCAAGGCCGTCGCCGAAGCCCTCGAACAGGTCAGGCTGCCCGAACCCGGGCGCATCGCCCGCGCGTTCCCGCACGAGATCTCCGGCGGCCAGCGCCAGCGCGTGGCCCTAGCCATGGCGCTCGCCTGCGAGCCCGACCTGCTCATCGCCGACGAGCCGACCACCGCGCTCGACGTCACCGTGCAGTCCGAGATGCTCGTACTCCTCGACACCCTCGTCGGCGAGCGCGGGATGGCCGTCCTCTTCGTCAGCCACGACCTGGCCGTCGTCTCACGCGTCACCGACCGCGTCCTCGTGATGAAGGACGGGCGCGCGGTCGAGGACGGGACCGTGCGCGACCTGGTGCGCGCGCCCCGGCAGGCGTACACGAAGGCGCTCGTCGACAGCGCGCGGAAGCTCGAATCCGCCCTGGACCTGGGAGAGCCCCGATGACCGCCGTACTCGAACTCGACTCGGTCGGACACACCTACCGGGGGGCCGCGGCGCCCGTCGTCGAGGACGTCTCCCTCACCGTCGACGCGGGCCACAGCCTCGCGCTCGTCGGCGAGTCCGGGGCCGGCAAGACGACCCTGCTCCGGCTCCTCCTCGGCCTTGCCCGCCCCACCACCGGAACCGTCCGCTTCGACGGGGACCCCCTGCGACTCGGCGACCGCGAGCAGATGAGGCGCTTCCGGCGCTCCGTGCAGTGCGTCTTCCAGGACCCGTACGCCTCCCTCGACCCGCGCCGGCGCGTCAGCCACATCGTCGCCGAACCGCTGCGCTCCCTCGGCGTGGCCACCGGCGCCGCCGCGCACGCGAAGGTCGCCGAGGCCCTCGAACAGGTCGGACTCCCGGCGGACGCGGCGTCGCGCTACCCGCACGAGTTCTCCGGCGGGCAGCGCCAGCGCATCGCCATCGCCAGGGCCACCGTGTGCGACCCACGCGTCCTGCTCGCCGACGAACCGGTCAGTGCGCTCGACGTCACCACCCGCGTCAAGGTCGTCGACCTGCTCGGCGAACTCAAGCAGGAGCGGGGCCTGACCATCGTCATGGTCTCCCACGACCTGTCCGTGGTGGCCGCCCTGTGCGAACGGACCGCCGTACTCGAACGCGGACGCGTCGTCGAGCAGGGCCAGACCCGTGACGTGCTCGGATCGCCCGAACACCCCTACACGCGGCGGCTGCTCGACAGCGTTCCCCGGCTGCCCGTTTGATCAGCTGAGGGCCGCCGGACGGCCCTGTAGTCTCCCCGTCATGACCCAGGACGATGTCGTCACCATCGGGCCTCTCGACCTCGCGGAACACGTGGACGAGGCACTGGCCGTGCAGGCGTACGCCTTCGGCCTGAGCGACGACGAGATCGCCGTGCGCCGCCAGATCGTGCTGCGGCACCTCACTTACCCCGGAGCGCGCGCCCTCGGCGCCCACACCGAGGGCGGCCGGCTCGTCGGCTTCGTCTACGGCATGCCGAACGACCGCGCCCACTGGTGGTCCACCGTGGTGGAGCCCTATCTGCGCACGCGGACGCTGGACGCGTGGCTCGACGACTCCTTCGTGATCACCGAGCTGCACGTCCACCCCCGCTACCAGAACCGCGGGATCGGCCGCTCCCTCATCACGACCATCACGGACAGCGCCGCCGAGCCCAGGTCGATCCTCTCGGCCATCGACTTCGACAGCCCGGCCCGCGGCCTGTACCACTCGCTCGGCTACGAGGACCTCGCCCGGCAGGTCCTCTTCCCCAGCGCTCCCAGGCCCTACGCGGTCATGGGCGCACCGCTCCCGCTGCGTCGCTGAAGGCAGCCGATTTCCGGGCGCGGGACGGACCCGGCTAACCTCCTGCACATCCCTACCTTTCGCAGCAGGAGTCAAAATCATGGCCCAGGTCCAGCGCATGTCCCGGTTGATGGTCAAGACACTGCGTGACGACCCGGCCGACGCCGAGACGCTCAACCACAAACTGCTCGTCCGGGCCGGGTACGTGCGCCGCACGGCCGCCGGCATCTGGTCCTGGCTGCCGCTGGGCAAGAAGGTCCTGGAGAACGTCGCCCGCGTGGTCCGCGAGGAGATGGACGACATGGGCGGCCAGGAGGTCCTGCTCCCGGCCCTGCTGCCCAAGGAGCCCTATGAGGCGACGGGACGCTGGGAGGAGTACGGCCCCGAGCTGTTCCGCCTGAAGGACCGCAAGGGCGCGGAGTACCTCCTCGGCCCGACCCACGAGGAGATCTTCACGCAGCTGGTCAAGGACCAGTGCTCGTCCTACAAGGACCTGCCCGTGATCCTCTACCAGATCCAGGCGAAGTACCGCGACGAGGCCCGCCCGCGCGCCGGCATCCTGCGCGGCCGCGAGTTCCTCATGAAGGACTCGTACTCCTTCGACACCACCGACGAGGGCCTGGCCGAGTCGTACGCCCTGCACCGCGAGGCGTACATCAAGATCTTCGAGCGCCTCGGCCTCGACCACCGCATCGTCTCCGCCGTCTCCGGCGCGATGGGCGGCTCGGCCTCCGAGGAGTTCCTCGCCCCGGCCCCGGCCGGCGAGGACACCTTCGTCGACTGCCCGGCCTGCGACTACGCCGCCAACACCGAGGCCGTCACCTTCGCCGCACCCGCGGCACAGAGCACGGAGTACCCGGCCGTCGAGGAACTCGACACCCCCGACACCCCGACCATCGAGACCCTCGCCGCCCACCTGGGCGTCCAGGCCTCGCAGACCCTGAAGAACCTCCTGGTGAAGGTCGACGGCGAGATCGTCGCCGTGGGCGTGCCCGGCGACCGCGAGGTGGACCTCGGCAAGCTCGGCGAGCACCTCTCCCCGGCCGTCGTCGAGCTCGTCACGGCCGAGGACTTCGAGGGCCGCGACGACCTCGTACGCGGTTACGTGGGCCCGCAGGGCCTGGAGAAGGTCCGCTACATCGCCGACCCGCGCATCGCCGCCGGCACGGCCTGGATCACCGGCGCCAACAAGCCCGGCAAGCACGCCAGGAACGTCGTCGCGGGCCGCGACTTCGAGGTCGACGACTACCTCGACGTCGTCGTGGTCGAGGCGGGCGACCCCTGCCCCAAGTGCGGCACCGGCCTGCGCCTGGACCGCGCCATCGAGATCGGCCACATCTTCCAGCTCGGCCGCAAGTACGCCGACGCCTTCCAGCTCGACGTCCTCGGCAACCAGGGCAAGCCGGTCCGCGTGACCATGGGCTCGTACGGCATCGGCGTCTCCCGCGCCGTGGCCGCCCTCGCCGAGCAGACCGCGGACGACAAGGGCCTGTGCTGGCCCAAGGAGATCGCCCCGGCCGACGTCCACGTCGTCGCCGCCGGCAAGGCCCTCCAGACGGAGCTGGCGCTCGACGTCTCCCAGAAGCTGGGCGCCGCCGGTGTCCGCGTGCTGGTCGACGACCGCGCCGGTGTCTCGCCGGGCGTGAAGTTCACCGACGCCGAGCTGATCGGTGTCCCGCAGATCCTCGTCGCGGGCCGCCGTTCGGCCGAGGGCGTCGTGGAGCTGAAGGACCGCAAGACCGGTGAGCGCGAGGAGCTGACGGTCGAGGAGGCCATCGCTCGTCTGACTGCCTGATCGGTACGCACTGAGGGCCGGGACTCTGCTGAGTTCCGGCCCTCAGTCGCGCCCCGTAAGGGGCGCGGGGCTGTGACATGTGCGGCTCCGCCGGGTGGGCGCGAACAGCCACGTATGGCCCGCACGCGAAGCCCGTCAGAGCCACCCCGCGAACTCCAGCAGCAGCTCCGCATCCCGCGAACGCCCCACGCGCAGTGCCCGTACACCGGACTCCACCGCGCGGAACAGCGTCCAGCCGCGCAGCCGCTCCTGGTCCACGTCGAGGGACTCCGCGAGCCGCTTCACGCGCCGCCGCGTCGTCGCCGCACCGGACGGCGACGCGATCAGGTCCTCCACCCGGTCCCTCACGAGCCGAGCGAGATCGAAGGCGCACTCACCGACCACCGGGTCGGGTCCCACCGCGAGCCACGGCGTCCGCTCCCCGGCCAGCACCTTGCTCTGCCGGAACGTCCCGTGCAGCAGCCGCACCTCCGGCGGCGCCACGAGCAGCTCGTCCCGAGCGGTGAGCGCCGCGTCGACCAGGGGCGCGACGTCCGGCTCCGCGGCGGCGGTGGCCCGCATCGCCTCGGCCTGACGGCCCGTCCGGTGGGCGACCGTCTCGCAGGAACGCCAGGACGGCGGTTCCACCCACAGCCTGCGCAGCGTGCCGGCCGCCTCGAGGAGGGCCTTCGCCTCGGGCAGCGAACGCACCGACACCTCGGGGTGCAGGCGCTCCAGGAGCAGGTCGCCGCCGTCGCCGAGAAGCTGCACCGCTCCGAAGCCGTTCCAGTGCGTGAGCGCCGCGTGCTCGGCCTCCGGGCGGAAGCGCTCCGGCGCCAGTTTGAGGACGGCGGGTGATCCGTCGGCCCGCCGCACCAGGACGACGAGACTGCTGCGCCCGCCCGGCACATGCACCCGCTCGACCGTCAACTCAAGCCGCTCCACGGCCTCTTGAAGAATCCCCGGCAGCCTCGCCAGCCACGCGGACGCCCCGTCGTCCCGCACCTCACCGAGCGCGTTGACCAGCCGCTTCGGCGGTTCGAAAGACATGCGCGAGTAACTCCCTTTCCCGTGACCGTCCCCGTGACCGCGGACCGTACGTGTGACCGTGCCGGCTACGCCTGCGGTGTCGCGGACGCTTCGGGCGCCGCGGACCGCTCGGCGAGACCAGGGAAGGCTACGCTGCCGCCCCGCCACCGCACCGCCCGCACCGCCGCCTCCCGCAGCGCGTCCGCCGCCCCGCGGCGCCGCGCGCCCTCGGAAGCCCGCACCAGGTCCGAGTAGACCCCGGCGACGCGGTCCTCGATGTCCGCCGCGAGCCGCGCCGCCGCCGCCGAGTCCGGCACGGGGAAGGGCAGCGCGTAGGCGCCGGCGGACGGCTCGGGCTCGCCGCCGAGGTCACGGACCGTGCGCCGCAGGTCGTCACGGCGCGCGCGGTGCGCGTCGTACGCGGTGCGCGCCTCGGGCCTGCGGCTCTCGCCGATCCGGCCGCCGACGACGCCGTACCCGTAAACAGCCGCGTGCTCGGCGGCCAGTGCCGCCTGGACCGCGGTGAGGAGCTGCTTGTCGCTGTCGTCCTTGTCGCGCTTGTCGGCCATGTCAGTCCTTCGTCAGCAGATACGCGTGGCCGGCGCCCGCGGCGGCCACCGAGGCGAGCAGCCGCGCCAGTTCGGCGGGGGCGTCGACCAGGGCGGCCGCACGACGGTCGGCGAGTTCCCGTTCGTTCGCCGCCAGTGCCCGCACCATGTCCTTCTCGGAGGCCGGTGCGGCGGACGGCGACGGGGAGGCCGAGGCCGGTGCTGCCGGGCGGGCCGGCGCACCGAAACTCTTCGCGTGCCGGGCCACCTCGTCCCGCAGCGGGCCGAGCCGCGCGGCCAGGGCCGGATGGGCCGCGAGCGCGGCCTCGTACCGGTCGAGCAGGTCGCCGCTGTCCCGGGCCGCGCGCGCCTTGATCCGCTGAGCGGCGGACACGCTGCGCGCGCCCCTGGCACCGTCGGACGCGGAGTCCTCGCCATCGGAACAGCCGGTCAGGAGCGCGGCCCCGGCCACCGAGGCCAGCACGCTCCTTCTACGCGGCCCCGCGGGGGCCCCAGTGGTCAACGGCACGGCAGACGTCCTCGGCAGGAAGGATGGCAGGAAGGATTCAGCAGGAGTGGCGGGCGGCAGGCCCAATGATCACCGTACCTTCGGCCCCCGCCGGGTGGACGGCAACACCCCCCTGGACCGGATACCCTTTGACCTGACACACGACGAGACCACAACAGCACACGCGGCCGAGGAGTCACCCGGATGAGCACCACCCAGAGCGAGAGGCTGCGGTCACTACTGGAACCGCTCGTGAGCTCCCAGGGCCTCGATCTCGAAGAGATCGAAGTGGCATCGGTCGGACGTAAGCGAGTGCTGCGAGTCGTCGTCGACTCCGATGCCGGAGCAGATCTGGACCAGATCGCCGATGTGAGCCGCGCGCTCTCGGCGAAGCTCGACGAGACGGACGCCATGGGCGAGGGCGAGTACGACCTCGAGGTCGGCACCCCCGGCGCCGAGCGGCCGCTGACCGAGCACCGGCACTACGTGCGCGCGGTCGACCGCCTGGTGAAGTTCCAGCTGGCCGACGGTGCCGACACCGAGCTCGTCGCGCGGATCCTGAAGGTCGACGACGAAGGCCTGGACCTCGAGGTGCCCGGCGTGAAGGGGCGCAAGCCCACCGCCCGCAGGCTCACCTTCGACGACATCGCCAAGGCGCGCGTGCAGGTCGAGTTCAACCGTAAGAACAAGAACGAAGAGAATGCAGAGGAGGCGTAGCCGTGGACATCGACATGAGTGCCCTGCGGGGTCTGGTGCGGGAGAAGGAGATCTCCTTCGGTCTCCTTGTCGAGGCGATCGAGTCGGCCCTCCTCATCGCCTACCACCGCACCGAGGGAAGCCGTCGCCACGCGCGCGTGCACCTCGACCGTGAGAGCGGACATGTGACGGTGTGGGCGAAGGAGGACCCGGCGGACCTCGAAGAGGGCCAGGAGGCCCGGGAGTTCGACGACACCCCGTCCGACTTCGGCCGCATCGCCGCGACGACCGCGAAGCAGGTCATCCTGCAGCGCCTGCGCGACGCCGAGGACGACGCGACGCTCGGCGAGTACGCCGGCCGCGAGGGCGACATCGTGACGGGCGTGGTCCAGCAGGGCCGCGACCCGAAGAACGTGCTCGTCGACATCGGCAAGCTCGAGGCCATCCTGCCGGTGCAGGAGCAGGTCCCGGGCGAGGAGTACCAGCACGGCATGCGCCTTCGCTCGTACGTGGTGCGCGTGGCGAAGGGTGTGCGCGGTCCTTCCGTGACCCTGTCGCGCACGCACCCGAACCTGGTGAAGAAGCTGTTCGCGCTCGAGGTCCCCGAGATCGCCGACGGTTCCGTGGAGATCTGCGCCATCGCGCGCGAGGCCGGGCACCGCACGAAGATCGCGGTCCGCTCGACCCGCTCGGGCCTGAACGCCAAGGGCGCCTGCATCGGCCCGATGGGCGGCCGTGTGCGCAATGTCATGGCCGAGCTCAACGGCGAGAAGATCGACATCGTCGACTGGTCCGACGACCCGGCGGACATGGTGGCCAACGCCCTGTCCCCGGCGCGCGTGTCCAAGGTCGAGGTCGTGGACATGTCCGCCCGCTCCGCGCGGGTGATCGTGCCGGACTACCAGCTGTCGCTCGCCATCGGCAAGGAGGGTCAGAACGCCCGCCTCGCCGCGCGGCTCACCGGCTGGCGGATCGACATCCGTCCGGACACCGAGCAGCAGTCGGCGGAGTAGCCACCACAAAGATCACGACAACAACCGTTCGATTTTTGCCCCAAAGGGGTGAGGTCGGTGCGGGGAGGTAGACTTAAGCGTGTCTGGCCGGACGCACGACCGTGCATGCCCAGAGCGCACGTGTGTGGGATGCCGGGAGCGAGCGGCCAAGAGCGATCTGCTGCGCATCGTGGTGATCGAGGGTGAATGTGTCCCCGATCGGCGCGGTACGCTGCCCGGCCGGGGTGCGTATGTGCACCCCGCCCTGGTCTGTCTCGACCTGGCGGTCCGCCGCCGGGCGTTCCAGCGGGCGTTCAAAGCCCCTGGACCGTTCGACACGGAGGCCCTGCGCCACCGCGTCGAGCAGGTAACACCGTAGAACGTGCCGTACGGGACCCCGTGCGGTCCTGGTACCCCCGCGAGTTGGAAGTAGGTCGAGATTGCGATGAGCACTCGATGAGCACGCGATGAGTACGCCCATGAAGTAGCGACGGTCCGGCGTAACCCGGACCTAAAAGGAGCGAAGTGGCTAAGGTCCGGGTATACGAACTCGCCAAGGAGTTCGGGGTGGAGAGCAAGGTCGTCATGGCCAAGCTCCAAGAACTCGGTGAATTTGTCCGTTCGGCGTCCTCGACGATCGAGGCGCCTGTTGTACGCAAGCTGACTGACGCCCTCCAGCAGGGCAGCGGCGGCAAGCCCGCCGCGCGCAAGGCTTCGCCCGCGAAGCCCTCGCCGGCCCGTCCGGCCCCGTCTCCGGCGCAGGCCGCCAAGCCTGCTGCTCCGCGCCCGCCGGCTCCCAAGCCTGCCGCCGAGGAGAAGCCCGCTGCCGCCGCCCCGGTGACCCCGGCCGCCGGTCAGCGTCCGACGCCCGGCCCCAAGCCGGCTCCGCGTCCGGCGGCTCCGGCCCCGGCCGCGCCCGAGTTCACGGCGCCGCCCGCGGCTCCGGTCGCTCCCGCTGCCCAGGCCCCCGCGGCCTCTCCGGCAGCCGGTCCGCGTCCGGGTGCCCGTCCCGGTGCCCCCAAGCCCGGTGGCGCCCGTCCGGCCGGTCCGGGCCAGGGTGCTCAGGGTCAGGGTCAGGGTCGTGGTGACCGCGGTGACCGCGGTGACCGTGGCGACCGTCAGGGTGCTCCGCGCCCCGGCGGCCAGGGTCAGGGCCAGGGTCAGCGTCCCGGCGGTCGTCCCGCCGGCCCGCGTCCCGGTAACAACCCCTTCACGTCCGGCGGCTCCACCGGAATGGCGCGCCCGCAGGCGCCCCGTCCCGGCGGCGCCCCGCGTCCCGGTGGCGGCCAGGGTGGCCCCGGCGGCCCGCGTCCGCAGGGTGGCCCCGGTGGCGCCCCGCGTCCGCAGGGTGGTCAGGGCGGCGCCCGTCCGACCCCCGGTGGCATGCCTCGTCCGCAGGGCGGCGCCCCGCGTCCGGGCGGTGCCCCCGGTGGTAACCGTCCGAACCCGGGCATGATGCCGCAGCGTCCCGCCGCGGGCACTCCGCGTCCCGGTGGTGGCCCCGGCGGTGGCCGTGGTCCCGGCGGCGGCGGTCGCCCGGGTGGCGGCGGCGGTCGTCCCGGTGGCGGCGGCTTCGCCGGTCGTCCCGGTGGTGGCGGCGGCGGTTTCGCCGGTCGTCCGGCAGGTCCCGGTGGTGGCGGTGGCGGCTTCGCCGGTCGTCCCGGTGGTGGCGGCGGCTTCGCCGGCCGTCCCGGTGGTGGCCGTCCCGGCGGTCCCGGTGCCCGTGGTGGCACACAGGGTGCGTTCGGCCGTCCCGGCGGGCCCGCCCGTCGTGGCCGCAAGTCGAAGCGGCAGAGGCGCCAGGAGTACGAGGCCATGCAGGCCCCGTCGGTCGGCGGCGTCATGCTGCCTCGCGGCAACGGACAGTCCGTCCGTCTGTCGCGCGGTGCCTCCCTCACCGACTTCGCGGAGAAGATCAACGCCAACCCGGCGTCGCTCGTCGCCGTGATGATGAACCTCGGCGAGATGGTCACTGCCACGCAGTCCGTCTCCGACGAGACGCTGAAGCTCCTCGCGGATGAGATGAACTACATCCTCGAGATCGTCAGCCCCGAGGAGGAGGACCGCGAGCTGCTCGAGTCCTTCGACATCGAGTTCGGCGAGGACGAGGGTGGCGAGGAGTTCCTCGTCGCGCGTCCGCCGGTCGTGACCGTCATGGGTCACGTCGACCACGGTAAGACCCGACTGCTCGACACCATCCGCAAGACGAACGTCGTCGCGGGCGAGGCCGGCGGTATCACGCAGCACATCGGTGCGTACCAGGTCTCCACCGAGGTCAACGACGAAGAGCGTCGCATCACCTTCATCGACACCCCCGGTCACGAGGCGTTCACCGCCATGCGTGCCCGTGGTGCCAAGTCGACCGACATCGCGATCCTCGTGGTCGCGGCCAACGACGGCGTCATGCCGCAGACGATCGAGGCGCTCAACCACGCCAAGGCCGCCGGCGTCCCGATCGTCGTCGCGGTCAACAAGATCGACGTCGAGGGTGCCGACCCGACCAAGGTGCGCGGTCAGCTCACCGAGTTCGGTCTGGTGGCCGAGGAGTACGGCGGCGACACGATGTTCGTCGACATCTCCGCCAAGCAGGGTCTGAACATCGACTCCCTGCTGGAGGCCGTGGTCCTGACCGCGGACGCCTCGCTCGACCTGCGGGCCAACCCGGAGCAGGACGCGCAGGGTATTGCGATCGAGTCCCACCTCGACCGTGGCCGCGGTGCCGTCTCGACGGTCCTGGTCCAGCGCGGCACGCTGCGCATCGGCGACACGATGGTGGTCGGCGACGCGTACGGCCGTGTCCGGGCGATGCTCGACGACAACGGCAACAACGTCGAGGAAGCGGGTCCGTCGACCCCCGTCCTGGTCCTGGGTCTCACCAACGTCCCGGGTGCCGGCGACAACTTCCTGGTCGTCGACGAGGACCGTACGGCCCGTCAGATCGCCGAGAAGCGTGCCGCTCGCGAGCGCAACGCCAACTTCGCGCGACGTGGCGTCCGGTTCTCCCTGGAGAACCTGGACGAGGCCCTCAAGGCCGGTCTGGTGCAGGAACTCAACCTCATCATCAAGGGCGACGCGTCCGGTTCGGTGGAGGCTCTCGAGTCCTCGCTGCTCCAGCTCGACGTCGGCGAAGAGGTCGACATCCGCGTCCTGCACCGCGGCGTGGGTGCCGTCACCGAGTCGGACATCGACCTGGCGACCGGCTCCGACGCGATCGTCATCGGCTTCAACGTCCGCGCTGCGGGCCGCGCGGCCCAGATGGCGGACCGCGAGGGCGTCGACGTCCGCTACTACTCGGTGATCTACCAGGCCATCGAGGAGATCGAGGCGGCCCTCAAGGGCATGCTCAAGCCGGAGTACGAAGAGGTCGAGCTCGGCACGGCGGAGATCCGCGAGATCTTCCGCTCGTCCAAGCTGGGCAACATCGCCGGTGTGCTCGTCCGGTCCGGCGAGGTCAAGCGCAACACCAAGGCGCGCCTGCTGCGCGATGGCAAGGTCATCGCGGAGAACCTCAACATCTCCGGTCTGCGTCGCTTCAAGGACGACGTCACTGAGATCCGCGAAGGCTTCGAGGGCGGTATCAACCTCGGAAACTTCAACGACATCAAGATCGACGACGTCATCGCGACGTACGAGATGCGCGAGAAGCCGCGCGCCTGATCCGCGCACGGTGAAGGTCGGGGCCGGTCGGCGGGACGAAATCCCGTCGATCGGCCCCGGCCGTTGCGTGTACGGTTCGAGTGTCCCTGCCAAGTGGTTGGCGGGGCCACGAACCCGAACCGGCGGGACATCCGGACACACATGTATGTGGGGACTCTGTCCTTTGATCTGCTCCTCGGCGACGTGCACTCGCTGAAGGAGAAACGCTCCGTGATCCGCCCGATCGTCGCCGAACTCCAGCGCAAGTACGCGGTGAGTGCGGCGGAGACCGGGAACCAGGAACTTCACCGCAGGGCCGAGATCGGCCTCGCGTTGGTCTCCGGGGACACGGGGCACCTCACCGACGTACTGGACCGGTGCGAGCGTCTGATCGCCGCCCGTCCCGAGGTGGAGCTGCTCTCCGTTCGACGCAGGCTCCACGGCGACGAAGACTGACTTTAAGAGCAAGGCGAAGAAGGAGACGGCGCAGTGGCCGACAACGCGCGGGCGAAAAGGCTGGCGGACCTCATCCGAGAGGTGGTGGCCCAGAAGCTCCAGCGCGGGATCAAGGACCCGCGGCTCGGTACGCATGTGACCATCACGGACACCCGGGTGACGGGTGACCTGCGGGAGGCGACCGTCTTCTACACGGTCTACGGCGACGACGAGGAGCGTGCCGCAGCAGCGGCCGGCCTCGAGAGCGCCAAGGGTGTACTCCGTTCGGCGGTGGGCCAGGCGGCCGGTGTGAAGTTCACGCCGACCCTGGCCTTCGTGGCGGACGCCCTGCCCGACAACGCCCGGGCCATCGAGGACCTCCTCGACAAGGCCCGGATCTCGGACGCGAAGGTCAGGGAGGTGTCCGCCGGTGCCGATTTCGCCGGGGGCGCGGACCCGTACCGCAAGCCCGAGGACGACGACGCCGCCGACGGCACGGACGAGGACGGCGAAGCCTCGGAATGACGCAGAAGAACACCCCGACGCCCGACGGTCTTGTCATTGTCGACAAGCCGTCGGGCTTCACTTCGCACGACGTGGTGGCCAAGATGCGCGGGATCGCGAAGACCCGCCGCGTCGGCCACGCGGGCACGCTCGACCCCATGGCGACCGGTGTCCTGGTCCTCGGCGTGGAGCGGGCGACCAAGCTGCTCGGCCATCTCGCGCTGACGGAGAAGGAGTACCTCGGCACGATCCGGCTCGGCCAGAACACGCTGACGGACGACGCCGAGGGCGACCTCTCGTCGTCCACCGACGCGTCCGGCGTGCGCCGCGACGCGATCGACGACGGGGTCGCCAAGCTGACCGGCGCCATCATGCAGGTCCCGTCCAAGGTCAGCGCCATCAAGATCAACGGCGTGCGTTCCTACAAGCGGGCCCGTGAGGGCGAGGAGTTCGAGATCCCGGCGCGGCCGGTCACCGTCTCGTCCTTCACCGTCTACGACATAAGGGACGCGGTAGCCGAGGACGGCACCCCGGTCCTCGACCTGGTCGTCTCGGTGGTCTGCTCGTCCGGGACGTACATCCGGGCCCTCGCCAGGGACCTGGGCGCGGACCTGGGCGTCGGCGGTCACCTCACCGCGCTGCGGCGCACGCGGGTCGGCCCCTACAAGCTGGACTCCGCGCGCACCCTCGACCAGCTCCAGGAGGAGCTGACCGTGATGCCCGTCGCGGACGCCGCGACCGCCGCGTTCCCCCGCTGGGACGTGGACGCCAAGCGCGCCCAGCTGCTGCTCAACGGGGTCCGGCTGGAGGTGCCCGGCGAGTACGCGGGCGCCGGGCCCGTCGCCGTGTTCGACCCCAAGGGCGTGTTCCTCGCGCTCGTGGAGGAGTCGAAGGGCAAGGCGAAGAGCCTCGCCGTCTTCGGCTGATCTCTTCGCCGGCCCCCCCGCCGTGGAGCGGCGCGCAGTCAGCCGCGTGCCGCTCCACGATCCCCCTCTCCAAGGGTCTATCCATCACCCCCGATCTGTTCACCCCTTCGGGCGGGCGCTCGGAGTGAACCGAGGGAGTGGAAGGGGGCGCGTTCGCCGCGGCGCCTGTTCCGCTGATCACCGCGCGCCTACCGTCGGTCCTACGGGGCGTGGCGGGAGGTTCGACGATGGCGGGACGGGACCCCCGGGCCGGAGACGGGGACGCGACGGGTCCCGGGACCGGTCCGCCCCTCGTCCGTGTCTTCGATCTGGCAGGGCGCCCGCGCGGCGCCGGCTTCGTCGCCGATGACCACGGGACCGTCGTCACCAGCCATGAAGTCGTGGACGGACTCGGCCGCGTGGTGCTGCGCGCGCCCGGCGGGATCACCTGTGTCGTGGGCGCCGCCGACGTCGTCCCGCTGCCCGAATCCGGCCTCGCGCTCATCCGCACCGACGGGACGGAAGGTCTCGGCCTGCGCCCGCTGCCGGTTGCCGTCCGGGCCCCGGCCGCGGCCGGGGCCTATGTACGGATCGCCGCCGGGGGCTGGCGCGAGGCGCGCGTCCTCGGACATGTCGATGTCACCTACACCGCGACCGACCGCTTCCATGTCGTCCCCGGGGCCATGGAGCTGGCCATCGGCACGGACGGCCGCGACGCGCTGCGGCTCGGGGGAGGGGCGGCCGGGGGACCCGTCGTGGACGCCGCTTCGGGCGCCGTCCTCGCCGTTCTCGGGACCGCGCTCGCGGCCGGACATCGCACCGCCGGGTTCGCCGTGCCGCTGCGGGAGGCTGCTGCCACCGACCCGGACGGGCCGCTCGCCGCACTCCTCGCGCGCAACGCCGCCACCGTGCCGGTGTACGGGGACGAACTCAACCTGGCGGGCGTGCTCCAGCTGACGGCCACGTCGGTCGGGTCCGACGGACCGGGTGCGGTCCTCGACCCGGAGCCGGTCGAACGGCCCGAAGTGGCAAGGGAGTTCGCCGCGTTCGAGGCGGCCGGCGCGGCGATCCTCGCCCTCGTCGGAGCGCCGGGCAGCGGCCGTACGACGGAGCTCGCCGTGTATGCCGCGCGGCGCGGGCGCGGTGCCCGTCCCGCGCCCACTCTCTGGCTGCGCGGCGCGGATCTCCACGGGGACGACCTGAGCGTGGCGGACGCCGCCCGGCGGGCGCTGGTCAGGGCCGGGCGCATCGTCGCGGCGTCACTGCCCGGGGCCGTCCCCGGACAGAGCGGGGAGTCCGGCGGCGCCGGTGTCGGCGATGTGTCGCCGGAGCGGATCGCGGCGCCCGCCCGCGCTGCCGGCCGGCCCCTCGTGCTGCTGCTCGACGGGCCCGAGGAGATGCCGCCCGTCCTGGCGCACCGCCTTGCGGAGTGGACCGAGGGCACAGCGCGCTGGCTGCGGGACACCGGCGTGCGGCTCGTCGTGGCGTGCCGGGGGGAGTTCTGGGAGCGCGCGGGCGAGCTGTTCCCGGCCCGTGTGCTGTACGGGCGGACCGGGCGGCTGCCCGCCTGTGTCCCGCTGGGGGAGCTGACCGGCGACCAGGCCCGCCTCGCGCGGGAGCGGTACGGGTTGCCCGGGGAAGCACTCGCCGGCCGTGACGCGCGGCATCCGCTCGCGCTGCGGCTCCTCGCCGAGGTGCGCGCCGCGCTGCCCGGGCCCGTGCCGGGCAGCGCCGACCGGGACGCCGTCTTCGCCGCGTATCTCGACCTCATGTGCCTGCGCGTGGCGGTGCGCCTCGCCGCCGTGAACGGGCTGCGCGGCACGGCCGTGCGCAGGCTCGCCGCCCGAGTGTCCGGGCAGGTCCACGAGGCGGCGCGGCGCTGCCTGGGCCCGGGGCAGGGCGAGCTGGACAGGGAGGCGTTCGAGGAGGTGTTCCCCTGGGGCGCGCTGCCGGAGGGCCGTGGAGGGGGTGTCACGGCGTGGGCCCCGGCCGTCCTCGCCGAAGGCGTACTCGTCCCTGCGGGACGCGGCTACCGGTTCGCGCACGAGGAGGTCGCCGACTGGATCCAGGGCATGCATCTGGACCTGGACGAGGCCCTGCGGGCGCTCGTGTACCGGGACGCCGGCAGAGCCGCCGGCCGGGCCGCGCCCACGGTGCCCGTGCCCCGGCACCGCGCGGGCCCCGTCGTCCAGGCCCTCCTGCTCGTCGAGCGGCAGCAGGGTCCGGCCCAATTCGGCGGGTATCTGGCCGAGTTGGTGCTCAGGTCCCTCACGCCCGGCGACGCCGACGCCTCCTGGTGGGCGGCCCACCTCGTCGAGGAGGCGCTCCTGCGCGTGCCCGACGCCACTCCCTATCTCGGGGTGCTCGAACCGCTCGCCGACCGTGGACGCCTCGACCCCTCGTTCTGGCGCCGCATCCCCGTCACGGACGCCGACCGCCTCGGCCTCCTGCGCCGCCTCGTCGTGCACGATCCGCCGCCCGGGAGCCAGGCCCGCCACCTGGACACCGTCGCCGACCTGCTCGCCGCGGACCCGGCCGGCGTCCAGGTCCTTCTCACCCACTGGTTCGACGACGCGCGGCCACTTCCCGCCCTGCCCGACGCGACCGTCGCCACCGCGGCCCAGGCGCTCCTGCACACGCACCGGCACCGCGCCCTCGACGACCTCACCGAGGCCCTCGTCGACTGCGCGCACCCGTACGGCGAAGAACTCCTCGCCGCGCTCGCCGACGAGGAGCCGTCCGCGCTGTGCCGCGCCGTCGACCGCTGGGCGCACGACGAACGCCCCGCCCGCCGTGCGTCCGCCGTCACCTACGCCCTGCGGGTCGCCCCGCACGTCACCACCGACGCCGATCGCCGTCTGCTGCGCTACGCCGCGCTCGCCCTGCTCGCCCGTACGACCGACGGCGCCGCGCACGGCCCCGCGCACGGCGCAGCGCTCGCCCTGCTCGTACGCGACCCGCAGACCCGCGGCACTTATCTGGCGCGGGCCCTGGAGCGGTTCGCGGACAGCGATCCGCAGCTGCCCGTGAGCGCGCTCGCCGCCGCTCTGGCCACGCACCCGGAGCCCGTCGTCCGTGCCTTCAGGGACCGGGCGCGGGAGCCGGGCGGCGCGGCCGACGTGCTGGGGGCGCTCGCCGACGTGACGGCGCCCGCGCTCGCGCGGCGGGCGGCCGCCCTCGTCGAGGACCTCTCGGCGGACCGGCCCGACGCCGTTCAGGACATCGCCGCGTACGTCGACCGGTGCCTGGAGCACGGGCCGGCCGGGCGAGCTGTCCTCTTCCCTCTCGTCACGGGGCTGCTGCGGACCTGTCCGGCGCCCGGACGGGCCGCGCTCGCGCCCGTCCTCGCCGCACCCGGCACGGGCGCCTCACGCGCCCTGCGCAGCGAGCTCCTCGACGTGCTGCTCGCCCACGAGGACGACCCGGACGTGCTCGACGCCGTGCTGCGGACCGCCGTCCACAGCACGGAGGGAGCCGGAGTGCCCCGCACCCGCGACACGGTGCGGCGCGCCGGTCAACGGCTCGTCCGCACCCCGGAGGGAGCCGCACGCTTCGACCGCGGGCTCGTCGAGTTCGCCGACTCGGTACCCGGGTTCGCCGCCCTGCTCGTCCAGTGGCTGGCGCAGGCGCCGCGCGAGTGGGCCGCGCTCGTCGGGCCGAGCGCCCGCCGCGTGATCGAGGGCCTGGCCGGGGTACGCGTGCCCGCCTGACCTGCCTCGGCCGGTGCGGCGCCTCCCGATGCGGGGAGCGGGCACTCGGCATGGCACTCTTAGACCTGCGTATTCGGCAAAGAGACGTAACGGTCGTACACAGGTTCGCGAGGAGCAATCACCGTGCAGCGCTGGCGTGGCTTGGAGGACATCCCCCAGGACTGGGGGCGCAGCGTCGTCACCATCGGCTCCTACGACGGCGTGCACCGCGGCCATCAGCTGATCATCGGCCGGGCCGTCGAACGGGCCCGTGAACTCGGTGTGCCCGCCGTCGTGGTCACCTTCGACCCGCACCCCAGCGAGGTCGTACGCCCCGGCAGCCACCCTCCGCTGCTCGCCCCGCACCACCGGCGCGCGGAGCTGATGGCCGAGCTCGGCGTCGACGCCCTGCTGATCCTGCCGTTCACCACCGAGTTCTCGAAGCTGTCGCCGGCCGAGTTCGTCGCGAAGGTCCTGGTCGACAAGCTGCACGCGCGCCTCGTCGTCGAGGGGCCGAACTTCCGCTTCGGCCACCGCGCCGCAGGCAATGTCGCGTTCCTCGCCGAGCAGGGGACGACGTACGACTTCGAGGTCGAGGTCGTCGATCTCTACGTGAGCGGCTCGGCGGGCGGCGGCGAGCCCTTCTCGTCCACGCTGACCCGGCGGCTCGTGGCCGAGGGCGACATGGAGGGCGCGCGCGAGATCCTCGGCCGCCCGCACCGCGTCGAGGGCGTGGTCGTGCGCGGCGCCCAGCGTGGCCGCGAGCTCGGCTTCCCGACCGCCAACGTCGAGACGCTCCCGCACACCGCGATCCCGGCGGACGGCGTCTACGCGGGCTGGCTGCACGTCGGGGACGAGGCGATGCCCGCCGCGATCTCCGTGGGCACCAACCCGCAGTTCGACGGCACCGAGCGCACCGTCGAGGCGTACGCCATCGACCGGGTGGGCCTCGACCTGTACGGCCTGCACGTGGCCGTGGACTTCCTCGCCTATGTGCGCGGGATGGCCAAGTTCGACTCGATCGACGCGCTGCTTGTCGCCATCGCGGATGACGTCAAGAGGTCTCGGGAACTGGTCGAGGCGTACGAGGGGGAATAGGCGGGATCGGCCGAGGTCGCGGGGGCGCTGCCCCCGGACCCCTGGTCCTCAAGCGCCGGACGGGCTGGTTTGGCCGGACTGGCTGGATGCGGCCGATGCCCAATGACATGCCACCTGCGTCGTGCTCGCGCCCGACAGCACCGGCAGGTCCTCCCCGCGGCAGCGGTCCGCGACGCCCGACCGCTCCGCCTCGCCCGACGCCAGGATCTGGCAGCGGGCGTGGAAGCGGCAGCCCGACGGGATGCGCGACGGGTCCGGTGGCTCGCCCGTGAGCACGACCGGATCACCCGGCGCCTCGGGCAGAACCGACAACAGGGCCTGCGTGTACGGGTGTTGAGGCGCCGTCAGGACCTCCTCCACCGTTCCCGTCTCCACGATCCGGCCCAGGTACATCACCGCGACCCGGTCGGCGATGTTCCAGGCGAGACCCAGGTCGTGCGTCACCACGAGGGCGGACAGGCCCAGTTCGTCGCGCAGCCTGAGCAGCAGGGCGAGGATCTCGCCGCGTACCGACGCGTCGAGGGACGCCACGGGCTCGTCCGCGACGATCAGTTCGGGGTCGAGGACGAGCGCGCCCGCGATGACGACACGCTGCCGCTGGCCGCCGGACAGCTCGTGCGGGTAGCGCAGGAAGAAGCGCTCCGGAGGGCGCAGTCCCGCGCGCGACAGGGCGTTCGCCACCGCCTCGCGCTCGTCGCCCGCGTACCCGTGGATGCGCAGGCCCTCGGCCACGGCGTCGTACACCGTGTGCCGCGGGTTCAGTGAGCCGCTGGGGTCCTGGAGGACCAGCTGCACGCGCTTGCGGTACGCCTTGAGGGCGCGCGAGGAGTAGTCGAGGGGCTTCCCGTCGAACGTGACCCGGCCGGACGTCGGCGGCACCAGGCCGAGCAGGGAGCGGGCGAGCGTCGTCTTGCCGCAGCCTGACTCGCCCACCAGCGCCACGATCTCGCCGGGCGCGATGTCGAGGTCGACGCCGTCCACGGCCCGTGCGGGGTCCGCGCCACGGCGGCCGGGGAAGGTGACGTGCAGCGCGCCGGCCGTGAGCAGGGGGGACGTACTGGTCATGCTGTGGTGCTCCTTGCCTCGGCGCCGGCGGCGTCGTCCGGATCGGTGGCGCCGCCCACGTGCACACAGGCCGCCCGCCGGGCCGCGCCCGCGTCCCGCAGCTCCTGGTCCTCGGTGATGCAGCTGTCGAGCGCCACCGCGCAGCGCGGGTGGAACGTGCAGCCCGTGGGCAGTGCCGACGGGTCGGGCGGGTCGCCGGGCAGGCCGCGCGGCGCGAACCGGGACGCGGTGTCGCCGATCCGCGGGAACGCCGCCGACAGGGCCTTCCCGTACGGGTGTTGCGCGTTCTCGTAGACCTCGGAGGCGGGGCCCTCCTCGACGACGCGGCCCGCGTACATCACCGCGAGCCGGTCGCAGGTGTCCGAGAGGACCGCGAGGTCGTGGCTGATCATGATGAGGCCGAGGTCCTGGTCGGAGACGAGCTGCTCGATCAGACGCAGGATCTGCGCCTGGATCATCACGTCGAGGGCCGTCGTCGGCTCGTCGGCGATGATCAGGCCCGGGTCGCAGGCGAGCGCCATCGCGATCATCACGCGCTGGCGCTGGCCGCCGGACAGCTCGTGCGGATACGCGTCCGCGCGCGCGGCGGGCAGACCGACGTGCTCCAGGAGCTCCGCGACCTTCTTCCTCGCGCCCGCCGGCGTCGCCTTCTTGTGCAGCAGGATCGGCTCGGCGATCTGGTCGCCGATGCGGTGCACGGCGTTGAGCGAGTGCATCGCGCCCTGGAACACGATCGAGGCACCGGCCCAGCGCACGGCCCTGACCTGGCCCCACTTCATCGTGAGGACGTCCTCGCCGTTCAGCAGGATCTCGCCGGAGACCTTCGTGCCGGCCGGCAGGAGACGCAGCAGCGCGAGGGCGAGCGTCGACTTGCCGCAGCCGGACTCGCCGGCGATGCCGAGCTTCTGGCCCGCGTCGAGACTGAGGTTCACACCGCGGACGGCCCGCGCCCCGCCCGCGTACGTCACTTCGAGGTTTCTGACGTCGAGAAGGCTCACCTGGCCACCCCCAGCTTCGGATTGAGGACGGCTTCGATGGCGCGGCCGCACAGTGTGAACGCGAGCGCGACCAGGGCGATGGCGAGTCCCGGAGGCGCGAGGTACCACCAGTCGCCCGCGCTGACCGCGCCCGCCTCGCGCGCGTCCTGGAGCATGCCGCCCCACGACGTGATCGTCGGGTCGCCGAGGCCGAGGAAGGCGAGCGTGGCCTCGGTGAGGATCGCGCTGGAGATCACGAGGGTGGTCTGCGCTAGGACGAGCGGCATCACGTTCGGCAGGACGTGGCGCAGCATGATGTGCCGGTGTCCGCCGCCGAGCGCGCGGGACCGCTCGATGTACGGCCGTGACTCCACGGCGAGCGTCTGGGCGCGGACCAGCCGGGCCGTCGTCGGCCACGTCGTCACGCCGATCGCCAGGATGACCGTCCAGATGGAGCGGGACATCACGGTGGCGAGCGCGATCGCGAGGACCAGCGTCGGCATCACGAGGAACCAGTCGGTGACCCGCATCAGGACCGTCGAGTACCAGCCACGGAAGTGACCGGCGACGATGCCGACGACCGTGCCGATCGCCACGCACAGGAACGCGGCCAGCAGACCCACGGTGAGGGACACGCGCGCGCCCCACACCAGGAGGGCGAGCACGCTGCGGCCGAACTGGTCGGTGCCGAGCGGGAATTCACCGCTGGGCGCCTCGAGTGCGCCGCCGGGAGCGTCGGTGACGCTCTGCGAGTCCGCGCCGACGAGCAGCGGCGCGCAGATCGCGATGAGCGCGATGAGGATCAGCCCGGCGAGACCCCACAGCCCGCTTCGGTGGGCGCGGTACTCACGCCAGAAACGGGCGGCGGAACGGCGCTTGCGGGCGCGTGCCAGGGCCCGCGCGCTCTTCTCGGCCGGCGGCGGGAGCTGCGCGGTGTCGAGGTCGGTGTTCATGTCGGCAGTCATCGGCCCACCCGGGGATCGAGCAGCGGATACAGCACGTCGGCGAGGGTGTTCGCCAGGATCACCGCGGTGGCGAAGACGAAGAACAGCCCTTGGACGAGCGGCAGGTCGGGCACGCTGAGCGCCGAGTAGAACAAGCCGCCGAGACCGGGCCAGGAGAAGACCGTCTCGACGAGGATCTGCCCGGCCACGACGTGCCCGAGGTTCACGAACATCAGCGTGAACGTGGGCAGCATCGCGTTCGGGACGGCGTGCTTGCGGCGTACGACGTCGTCGCGCAGGCCCTTCGCGCGCGCTGTCGTCAGGTAGTCGCTGCCCATCTCGTCGAGCAGCGAGGAGCGCATCACGAGAAGCGTCTGCGCATAGCCGACCGCCACCAGCGTGACCACCGGCAGTACCAGATGGTGCGCGACGTCCAGGACGTACGCGAACCCGCTCTCGCCGCCCGACTCCAGACCGCCCGTCGGGAACAGGCCCGGGATCGGGCCGAGCCCCACCGAGAAGACGATGATGAGGAGCAGACCCAGCCAGAACGACGGGATCGAGTAGAGCGTGAGGGCGAACGCGGTGTTGAAGCGGTCGCTGCGCGATCCGTTGCGCCAGGCGGTGCGCGTGCCCAGCCAGATGCCGAGCGCGGTGTAGAGGACGTACGCCGTACCGGTCAGGAGCAGCGTCGCCGGGAGCGCCTCGGTGATCTTGTCGATGACCGGGGCGTGGAACTGGTACGACGTGCCGAAGTCGCCGGTCAGCGCGTCACCGATGTAGTTGGTGAACTGCTGCCACATCGGCAGGTCGAGGCCGAACTGGTGGCGGAGCGCTTCGAGCTGCTGCGCCGAGACGCGGCGGCCGCCGGTCATCTGTTTCACCGGATCGCTCGGGATCAGGCGGAACAGGAAGAAGCTGGTGACCAGGACCGCGAACAGCGACACGATCGCCCCCGCGATCTTGCCCGCCACGTACTGGAGATAGGCCTTGGTGTTGCGCGCCCGTGGACCGCGGGCCGCCGACGGCCCGGCTTGCGCCGGGCCGTCGGTGTCCGCACTCTGCACGAGCGCCGGAGTGCTCTCTGCTGTCATGTGGAACTCTCGTTACTCGTGCGGTACTTGCGACGCCTGCGGACGGACGTGACGCGTTCTCTCTGTCCGGTGCTGCTACTCGCGGTCGTCCGCCGAGGTGCGGCGGCGCCGCGCGAGGAACAGCCCGCCGCCGCCGAGGATGACGACGGCCGCGACGATACCGATGATCACGCCGGTCGAGCCGGAACCGCCGCCGCCTCCGCCCTTCGAGTCGCTCGTGCCGTCCGCCGGAACGGCCGACCACCAGCTCCAGTACCCGTCCTGGCCGTAGATGTTGCCGGCCGCGGTGGGCATCGTCTGGATCGACTTGATCTGGTCGGTGCGGTACGCCTCGACGGCGTTCGGGTACGCGATGACGTTCATGTACCCGGAGTCGTACAGCCAGGACTCCATCTGCTTGACGATGTCCGCGCGCTTGGCCGGGTCGTACTCGGCGAGCTGCTTCTTGTACAGGTCGTCGTACGTCTTGTCGCAGATGAAGTTGTCCGTCTGGGCGCTCTCCTTGGCCTTGACGGGCAGCGCGGCGCAGGTGTGGATGCCGAGGACGAAGTCGGGGTCGGGGTTGACCGACCAGCCGTCGAACGCGAGGTCGTACTCGCCGGCGTACCAGGGCACCGAGACGTCGTCGAGGCAGTCGACCTTCAGGCCGATGCCGAGCTTGCCCCACCACTCCTTGAGGTACTTGCCGATCGCCTTGTCGTTCGGGTCGGTGGCGTGGCACAGGATGCGGAAGTTGAGCGGCTTGCCGTCCTTGCCGACGCGCTCGCTGCCCTTCATCTTGTAGCCGGCCTCGTCGAGCAGCTTGCCCGCCTTGTCGGGGTCGTACCCGAGGGCCTGGCTGCCGGACGGCTTCCAGAAGTAGTCGCCGAACCGCGGCGGGATGTAGCCCTCGCCCTCGACGGCGTGGCCCTGGAAGACCTTGTCGACGATCGTCTTGCGGTCGATCGACAGGAACAGCGCCTGGCGCACCTTCTGGTCCAGCAGGGCCTTGTTGCCGTTGCCGAACTTCTTGTGGTCCTTGGTCTGCGCGCCCGGGTTGGTGGCGAGCGCGAAGAAGCGGCGTCCGGGGCCCTCGTTGACCTTGATGTTCTGCTCGCCCTTGAGCGACGCGGCCTGAGCCGGCGTCAGGGCGGGGGAGCCGGCCACGAAGGAGACCTCGCCCTTGCGCAGGGCGGCGACCGCGGCGTCCTGGTCCTTGTACGTCTTGAAGACGACCTCGTCGAACTTGGGCGCGCCGCGCCAGAAGTTCTTGTTGGCCTTCAGCTTCACGTACTGGTCGACCTTGTAGTCGGTCAGCACGAACGGGCCGTTGCCGACTACGGGGAAGGTCTTGTCGTTGTTGAACTTCGAGAAGTCCTTGACGTTCTTCCAGATGTGCTCGGGCACGATCGGGACGTCGAGCGCGGCCATCGTGGCCTGAGGCTTCTTCAGCTCGATGACCAGCTTGGTGGGGCTGGGAGCGGTGACCTTCCTGAAGTTGGAGACGAAGCTGCCGTTCGCGGTCGCGGCGCCCTCGTCCGTCATGATCTTGTTGAAGGTGAAGGCGGCGTCGGCGGCGGTGGCCTGCTCGCCGTCGGACCACTTCGAGTCGGACCTGATGGTGTAGGTCCAGGTGAGCTTGTCCGCGGACGGCTTCCAGTCGGTGGCGAAGCCCGGGACGGCGTGGTTGTCCTTGGGGTCATAGTTGGTCAGGTACTCGTACATCATCCGGTGGATGCTCGTACTGACCAGTCGCTGGGCGAGGAACGGGCTCAGCGAGTCGACGCTCTGGGCGAGGGCGACGGTGAGGACCTTCTTGCCGCCGTCGGCCGCCTTGGCCTCTTGGGGTGCGGGGTTGAGCGGCGTGGCGAGGCCGGCCGTCAGGGTGAACGCCACGGCGCCGGCCGCCAGGAGGACCCGCAGGGTCCGGCGGGGCGCGCGCCGTGGGGAACGGGAGAAGAGCGGAGCGTGTGCTCTCTTGGGCTGATCTTTTGTGTCCATGGGTCGGTGACCTCGCGTCGTTGCTCGCGCAGGAGTGGCAGGTTGATCATGGGACGCCAGCTGGTTGATGTGTGTGTCTATCAGCGGCGGTCTGCGCACGTCAACGGCACATGAACCCCATGTGGCCTGCGGAAATAACGAGTTGACCTGCATTTCACGCACATTGGTCGAGACCTCTGACGCTTGGCAGGCCAGGGCGTGATGCCCGTACCGCACAACAATGGGTGCCTGGTGGATGTTTGAGGGCTTTTCGGCAGGCACGGGAAAGGCCCGCACCGTGGTGTCGGTGCGGGCCTTTCCCATGCCCTGGAGGGCCGGAATTCGGCGTTGTTACTGCTGAGGCGGCTGGGGCTGTGTGGCGTACGGGGGGAGGGGCTGGCCGGGCTGGCCAGGGGCGGCCTGGCCGGGGGTGGGCGGCTGACCCGGCGCGGGCTGGCCCGGCTGAGCCGGAGGGTGGCCCTGCGCCGGGGGCTGCTGCTGCCACATCTGCGGGGGGCCGGGCTGACTCGGCTGACCCGCTTGCTGGGGCTGCTGGCCGGGTGCTCCGGCCTGGGCCTGGCCGGGCTGCTGCGGATACGGCTGGCCGGGGTAGGGCTGACCCGGGAACTGCTGCCCCGGAGCGGGCTGTTGACCCGGCGCGGGCGGCTGGGGCGCGCCCGGCTGACCCGGGTACGGCTGGCCCGGGTAGGGCTGCTGCGCGGGGTAAGGCTGCTGCTGGTGGCCCGGCACCGGAGGAGCCATGGTGGGCGGGGGGTTGCCGTCCGACGTCCACAGGCCCTGCTGCTGCTGGGCCCGCGGGAAGTCCTCCGCGACCATCGCCGAGAGGTTGAAGTACGCCTCGCGCACCCTGGGTCGCATCATGTCGAGGTCGACCTCGGCGCCGGCCGCCAGGTGCTCGTCGAACGGCACCACCACGACGCCGCGGCACCGCGTCTCGAAGTGCGACACGATGTCGTCCACCTTGATCATCTTGCCGGTCTCGCGGACTCCGGAGATGACCGTGATGGAACGCGACACCAGATCCGCGTACCCGTGCGCAGACAGCCAGTCGAGCGTCGTACTGGCACTGCTCGCACCGTCCACGGACGGCGTCGAGATGATGATCAACTGGTCGGCGAGGTCGAGGACGCCGCGCATCGCGGAGTACAGCAGACCGGTACCGGAGTCGGTCAGGATGATCGGGTACTGCTTGCCGAGCACGTCGATCGCGCTGCGGTAGTCCGTGTCGTTGAACGTCGTCGAGACCGCCGGGTCCACGTCGTTCGCGATGATCTCCAGGCCGGACGGCGCCTGCGAGGTGAACCGGCGGATGTCCATGTACGAGTTGAGGTGCGGGATCGCCTGCACCAGGTCGCGAATGGTCGCCCCGGTCTCACGGCGCACGCGGCGGCCGAGGGTGCCGGCGTCCGGGTTGGCGTCGATCGCGAGGATCTTGTCCTGGCGCTCCGTGGCGAGCGTCGAACCGAGCGCCGTCGTCGTGGTCGTCTTGCCCACGCCGCCCTTGAGGCTGATGACGGCGATCCGGTAGCAGGACAGGACCGGCGTGCGGATCAGGTCCAGCTTCCGCTGCCGCTCGGCCTCCTCCTTCTTGCCCCCGAGCTTGAAGCGCGAGTTGCCGCCGCCGGGGCGGGTGCTCTTCGCCTTCTGCCTCTTGTTGTTGAGCAGCCGGTCGGCCGACAGCTCCACGGCCGCCGTGTAGCCGAGCGGCGCACCGCCGACGTTCGTGGGCGTGCGCTGGTCGTGCTGAATGGGCTGCGGCCAGGCACCACCGGCACGGGGGTCGGCGGGCGGCGCCTGCCCCGGGAACGGCTGACCGGGCTGGCCCTGGAACTGTCCGGGCTGACCCTGATTCTGACCCTGGGCCTGCTGGCCAGGGTGGCCTTCGGGGTGCGGGGCCGGGGCCTGGGCCTGCGGCGCGGGCGGCTGCGGGTGCGGCTGCTGTGCGACGGGAGGCTGAGGGCCGGGCTGCTGCGGGCTCTGCGGTGCGGGCGGCTGCTGGGGGTGCTGCTGCCCCGGGAGGTGCGGGGCGGGCGCGGCCGGGTGCCCCTGAGCGGGCGCGCCGGGCTGCGGCTGCGGGAACCCGTAGCCGGCGCCGGGCTGGGGCTGCTGCGGGTCGCCGGGGGCCGGCTGCTGCGGGAAGCCGTAACCGCCTTGCGGGGCGGGCTGGTTGGGCGTGCCGGGCTGAGGCTGGGGCTGCTGCGGGAAGCCGTAGCCGCCCTGCGGCGCGGGCTGGTTCGGTGCGGGGGGTGCGGGCGGGGTCTGCTGCGGGAAGCCGTAGCCCTGCTGCTGCGGTGCCGGGGGCGCGGGCTGCTGCGGGAAGCCGTAACCGCCTTGCGGGGCGGGCTGGTTGGGCGTGCCGGGCTGAGGCTGGGGCTGCTGCGGGAAGCCGTAACCACCCTGCGGCGCGGGCGGGTTGGGCGTGCCGGGCTGGGGCTGCTGCGGGAAGCCGTAACCACCCTGCGGCGCGGGCGGGGTGTTCTGCGCGGGCCAGGCCGGCGGGGCGGGCGCGCCCTGGGCCGGAACCGGCGTGCCGGGCTGCGGCTGCTGATCCGCGGGCCACTGCGGGGCCGATGTGGGGGCGGCGGGCTGGAACGCCGGGGGCAGCGGCGGGATGCCGTCCTGCGGCACGGGCGGCGGGGCCCAGGCGGCGGGGGCAGCCGCGTCCGCGCCGGCGGCGGTGCCGGTGGCGGTGTCCGCGCCTGCAGCGCCTGCTGCGGTGGCCGTCGGTGCGTCCGTCGTGGCGGCCTCGGCGGTGTTGTCCGAGGCGTCCGATCCTTCTGATCCGTCTGATCCTGGCGAGCCCTCCGCCTCGGACGCGTCATCAGAAGCGGCATCGGAGTCGGTGCCGTCGGCCGAGGCGTGACCGGTACGGGTGCCGGTGCCTGTGTCGGCGTCAGTGTCTGCGCGGCCTTGCTCGGGGGAGTCCGGCGTCGTGCCGTCCCCGGCGGCGCCGGCCACCTCGTCGTCCCCGGAGGGCCCGGCAGCGGCGGCCACAGGGAAATCTCCGGAGTCACCGGAGTTACTCGAGCCACTGGCCCCGGCGTCCGGCTGCGCGTCGGTGGACTCCGCGTCAGCGCCCTGCTCCTCCGTCGCCGGGTCGGCCTTCTGCGCGGCCAGCTCGGCGAACTCCCGCTTCAGCGCGGCAGCGGAGAACCGCATCGTCGCGCCGCTCTCCAGGTCACCGTTCCCGGAACCCGCGTCCGGCTCAGGGGCCGAAGCGGTGGGCGTGTACGGCGTGTAGGGCGCGGGCGGCGCCGGAGGCGTCACCGGCGCGGGAGCGGGCGTGGGAACGGGGGCCGGAGGCACCGGCGGAGGAGGCGTGACGGGTGCGGCCGAAGGGGTCTCGCCCGTGCCGGACGACGCGTTCTGCGTGTACCAGGCCGGTGGGGCGTAGTCGATGGTGAACTCGCCCGTCGTCTCAGTGGCGGACTCCGCGTCGGAGTGATCATCGACGGGTGTGTCCCAGCCCCCGCGGATCTCGTCCCGATCGCTGTTCACAATGCCTCCTGGTGTGGTCGAGCACCCTCGTGCCGTGGTGAGGGGCGACCGTTCCTGTCGTCCGATCCGCCGCGCTCTTCCCCTGGGACGCGTACGAGCCGGTCGTGGGTTTCGCGCGCGTCCTTGTCCCAGCCTAATCACCAAAACCACGAGCACGGCAGGCCCGTCCGCCCCCCGGCGCCATCCGGTAGGTCACATCGGGCCAACAAGTGATGCCCAAGCGATACGGAAGTGACGAACACCCCTCAGTCCGCCACGCGCAAACTGCCCGAATAGGCCGCAAAGGGGAACGAGTTCGATCGCTTGGACGCTCCGCGGCGGGCTCCGGGCCGGCCTCAGTCCATCCGGCGTGCGTTACCCAACAATCCGGTCTCGGCGTCCGTCGCCCGGGTCATCACGTACTGCCGGTCGCGGTCGGTGCACCACAGAGTGACGCCGTCCGCGAGCGTCGGAAGGGACTCCCACTCGCCGCGAGGCAGTCCGATGACGCGACCGATCTCCGCCGCCTCGTCCGGCGAAACCCGCTGGACCCCGACGAGCCGCGCCTGCCGCATCAACCGGGGCGCCACCGGGCTCAGATAGGGCAGCAGCGTCAGCACGGACTGCCACGGCGCCGACGCCACCCGCCCGCGCGGCGGCCGCATCCCGCAGTCCCGCACCACGAGCACCGGACCACCGGCGGACGCGCCCTGCGGCGGCACCCGCCCGACGTCGTGCACCGTCATCCCGGACTGGCCGCCACCGACCGCCTGCACCAACTGGGCCCAGGCCTGCGCCCGCCCGGTCTCCACCGCGACCCGCGCGCCGGTCGCCGCGGCCCGCAGCGCGAGCACCTGAGCCGTCCACAGACCGCCGATGAGCACCATGTCGTACGGCGTCGGCCGGTTCACCCCGAGTACGGCGGGCTGGCCGTCGGCATCCACGCCGACGACGACACCGTCGTCCCCGATGGGCAGCGCGAGCGTGTCCATCTGCTCGACGGAGAGCGTGTGGCGCTGGTGCCGCGGCCCGATGAGCCCGAACCCGGTACGGGGGCGGTCACCGGCGGCCGGCGCGGGAGGCGCGCCTGCGTTGCCGTTCCCGTTCCAGGAATTTCCGTCCCAGGATCCTGCCCCGGCCGGGGGAGATGACGTCATGGCCATCAGCGCGCACCTCCGAGGGGCAACGTGGCGAGAACACCGGGCAGTTGTTCGCGGTCGAGCCGGACGAGACCCGTCTTGGCCTGCCGGGCCGCCGTCTCCAGGGACCGCCGGGCCGTGGTCAGTTCGCTCTCGCTGCGTCCTGTGATCCGCATGTGCCCGCAGAGCTGGATGTCCCGCTGGTCACCGCGGGACAGCGTCAGACTGAACGTCGTGGCCAGCGCGGGCACCGTGGTCAAAAGCGCGACCAACTGGTGCAGAGCGGGCCCGGATCCGCCGAGCTGGGGCCAGCGCCGCACCCAGTACGTGGTGTGCCTGCGGTTGTCGCAGCGCCAGCTCCGGCTGGACTCCTCGGTCCTGCGCTGCGGCAGCTCGCTCCGCCCGGCCTGCGCCGTCACCATCGGGTTGGCGCACGCCGACGTGGCGACGGCGGCCGTGAGCTCCTCCTCCGTCAGCACACTGGCGCGGAAGCCCGCGCCGGTCAGCCGGCTCGCCAGATGCTGCGCCGCGCGGGCCACGCACTTCTGCGCTCCCACGGTGCCGCCGCCGCGCGCGGCCACGGCCTCCGGGCAAAGCTCCGGGTCGAGCTTCAGGGCGATCCACGTGATGCGGACGGCGGGGGAGCCGGTCTGGGCCTGCAGCGGCGCGTAGTTGCTCACCGCCACGGACTGCTGCGGCAGGTGCAGCGCGGGCGCGGGCTGCGTGTGCAGCACGATCTGCGCCGACTCGAGCTGGATCCCGTCGACATCCAGGGCGTCCCGCACGATCCCTATGGGCAGCGGCCGCCGGGAGCGCTCCGCCCGCAGGGCGGTGGCGTCCGACTCGACCTGGAGCACGGCGGTCAGGAAGCCGCCGTCGCCGACCATGCCGATGGGCCGCTGATCGCGGTCGTCACCGCGGACGTAGCTGTACGTCCGCAGCGCGGGGTCGCACTCGACGGCGGGCGCCAGGCCCGGCTCCGTGCCGGGCGGGACCGGCGTGCTGGCCGCACGGCGCTTGCGCCCGCGCAGGGCGAGGACGCTGCCGAGCCACTCGGGCAGCGAACGCCCTCTGCGGCGTACGAGAGCGAACAGGACGAGGATCACGGCGACGACACCGGCGGGCACCAGCGCCAACTTGTCGACGACCGCGGCGCCGACGAGCAGCGCGGCGGCGACCTCGATCATCACCATCTGCTGGAGCCGGAAGGATCCGGCCCGTCCGGAACGTGACTTCAGATGAAGCGAGACCGGACCGGCGGGCGCCGCCACAGAGCCGGCCCCACCGCCGGACCGAGCCGCCGGCGCACCGTCTCCCGGTCCCGGCCGACCGTTCGACCGCGACCGGGATTGCGACCGTGACCGGGTCCGCGTTGCGGAAGCCATCACTCCAAACCCCCCGAACTCTCCCGAAAATCCCTGACGTACAGGGCCTTTGAAGGCCCCAGCACCCTACCCGTCCCACACGCACAACCACGCAACAGGCATAGTAGGGGCCGGGTCTGACAACGGAGGGCGGGGGACGCAGGTACCCCCGAGTGCTGCACGGGGAGAAGCGGACACAGATGGCATCACGGCGGGACGAACTCAACGCCTACACCTTCGCGAAGCGTCGTACGCTCGCGTCCTTCCTCCAGCCCTCACCCTCCGGTTCGGAGGAAGAGGCACCGAAGCCGCTGCGTGCGGTGCTGCCGGGCGTCATCGTCGGCGTCGTCGTCCTGGCGGTCTTCGGGGCGTGGGGGATGTTCAAGCCGACAGCGCCGCCCAACTGGGACGACCTGCACAAGAACGTGATCGTCGCGAGCAAGTCGACGACGCGGTACGTGGTCCTGGAGACGGACGGCAAGAAGCAGCTGCACCCCGTCCTCAACATGGCGTCGGCCAAGCTTCTCGTGGACCCGAGCGACAACCCCCCGGTGACGGTGGCCGAGGACGTGCTCGACAGCGGCAAGATCCCGCACGGCGCCACGATCGGCATCCCGTACGCCCCCGACCGCCTGCCCCCGGAATCCGAGGCGGAGTCCGCCAAGCGCTGGGTCGTCTGCGAGCGCCCGGCCGACGGCGGCCGCGCCATCCAGAAGGCGGCGTTCGTCCTCGCGAAGCGGGACGAGCCGAAGGTCGAGGGCCGCGAGTCGAAGCTGCACGGCGGCGACCTGATGTACGTCGTCGGCCCGGACAAGGCCAAGACGGAGTACGTCGTCGACGCGAGCGGCACTGCCTACCCCATCGCCGTGCAGGCCACGAAGGAACGGCAGCAGAAACTCCTGACCGCCCTCAAAATCGACACCGCGAACCAGGAGCCGCAGCGCGTCTCCAGGGACTGGCTCGACACCCTCCACAAGGGCGCGCCGATCACCTTCCCGAAGCTGGAGGGCCACCCCGGCGACTCCGCCAACGCGAACAGCACGCTCGACGACTCCGTGAACCGGGTCGGCATGGTCCTCAAGACGCCGGACCAGTTTTACGTCGTCCTGCCGGGCAAGGTCGCCCCTGTCACCGACTTCACCGCGCACCTGCTCCTGGGCAGCCCTGATCTGGTGCGTCTGGGGCAGCCTGGCGAGGCGACCAAGGTGAGCCCCGGCGCCGTGGTCGCCAGTCAGCCCTTCGGACTCGACAACTGGCCGAAGTACAAGCCGGAACCGGTCAACGAGGCCTCCAGCGCGGCCGGCAGTCGTAACACCGTCTGCAACGTCCTGGACAAGGTCGACAACGGCCGCACCACGCTCAGCACATGGGCGGGCACGAAGTTCCCCGCGCCCCTGCCCGTCGGCTCCTCCAGCGCCTACGTCACCGCCGGATCGGGCCAGCTCTACCGTCAGTTCACGGGTACCGCGACCAAGGTGGGCCCCGTGTTCCTCGTCACCGACACGGGCCTTCGCTACGCGATGCAGTCCAACAGCGACAGCGGCGCCGACGACGCGGGCATCGGCACCACGAAGAAGCAGCGCGAAGCGCTGCGCCAGGAGGCCAAGCTGGCGCAGACCAGCCTCGGCTACGACAAGGTCGACCCGACTCCGATCCCGTACGCCTGGTCGCAGTTCCTGCCCACGGGCCCGCGCCTGTCCAGCACAGCGGCCCGCCAGCCGCAGGGCTCCTAGGACCGGGGGACACGATGACGTACGCATCCCGGGAATCCGCAGCCACGTGGACGCGCAGGGCGGCACTGCTCGCCGCGCTCACCGTGACCGTGACGACCACCGCACTCCTGCCCGCCGGGCCCGCCGTCGCCGACGGCGAACAGTGCACCTTCGGCCCGAAGAATCCGAAGTTCGAGGGCCGCCCCTGGTCGCTCCAGCGCGTCCTGCTCGACGACCTGTGGAGCGAGACCAAGGGCAAGGGCGTCAAGGTCGCCGTCATCGACACGGGCGTGGACGTCAAGAACCCGCAGCTCACCCATGCCGTGGACACGTCCAAGGGCAAGAACGAGATGCCCCCGAACCTCAAGGACGCCGACGGCAACAAGATCGCGCGCGGCAACGAACACGGCACCACCGACACCGTCGGCCACGGCACGCGCGTCGCGGGCATCATCGCCGCGCGTCCGGCCAAAAACACCGGCTTCGTGGGCCTGGCGCCCGAGGCCACGATCATCCCGATCCAGCAGAACGACGCGGAGGGCCACGGCACGGCCGAGAGCCTGGCGCGGTCCATCCGGTACGCCAAGTCGGTGGGCGCCCAGGTCATCAACATCTCGCAGGACACGGCGAACGCGGTCAGGCCCGACAAGGGGTTGGAGGACGCGGTCAACGAGGCGCTGGCCGCCAAGATCGTGGTCGTCGCCTCGGCCGGCAACGACGGCCTGGACGGCAAGGTGCAGAAAACCTACCCGGCCTCGTTCTCCGGCGTCCTGGCTGTCGCGGCCTCGGACCGTAACAACGAACGCGCCGCGTTCTCCCAGCAGGGCGATTTCGTGGGTGTGGCGGCGCCGGGCGTGGACATGGTCTCCACGGTTCCCGGCGGTGGCCACTGTTCCGACAACGGCACCAGTTTCTCCGCCCCGTACGTGGCCGGAGTGGCGGCCCTAGTCAAGGCGAAGCACCCCGACTGGACGGCGGCCGAGGTCGTCGCCCAGATCGAACAGACCGCGGAACGCTCGACCGCGGGCCACGACCGCCTGGTCGGCTGGGGCGTCGTCGACCCCGTCGGCGCTGTCACGGACGACCCGGATCACCCGATAGAGTCCCCGTCCCCCGAGGAGGGGGTCACCCGGGCGGAGGCTCCTACGGCGGCGAAAATCCACTTCGGCGAAACAGCGGAACAGCGCAACACCCGCCTGGCGACGTACACGGTCGTCGGCACAGCGGTGCTGGTGGCGGGCCTGGGCGGGGCGGCCGTCGCGGTACGGGACGCGCGGCGGCGGGGCCGGAGGAGAGCGGGCGGGGCGTGAGCGCGATGGTCGCGCTCAGCTTCGGCATCGCCGCCCTGCTGTTGGTGGCCGCCTGCGTCAAGGCGGACCGCGTACGCGGCTGGCGCCACAGCCTCGACCCGTCCGCGCCCGACCTCCCCGACGCCGCGTTCGTCGTGGGCCGCGTGATCTTCCTCGTCCTGGCCTGCGTCATGGTGTTCGAGGGGTTCAGCCTGCTGAGGGTCTCCGCCGACTCGGGCTGGAGCGACGATGAACTGACCAGCGCGGTAAGCCAGGCCACGGACGACCTGGACGGCTGGATGTACCGAGACGACGGACTCACCACCGACTCCGCCTACTTCGACGACTACGAGTCCCTGCTCGAGGACAAGGTGATCCAGCACGGCGGCGGGGGAGCACCCCAGTCAGGCGTGGACGCCGGACCGGCCGACACGAACACTGACACCGACGCGTACTTCACGGTGCAGGCGGACGGCGCGGACGCGGCCTTCTGCACGCACGTCGAACGCACCCGGCGCGCGAAGGACGACTACACGCCACCGGGCATCGACGGCGGCGAGGGAACGCTCACCGAACGCGCGTACCGCCTGACGGTGACATCGCAGGAAGGCACGTGCTGAGGCGTCAGTACCTGCCTCCTGCGAACGGTGCGGCAGGCCGATGACTCCGCCGGCGGGGCCAACTAGGGCCTCTCGTCTGGATCATGCCGTCGGCACACGCAAAAGCGCCCCTTGGCCCGGTGCATTCCTGATCCGGGCCAAAGGGCGCTTTGCTTTGTCTCAGGCGGCTGTCCACGCCTCAGCGGGAATTCGTTCCACAACGTCGCACAGGTAGTTCAACCGGTCCTCGAGGTCTTGCGGAGTCATGGTGCCGGTGTACCACGTGAACAGTTCGTCGTCGCGCACTCGAAGCGGGTTCTTCTCGGCACGCTGATCCGAGAGGAAGAAGGCCCTCACGTCATCAGTAAGGGCGTTCCGGACGAAAGCCTCGTCATGCCTGTCGACTCGGAACTTCTTGTCGAATTCCGGAACATCGAGCAGCTTCCTGGGCCCTCGCCCCAGCACCCTGTCCAGCTTGCTCGGCGGCTCCATATGCATGTAGGCCCCCTGGCCGGGCGCCGAGACGAGGAACACCGACTCGTACGTGAGCTTCCTGTTCCCGCCTTGAGTGGTGGGGGACAGGGGATCCGTGTAGCGGTACTCGAAGCACTTGAAGGCGCGGCCGCGGAACTCCCCTGTGATGTAGTGCCAAGCGGAGAGGTTCGAGCCCTTGCCCGGCATCGGGCCCACGCCGCAATACTCGGTGGCCCGTCCGGGCGAGCGCCGCTCATAGGTCCAGCCACGCGTGGCGGCGACCCCTTCGAGGTCCGCCCAACCTTTATTGATCCGGTCGACCTCTCGACTGTTGCGTATGAACGCCCTGATAACGAGCGTGAACATTCCCGCAACGAACGCGAGCAAGAGGACCTTCACCAGGATCTCAACCAGCTGTTCCATGGGTCGAGATTATTGCGGAAGAAGTGTGCTTCTGTGAACCGAGGCCGAGATCGTGGCCGTAACCCGTGATCGCGGGCGTGAAGATTGATTGCGGGTGAGGTGAAGACTCCGCAGAGCGTTGCGATGTGCCCGAATTCCGCGGAAACGCCCTAAGTGGGCGTCTCCTGTGCGCCATATGCTGGGCGCGCCGAGGGGGCGGCCCGCCCTTCCGGCCCTCTGTTACCTGTTTCCCCGATCACCGGAACGGATTTCCCCATGATTAAGTCCCGTCTCTCCGCCGCAACGTGGGCCCTGTCGGCCGTAGCCGCCGGTGCGCTCCTCGTCGGCTGCTCGGGGTCGGTGAGTGTGGGGAAATCCGACCCGAAGGTGTCCAAGGGCAAGCTGGCCGATACGGTCGCCGAAAAGCTCGCCGCCACCACGGGCCAGCCGAAGCCGGACGTCATGTGTCCCGAGGACCTCGTCGGGAAGGTCGGCAACACCGGCCGCTGCACGCTGACGGCGAGTGACGGCAGCACGCTGGGCGTTACGGTCAAGGTTTCCTCGGTCGACGGAGACAACGTCAACTTCGACATCAAGGCCGACGAAAAGCCGTCCCCGGCTGCGAGCTGACAGCTGACCCTTTCGACTCCACCGCGCCTCTCGCGAGGAGAAATTTCCACAAGGGGCTCGGCGCTCGCGTTCACCGATGAGCGGCCAGCACTGCCGCGAGGCCCTCTTGTAGATCTTTGACGAAATACTCGGGAACCTCCAGTGACGGGAAATGGCCCCCGATTTCGGGCGACCCCCATCGGACGATCTGCCGGTACCGCTCCTGTGCCCAGGGGCGCGGACTCTTCTCGATGTCGCGGGGATACATAGTGATTGCTGACGGGACGTCGACCCGAAGTTCGGGATCGAGCGAGTTGTGGCTTTCGTAGTAAATGCGGGCTGCCGATGCGCCGGTCCGCGTCAGCCAATACAGGGTGACGTCGTCAAGAATGCGGTCTCTGGAAATCCTCTCGAACGGGCTGTCTTCGGTGTCTGACCACTCGGCGAACTTGTCAAGGATCCAGGCAAGAAGCCCGACCGGTGAGTCGACGAGCGAGTAGCCGATGGTCTGCGGACGGGTCGCCTGCTGCTTCGCGTACGCCGCGCGGTGGCGCCAGAAATCGTGGGTTTCCTCGGTCCACTTGCGCTCGACCGCCGTCAGCCCGTCCGTTGTCAACCCGGGCGGCGCCTCCGCGAACAATGTGTGGATGCCGAGAACGTGCGCCGGGAACCTGCCGCCGAGAACCGTGGTGATATTGCCTCCCCAGTCGCCGCCGTGGGCTACGAACTTGCTGTAGCCGAGCCTTCCCATCAGTTCCACCCATGCGGCCGCGATCTTTTCGGTCCCCCACCCCGTGGTGGCCGGCTTGTCGCTGTAGCCGAAGCCTGGTAGCGACGGGACCACGACGTGGAACGCCGGAGCGTCTGCATCTTTCGGATCTGCCAACTCGTCCACTACATCGGTGAACTCGGCAATGCTGCCGGGCCAGCCGTGCGTCAAGACCAGAGGAGTGGCATCTGCGCGCGCGGATCGGCGGTGCAGGAAGTGGATTCCCAGACCGTCAATGGTCGTGCGGAACTGGCCGATCTGGTCAAGGTGCTCTTCGAACGAGCGCCAGTTGTACCCGGTGCGCCAGTAGTTCACGACATCGACGAGGTCGGCGAGCGGAACGCCCTGCTCCCATCGGCGAGGGCCGGGCGCTGCGCGATGGACCGTCTCGGCCTCCGGTAGCCGCGCCGCGGCCAGTCGCGCGCGCAGATCGTCGAGGTCGGCGTCAGTTGCGTGGGTTTCAAATGCTTGCACGTCGTTGGTCGGACGGGGCATGAGACCTCCTGGCCGTCGCGGAACCGGCTGCGAGCTACGGCGAACCGGCTAAGGCGGTTCTACCGCGCCTACATGCCGGCGTGCAACCGGCTAAGGTGGTTCCATGCCTGCTGGGTTCCCTGACTTCCGCCTCGGTACCGTGCTGGCGACCAGCTTCACGGGGACTCTGTCGGAGCGTCATGGCAACGCTGTGGAGCGCATTCCCACGCCGCACCGCCTCATCGACTGGCTGGCAGTGAACGGCCTCGCCGTGGACTCCTGCACCAGTGCCCAGCTCGACCTCGCTCGGGAACTGAGGGAGTCGATTCACGCCGCCGCGACAGCGGCCGCGGCCCAGGAGGCTCTCCCCGCTTCTGCTGTCCAGGTCATCAACGACTGCAGCGCTCAGGGGCGGGCCGCGGCGATCCTGACGCCCGAGGGTGAGCGGCAATGGCGGCTCAGTTCGGCATCCTGCGTGGAAGATGCCCTCAGCGTGATCGCCGCCGACGCGATCAGCATCATCGCAGGCGAACGAGACGGAAAATTGGCCTTGTGCGCATCGCCAACCTGCCAAGCCGCCTTCTTCGACACCAGCCAAAGCCGCACCCGTAAATGGTGCGACATGAACACGTGCGGGAATCGTCAGAAGAAAGCGCGCTTCAATGCCAACCAGCGCAAAAACCCCAGATCAGCGAAGTGATCGTCACCTCGGCACATCCAAGTGGGCCCCACGCCCCACGCCTGCGACACATCTGTCGCGTCGGGTGCGTGCACCCCAACGGCACCACTAAGAGCCATCCGGAGCGCAGTGGAACTACACGGAAAGCCACCACTGAGGCCGGCTCGCGGCGTGCGGCTCCTGCCTCTGGCCGCTGCCACCGCCGTGATGGTGGCGACGGCAGCAGGATGCGGCGACTCGGCCGAGCGCGAGTACACCGTGCCGTCGTCGCTGTGCGGCATTCACATCAAGACGGCGACGCTGGCGCCGTTGCTGCCGCCCGGTAAGCGGGTGTCGGTCGAGCCGGACACTCCTGTCCCGGACGCCATCACGACCTGCGAGGTCGCCGTGGACAAGAAGGTCGTGCTGTCCGTCGAACGCGAGCGACGCGAACCGGGCACAGCGGCGCGCGACATCGCCGTGGACCAACTCTCCGCCCACGACCCCAAGTCCGCGGCGGCCCGCACGATCGCGTACACGGACGCCGCAGCCGTATCGATCACCCAGTGCACCGCCCCCGATGTGGTCAAGGAGGACATCTCCACGGTCATCAGGGTCTTCGAACCAGGACGCAAGGATGAATCGGCGCTGAAGGACTTGATCACGGAATACACGGAGGCGCTGAAGACGTCTTCGCCCTGCGAAGTGAAATCGGGCTGAATTGTTGAACGCGCTTCCTCTGCCTTCCCCGTAGTCGCGGTCCCGTAGTCACGATGGTGAAGATTTCGTGGAGGAGCGATCTCCTGCCGGAGAGTGCACCGGGCCCCCGTGAGGGCAGTGCCTGGGCGTGAGCGTCACGGCCTTCGACCGGGCATCGGGCGCGCGTCGGCGAGATGAGAAGATTGCACCCGAAAGCGCGATACGGGAAGAGCGTTTCGTAACTGACTTAACACATAGGTCAGTTGGTTCGGTTGTACAGGGTGACTACAGTGGTAAAGGCGCGATGAGGGACCCTCGCGCCACCGTGCCCAGGGCGCGGGCTGATGGAGTGACGGGGAACGGGGAAGGGGACACGTCATGCTTCCTGCGGACATGGCGATGGGTGGAGTTTCCGCTGCGGCCGCTGCGGACCTGAAGGTCAGCGCGGGGTTCCTCAAGTCGTTCAAGCAGCGCGTGGACAAGCTCCTGGCGGAGTTCGAGGGGTCCGCCGGCAGTGCGGCCAAGGTGGGCGGGCACCAGATCCCCCGGAACGCCCTGAGCGGCGTGGGTGAGTTTCACGAGGCCGACGGCCTGCACGCCCAGTACGACCACGTGCACCAGCAGATCACCCACCTCTCCAAGATGCTGAGTCTGCAGATCGAAGCCATCGGCATCGCCGCACACGGCGCAGAGATCGGCTACGACAACCTCGAAGAGGACCAGCGGCGCCGTTACTGGGCGATCCAGGTCAGGATCGACCGCGAACACGACGCGGCGGAGCAGAAGAAGTCCGGCCGGCCCGCGCAGGAGCACAGCGACGCGAAGAAGTCCACGAAGGGGTTCAAGTAATGGCTGGGGACGAGAAGAAGCCGCCGCCCCTGACCGACCAGCAGAAGGTGGACGCTCAGGTCGGAGCCACCGACGTGACGTCGCAGATGTCGGAGCTGATGCACGACGCCTTCGGATTCAGCCGTGTGCGGTTCTTCCAGTTCGGTAAGGCCACGAACTTCGAAGGTCACAAGCTCAACGACATGATCGACCTCATCGCGGACGCGAAGCCGGCCGACCTCGAGAATGCCGGCGAGGCGCTGTGGAAGGCCAGTGATGCCATCAACGCGGCCGCGGCCGAGCTCAGAGGGCATCTGAAGCCGGCCGAGGACGACTGGCAGGGTGAGGCCGGCCGGGCCTTCCAGGACTGGGGTCTGAAGCTCGTCACGCACACCGAGGCGCTTGCCACCTACGCGGACCAGGCAGGAGTCCAGATCACCGCGGCCGCAACCGGCCTCGCGTCCGTGCGCAGCGCGATGCCGCCCCGGGACACCCGGCTGGCCCCGAAGACGGTCGACGATATTCCCGTCGTCGCGCGGGTCGACGGCAACAAGGACTACGCCGCAGCAGTCAAGACCGAGGGCCACCGTCAAGAGGCGATCAACCAGATGAACCGGTTGGCGTCGTTCTACTCGGTGTCCGGAGAGCAACTGCACGGGCTGACGCCGCCGACGTTCGAGGCCATGCCCAACGTGGGCATGCCGAATCCCAAGTACGACCTTGAATCCCCGTCCCAGGGCCACAGCGTCACCGAACCGACCGCTGCCCTGCACAGGTCGGAAGTGGAGACCGCGGGGCGTGAGCACTCGGTCGTGGAGCACGTTCGCCCCGACATCGGCAATGTACCTCCGAAGACGGACGATCCCGTGATCGCCATCGACCGGCCGGTCGTTCCTGTCGGCACGCAGATCGACAGCGTCGATACGCTTCCTCAGCACACGTCGACGCCCTCTGTGACAAGCACCGCCAACCCGACCGTGACGCCGACAGTCGGTCCGCAAGGAGTCCCGCTCCCTTCGTACGCCCAGGGTGTTCCGAATCCCCTGGGAAAGGGTCCTGTGGGACGGGCGCTCGGAACGACCGGCGTGCCGAGGAATCCGGCGACCGCACAGGGACGACCCGGAACCACAGGACCGGCGACGGCTCGGGGGCTGGGGCAGGGCGGCACGAACCCGATGGGGCGCCCGAACGCGACCGGCCAGCCGGGGGTCAAGGGCGGCATGCCGGGTGGCCGTCCGACGTCCGGAGTCACCGGAGGCACGCCCAAGCCGGGCGGCACGTCGGCCGGCCGCCAAGGCCTGGGGCCGAGGGGCGCGGGCCGGAGCAACGGCGGCGTCGTAGGGGGAAGGCCCACCTCGACCGGCGCGACCGCGAAGTCGGGTCCCAAGGTGCCGCGAGGCACGGTCATCGGCGGTGAGGGAGCGGCCGGTTCGCGGACCTCGAACGGCGGGATCAGTCAGCGGGGAGTCATGGGGGCGCCGAGTGCGACGAACAGCGCCGCCAGGAACCAGACGCCCGCGCGCGGTTCCATCGGTAATTCCGACGGCGTGAGCGGTGCTCCCGCAGGACGCAACTCCGCTTCCCATGCGGGCAGGAACGGCTTCACCGCCGGCGGCTCCGGCCTCGTACGAGGCCCCGAGGGCCGCGGGAGTTCCGACCAGGAAGAGGGCGAAGGCGCACAACGGCCTGGCTTTCTGATCGAGGACGAGCAGACGCAATTGCCCGACAAGCCGCGGCGTGACGTGCCCCCGGTGAACGACCAAGTATGAGCGAGGACGTACGAAGTATGCAGTCTGGGACCAGCCGACGCGGTGGAAGCACGGCGCGGATCGCGGGGCGTGCCGGGAGACGAGTCGCCACCGTAACTGCGGCACTCGGCGCTCTCGCAGCTGTCTCGGCCGGACTGGCCCCCAGCGCGATCGCCGACGACGTGCAGTCGAAGCAGTGGTACTTGGACGCGATGGGGGCCAAGGACCTGTGGAAGGTCAGCACGGGCAAGGGCATCACGGTCGCCGTCGTCGACTCAGGGGTCAACTCCGCGACGAAATCCTTGAGCGGCAAGGTACTCAAGGGAGTCGACGTCACCGGTAGCGCAGGCGGCGAGACGGACGACTTCGACGGTCACGGCACGACGATCGCCGAGCTCATCGCGGGTAGCGGGGCGGGGGGCGGGATCAAGGGCGTCGCACCCGACGCCAAGATCATCCCGATTCGCACCCGGCTGTCGACGATGAAGGACGAGTCGGCGAAGAAGCAGGGTGACACCACGGCCAAGGCCATTCGGGCTGCCGCCGACAGTGATGCCCAGATCATCAACATGTCGTTCGGATCAGACTTCCCGAGTAACGGAGGACTTGAGGCGGTCAAGTACGCCGAGAGCAAGGGCAAGCTCCTTTTCGCTGCGGTCGGCAACGAAGCCGAGAAAGAGAACTACATCGGCTATCCCGCGAAGTACCCAGGGGTGGTCGGCGTATCGGCTGCGGACAAGAGCGGCCTGGTCGGCAAGTTCTCGGAGAGCGGCAACTACGTGCAACTGGCCGCTCCCGGTCTGGACATCCCAGCCTGGTGCAACAACGACTTCCAGTCGCATTGCATGGGGACGGGCACCAGTATGGCGTCCGCCATCGCTTCCGGCGCGGCCGCTCTCATCTGGTCCAAGCACCCCACATGGACGGCGAACCAGGTCACTCGGGTCCTGATCGACACAGCAGGGCGTGACTGGCCGAAGAACAAGCCCAGCAAGTACCTCGGTTACGGGCTGATCCGTCCGGCGCGCAACCTGCTCCATGGCGAGGGAAGCCCGGGTGCGGGCGACATCAACCCCCTCACCAACGAGAAGACCACCGCCGGTTCCACCTCCGGCAACACCCCCTCCGCTTCCGTACCAGCCTCGTCACAGCCCCCGAAATCCACTTCAGGTGGCGAGACCTCGGCGGCAGGATCTAGTGCGAAGTCCTCGGACGACAATGACCAGTTGTGGATTGTCCTCGGAGTCGTTGCTGCGGTAGTAGTGCTCGGGGGCGGGGCGTTCGCGGTGGTGCGAGCTCGGCGCTCCGGCTGAGCCCGCTTCATCGTTCAACGCCCGTCGAGCAGGGGGCAGATTCTTGCCCCGGCCAGACGGGAATCCAGAAAGTTCCATCAGTAACTCAGGAGAGGTAGGCCGAACATGGCGGCACAGGGGCAGCGGCTCTCAGACGATCAGATGATTGCGCTCGAGCGCAAGATCGCGCACAAGTTCGAAAACATCAAGTCGACGGTGCACCGCCTCCAGGGGACGATCGACAGCCTGGAAGGTCAGTGGAAGGGCATCGGCGCCAACGCCTTCAACACGAAGCAGCACGAGATCAACACCTCGTTGGTGAAAATCGGAAACATCCTCGTGACGTTCCTCGATGCGATGAGCGGTACTCGGAAGATCAAGGACGACTCCGAGGACAAGGTGCGCCAGGAAGTCAACAAGATCAACGTGTACGACGGCGCCCCGAAGTCCACGCTCAGCGGCTACTGAGCGAGCCGGTCACGCATCAGTAGTAAGTCTGAATCCACAGGGGAGATGAAGTAGATCATGGGCATGAACCACGACGAGATGATCGTCAAGTACGGCGCTCTCGACACCGCGGCCACGGAAATCGGAACCATGGCCAAGCAGCTCGAGGCCGACCTGCAGGAGATCAAGACCCTGGTGGCGGGCACGGTCGCGTACTGGGAAGGTGAGACCCAGGACACGTACGGTACCCAGCAGAAGGCGTGGGACGACGAGGCCCGCGACATCCACGAAGCCCTCAAGGGCATTGGTCACGTGGTGCACCTGGCCGGCGGTGACTACATGGGTGGCGACAAGAAGGCCGCCAGCTTCTTCCTGTAGAGCGAAGAGGACAGGATCCGGGGTGGGCGCGCGCGGGAGGCGCCCACCCCATCATTGTGGTCCGACGGGTGGAACGGGGTGCGTGGGTCCACGGCTGGATAAGGCATCGGTTCGCGCTCGTCGTTGAAGGGAAAGCAGTTCATGTCATTCGGGCCGGCGCCCTCTCCGTTCACGCAGTCTCTGCGTTCGGCAAAGGATCGTAAAAAGCAGCGCGTGAAGCGTTGGCTGTCCATCTGCGGCGTTCTCATCGTTGTGGCCGGCGTTGGTTCATGGTTTATGTGGGGTGGGAGCCCAGCGGCGAATGACGCCAAGTCGAGCGACGTGCCCAGCTCTGCCCAGCAAGCCCCGGATGAGGTGATCAAGGCTGATGGAAAGATTCCGGTCAACCCTGAAGCCCGGATGGCAGTCGAGTACAACGACAAGAAGCTGAAGCCGGGCGAAACCTCCTACCTGCCGGGCAGTTGGGCTACCGCCAAGACTTTCGCCATGGCACAGGGAAGTACGCTCACGGGATACCGATTCAGACAGTGGGACCCTGTCTGGAGCACCAGGTTGAGCGGTGCCATCTGCTCGACGACGCGGCATGTGACAGTTGATGGCCGAACTGCCGTTGTTGCTCAGTCCGGTCGTGGGGGCAAGGCAAAAGCCGAGTCCGCGTGTAACTCGCTCGTGGTATTCAACGTGGACACCGGCAAGAAGATGTGGGAAGTGACGCTGCCCCACTCCGACGATGCGTACGCGACCAATATGAATGTGACGCTGACGCGAGGCGTCGCCGTGACGGCATGGGGATCGGGTTCGGCAGCGTACGACCTGCGTCACGGCAAGAAGCTCTGGGAGACTCCAGGCCGGGAAGCCTGCAACGACAGCGGTTTCGCGGGCGGACGTGACTTGCTGGCGCTACAGACCTGTGGAAGCAGTAGTGACGACACCTCATATCGCGTGCAGAAGATTGACCGACGTACAGGAAAGCCCGAGTGGACGTACCGGGTGGCCCGGGGTGTCAGGGCAACCTACTTGGTGTCGTCGAATCCACCGGTAATCGCTGTCGCTGCGGGCGCGGACTCGGTGACGGACCTCATCGTTCTTGACGCGCACGGCAAGCACAGATCGACGATGGCGCTGGGAGTTGACCGCTATGTCACCGAATGCGGTGGTTCGCTTTTCGGGACTGTGGAGTCCTGCGACTTGGTGATTGTGGGGAGTCGTCAGGTATTCGTGGGAGGAAAGGGGGCCATCAAGGACCTCTTCACCGACCGTCCCGCAAACTCGATTACTGCTTTTGACCTGGATTCGGGGAAGCCCGTGCGTAAGTTCAAGTCCAAGGCCCGCCGTCCTATGTATCCCATCCAGACGAGCGGCGACCAACTCCTGGCATTCAGGGCAAGTAACGACGGGCGAGCGCCGGCGGCGGTCGTGCGTATCGACCCGAAGACAGGCACAGCGCGTCCCTTTCTCCTGTTCGAGATGCCTTCCTCGCCGTCGCTCGGAGAGCCAGAGACGGCAGACATGACCGTCAGCCACGGACGCGTCTTCTTCCGGCTCAAGGAGATTGACGGGTCGAGCGAGCCCGACGATACGGGTCTCCTTCCAGGCGTTGTCGGTTACGAAAGCGCTGGCTAGGAGCGGGGTACTTAGCCGTCATCTCCCTACGCCGGGGTGTAGGGAGATGTGGGAGACCAAGCGCGCAGGGTCGAGTAGAGGACCGGGCACAGAGGACCCCGTAGCCCGGAGTCCTCTGTCCGCCTCAGCCGTAGGCCTCATCTACCCCGCGTCCGACCCCGCCACATCCTCCAAATCGAACTCCCCGTCCCGAGCCCCCAGCACGAACGCCGTCCACTCCGCTTCCGTGTACCGCAGCACCGTTTCCGGATCCACCGAGGACCGCATCGCCACCGCGCCGTCCGGCAGATACGCGATCTCTACGCGCTCCTCGTGGTCCTCGGTGCCGGGGGCGCTGTGCCATTCGGCGTCGGAGATGTCGAGGGCGTAGAGCTCGTTCTTCTCCCGCTCCTTGCGCGCCTTGACGTCCTCGTCCTGCTCCTGGGAGACCTGCGCGTCCTGTGCCTCGGCCATGTGGGGCGGCCCCTTCTCGACGTACGAACAAGCTGTCCACTCAGCGTACTTGGAAGTCCGCTGCGGCAGGTGGCGGTCAGAAGACCGGCATGGCCACGGCGTCCCCCGCATTCAGCAGGAAGACCCGGTTCCCGGTGGCCGTCATGCGCCATGTGCCGCCGCGAGTGGGCCGGTACGTCCAGACGGCGTGCCCCGTGCTCCTGTCGAAGGCGGTGACGCCCTTGGCGTTGCCGCCCTCCGCCAGCCACAGGGAACTGCCCTGGAAGACGGGCGCGGCGAGAGGCGCGGCATCGCCCACCGGCACTGCCAGCCAGGAGTCGTCGTAGAAACCGGTGGCGGTGTCATAGCGCATGAGGCTCGGCTGCGGTGTGCCCCAGTCCTCTGCTGTCATCGCCAGGAGGTCTGCGCCGTCCAGGACCGGAGGTCCGAACGTGCCGATCGTCCGCCATATCTCCGCCCCGTCCACAAGGCCGCAGGCACGCAGGGAGGCTCCGCCCAGGTACACGATCCCTGAGTCGACGAAGGGGCGCAGCGCCCGTCCGTCGCTGGTCTGGCCGGACCGGTGCCAGGCTTCCTTGCCCGTGCCGGACCGCAGGGCCGTCACGCTGCCGTCCTGGCTCGCGACCACCAAGTGCCCCTCCGCAGCCACCGCTTGGGCTGTGGTGTCGACCGGCGCCGCGTACGCGAGCGGCTCGGTCCAGCGCACCTTGTGTCCGTCCGTCGTGGCCACGGCCCGGATCGTGTCGTCGGCGGTGCCGACGTACACCGTGGTCGCGTCGGCGGCGAGTACGCAGGTCGCTCCCGCCGATACGCTCCACAGCCGTTCGCTCGTGGAGGCATCGTGGATATGTACGTTGCCCTTGCTGTCGGCTGCCGCGAACCGGCCGTTGGCCATCGCCACGTAGCCGGCCGTCGCATCGATGTCGGGGAGGACCCACTTCTCCTTGCCGTCCGTCACCTTCCGCGCGGTCAGGCCCCCGCCCTTGGCCGCGAAGATGACGACATCGCGCAGGACGATCGGTGGCGGCGAGTCCTCGGCGGCGACGGGCAGCGGTCCCCACAGGGGCTTCGGCGCCTCGTCGCCGGAGGACCCGCCGTCGACTGGGGAGGCGAGGAGCTTGGCGGGCGGCGGTGTGGCGCCGGCCTCGGGAAGAACCTCGCCGCGCAGCCACCACGCCGTCGCGCCGCCGCCCGCGAGCACAACGGCTCCGCCTGTGGCGAGGGACACGAGGAAGCGACGGCGGGAAGGTCGGCGCTGTGCGGGGACTCCGACGACGGTTGTGTACTGCTTCGTCTGTGCCTCGTGCTCCTTGATCTCCGCAGCGAGAGCCCCGTGCTTCCATACGCGCTGCGCGCCCCGGGGCGGGGCGAAGGCCGCGGCGATCTGCTCCGGCGACGGCCGCAGGGCCGGGTCCTTGGACAGACAGGGACGGATGAGGGGTTGCAGGAGGCCGGGTACCGCTGCGAGATCCGGCTCGCCGTGCACCACCGCGTACTGCAGCGAGGCGACATGAGGGCCGTCGTACGCCCTGCGGCCCGAGGCCGCGTAGGCGAGCACCGCCCCCAGCGAGAAGACGTCGGCCGCGGGGCTGACGCGCTGTCCGGTGACCTGCTCGGGGGCGCCGTATCCGGGCGTCGCAGGCACCTGCCCGGTCGTCGTCAGGGTCAGCCCGTGCTCGGGTCGGGCGATCCCGAAGTCGATGACACGCGGGCCGGTGGAGGTGAGGACGATGTTGGCGGGCTTGAGGTCGCGGTGGATCAGCCCGGCCGCGTGGATGTCCCGCAGCGTGCGGGCAAGCGAATGAGCCAGTGCGCGCAGGGCCGGCTCTTCGAGCGGGCCGCGCTGGGTGACGGCCTGTTCCAGGGTGGGGCCCGACAGGAACTCCGAAGCGATCCAAGGGCGTCCGCCGTCAAGTTCCGCGGCCAGGACCCTGGCGACGCCCCCGCTCTCCACGGACCGCGCGGTCTGGGCCTCGCGCAGGAAACGCTGCGCCAGATTCGGGTCATGGGCGAGCTCAGGATGCAGGACCTTGACGGCGGTCACGGCACCGGCGGAGTCCTGACCGACGTACACCTTGCCCATCCCGCCTTCGCCGAGCACTCCGAGGAGACGGTAGGGGCCGAGCCGGAGCGGGTCGCCGAAGCCGAGCGGGGTCATGAACTGCGCCATCCTTCTTCTGTGGTCTTCGCGGTGGGCCGTCGTGGGCTGAGCTTCCGCTATTCCAGCGGCAGGGCGACGAGGGAGCGGTCCGCGACAGCGAAGAGCCGTGCCTTCGCGCGCTGGGCGGTGAGTGAGGTCGCCTCCGCGCGCACGGTCCACGCCGGGGTGCGGCTGCTGGGATCCACTGCGCAGATTCCCGTACCGGAATGCTTGTAGACGTACTTCTTGCCCACGACCGGGGCAACGTCGAGGCTGCCCGCAGAGGCGTTCGAGTCCTTCTCCCGCCACAGCAGCTTTCCGGTGGCCGCGTCGACGGCGACGAGCGAACGTGTTGCGTCGGCCTCGACGGCGTACACCACACCGTCCTGTACGACCGGGGCGCCGAACGCCGCGCGGCCGCGGTACGTCCACGAGGTTCGGCCGCTGGTGAGGAGCTGTGCGCGAAGTACCTCCCCACCCCAGAAGACTCGCTTGTCGTCTGTGGCCAACTCGCTGCGTCCGCCGCGGAGTTCGGCCTTGCCGGCCCTGCGCGTCCACGCGGTCGAGCCTGTCACGGCGTCGTACACCGTGACGGCGGGACCGGACCCGGCGTCGCTGGTCACGACGAGACGGTCGCCCACGATACGGGCGCCGCTGAAGCGCTGTTCCGACGCAGGGGGGTGTGCGAGCGTCTCGTCCCAGAGTGCCTCGCCGGTCGCGAGATCGATGGCGACCAGGCTCCATGACTTGGGGTTCGTGGTTGCCTGGCTGCCCTTGTCCGGGGCTGTCTTGACTCCGGCGACGGCGAAGGCCTGCCCGTTGCTCACGGCGAGGAGTTGCTCGTTCTTCAGCCCTCCTGCCCAGCGGCTGACGAGGATGGCGGAGCCCTGGGTGGAGCCGTCGCGCGGGTTGACCGCCGAGACGGTGAATCCGTACGGGTGTGAATCGACAGGGGCGAGGGCGTACAGCCGCTCGCCGTCCGTGGCTGCGCGCCAAGGGCCCGACTTGTCGATGGTGTTCCAGGCGTTGCCGCCCGTGTCGGCGCGGAAGCCGCGCACTCCCACCGCGCTGTCCACCACGATGGTGTCACCCACCACCATCGGTGGGGTGTGCCGGGGCGCGGTGGGTGCTTGGAAGGCCATACGCCAGAGGGCCGCGGGGGCGGCCCCGTCCGGGCCGGAACGGGCCCATGCCCAGGCGCCCGCGCCGGCGGCGGACAGTGCCAGCAGGGAACCTCCGCCGATGAGTAGCTTCCGGCGCGAGGGGTGGACGGAACGCGCGGAGTGGACCGTGGTGTCGTACGCGTGCCCTGAGGAGGCAGGACTTGGCAGCCGGTGGGTGGTGGTTCGCCAGACCTCTGTCGCCCGGCGGCCGATCTCGAGGAGCAGCGGGTCCGGGAGATGGGAGGCGAACTCGCCCTGGGGTCCGGCAAGTTGTTCCCGCAGTTCGGCGGTGGACGGGCGCCGGTCCGGCTCCTTGCTCAAGCACATGGCCAGCACCGGCGCCAGGGCCGGCGGCACTCCCGCCAGATCCGCCTCCGCGTAGCGCACCCGGTACAGCAGGTCCGCCGCCTGGCCCGAACCGAAGGGCGCACGGCCTGTGGCCGCGAACACCAGCACGCCCGCGAGGGCGAAGACATCGCCCGCGGCCGTGTGTTCGACACCGGTGGCCTGCTCGGGAGACATGAAGGCCGGTGTGCCGGCTGCCGCGCCGGTTCTGGTGAGCCGCTCGTCGCCGATGGCGCGAGCGATACCGAAGTCGATGAGTCGCGGACCGTCGGCGGTGACCATGATGTTGGACGGCTTGAGATCGCGGTGCACGACATCCGAACTGTGCAGCTGGGACAGCGCCTCGCACAACGCCGCACCCAGCGCGCGTACCGCTGCCTGTGGCAGCGGGCCGCTCGTGGTGACGGCCTCGCCCAGCGGCGGTCCGAGCACGTACTCCGTGGCGAGCCAAGGGGTGGCGGCCATGGCGTCCGCGTCGAAGACCTGGGCGCCGTACCGTCCCCCGATCACCCGCGCCGCATCGATCTCGAGCCGGAAGCGCGTACGGGACTCCGGATCGGCAGCGATCCGGGCGTGCATGGTCTTGAGCGCGGCGGTACGGCCCGACGCCGTACGGGCGAGATAGACGGTGCCCATGCCGCCGCTGCCGAGCCGCGCGACGAGGCGGTACGGGCCGATCTCGGCGGGGTCGTCGTGTGTGAGAGGGGAGAGCATCGGGGGCCGGTCACCTCGGAGCGAGTGGGGGATCCGCGGCGAGCACCGAGGCCGACTGGCGGGCCAGCGCGGCGATGATGCGGGCAGGGAGGGGGAGGGGCGCGGTGGTGTCGAGGACGGTGGCCTGCGATGCCACAGCCGTGGGCGTCAACCGGTGCATCAACTCGGCGGCCTGCGGACGTCGTGCCGGGTCGCGCGAGAGGCAGGCGGTGACGGCGGCGCGCAGGGAAGCGGGCAGCTCGTCACGCTCCGGGGCGGTGTGTCCCGTTGCCGCGAAGGCGAGCACCGCGCCGAGCGCATGGACGTCACCGAGCGGCCGGGGGCGTCCGCCCGCGGCCTGCTCGGGCGCGACGCAACCGGCCGTCAGCCACGGGATGCCGCCGCGCGCCTCGCCGTCGGGTCCGGCGGCGCGCACGGCGCCGAAACTGCCGACGCGTGGCCCTTCGGTCGTGAGGAACACCGCTGACGGGGACAGCCCGGCGTGCACCACACCCTTCGCGTGTGCTGCCGCAAGGCCGGCCGCCAGCGACGAACCCAAGGCCAGGACGGTGAGCTCCGGGAGAGGACCTCCGTGAGCGGCCAACGCCTCGGGCAGGGTGAGCAGAGGGACGTATGGCGTTGCGTACCAAGGGAGTTCCGCGGTCGTGTCCGCCTCGATGACGGGCAGGAACCCCGGCGCCGTCAGACGTGCGGCGGCCGCCGCCTCCACCGCCCACCTCCCGCGATCCGAAGCGGGAAGGGGCACGCAGACGAGGACGGTGCGCTCGCCATCGCCCGACCGTGCGAGGAACCGGCCTTCCGCTACGGGCAGTCGACCGAGGGTCGCCTGAAAGGGGGCGATGACCCGGTACGGCCCTACGGTCGCCGGAGCTTGGCTCACACGTGCTCCTCGCCCATCCAACCCGTCTGGACCAGCGGCTTCCCCCGCCTGCGCGAGATGAAGACGCCACGGCCCGCCGGCATCGGCCGTGGCCGCACGCCGCCCATGAGGTCGCCCTCGCCGGGGTCGCCCGCGAGGACGAGGCCCTGGGCGCCGAGCTCCTTCATCCGCTGGATGAACGGCTCGTACGCGGCCCGGCCGCCGCCCGCCGAGGAGCGGGCGATGATGAAGCGGACGCCGACGTCCCGTGCGAACGGGAGCAGTTCCGTCAGGCCCGAGAGCGGGTTCCCGCTCGACGTGGACACCAGGTCGTAGTCGTCGATGATCACGAAGATGTTCGGACCGCGCCACCAGCTGCGGTCCCGCAGCTGCTGCGCCGTCACCTCGGCCGTCGGCGTACGCCGCTGCATCAGGTCGGCGAGCGCGTCCATGTGATGCCCCATGGAGTTCGACATGGGGATGTACTCCGCCAGGTGCGAGGGCGGGGTCACGTCCAGCAGGGCGCGGCGGTTGTCGACGACGAAGAGCTTGCAGGAGTCGCCGTCGTAGCGCTCGGTGAGGCGCTTGATGAGCAGGCGCAGCAGGTTCGACTTGCCGGACTCGCTCTCTCCGAAGATGAGGAAGAACGGGTCCGACTCGAAGTCGAGGAACACCGGCTCCAGGTTGTCCTCGTCGAGCGCGAAGGACACGCCGCGGTCCGGGAACAGGTTCCCCGGGGGCAGCCGGTCCGCCGCGAACTCGCGCGGCAGCAGCCGCACTTCGGGAGCGCCGGGCGCCGTCCAGTGGCGGGTCACCTCGGCGGTCAGCGCCGCCGTGGCCTCGGCCAGATCCGTGTCCGACGTCAGGCCGTCGATCCGCGGGACCGCCGCCATGAAGTGCTGCTTCTGCGGCGACTGGCCGCGACCGGGCACGCCCGTCGGCACGTTCGCCGCGACCTTGCGGTCGAACTCGGAGTCCATCGTGTCGCCGAGCCGCAGCTCGAGGCGGTTCATGAGGTGGTCCTTCATGTTCGCCCTGACCTCCATGGACCGCGAGGCCGTGAGCACCAGGTGGATGCCGTAGCCCAGGCCGCGCGCCGCGATGTCGAGCACCGCGGGCTCCAGGCCCTCGTAGTCCGCACGGAAGTTGCCCCAGCCGTCGATGACGAGGAACACGTCACCCCACGGCTGGTCGGTGACCGAGATGTCGCCGCGCGCCCTGCGTGCGCGGAAGTCGCCGATCGAGGCGATGCCCGAGGAGCGGAAGTACTCCTCGCGGCGCGTCATCACGCCGTAGACCTCGGCGACCGTGCGCCGCACCTTCTCGGGGTCGAGGCGCGAGGCCACCCCGCCGACATGCGGCAGTCCGGCGACGGCCGACAGACCGCCACCACCGAAGTCGAGCGCGTAGAACTGCACTTCGTACGGGGTGTGCGTCAGGGCGAACGACGCGATGAGCGAACGCAGCAGCGTCGACTTACCGGACTGCGGGCCGCCCAGGATCTGCATATGGCCGGCCGCACCCGAGAAGTCGCACCACAGCGGGTCGCGCCGCTGCTCGTACGGCTTGTCGACGAGGCCGGCGGGGACGATGAGCCGCCCCGCGCCCTCGTAACCCGGCTGCGTGAGCCCGCGGCCCTGCACGGCGGCGAGGCCGGGAAGGAGGCTGTCGAGCGACGGCGGGCTGTCCAGGGGCGGCAGCCACACCTGGTGGGCCGCCGGACCCTGCGCCTCGAGCCGGCGCACGATGACGTCCAGCACGGTGTCCGACAGTGCGTCGTCGGTCGTGGGCGCGGCCTCGGGCCGCTGCTGGGGCACGGCCACGTACTGCACGGGCACCTCGGCCGCCGTGAACAGAACCGGCCGCCGGTCCACCGGAAGCTGCCCGCCCGCCACCGCGGTCTGCGCGGAACCGGTGCGGTACGTCCCGGACACGTACGCCGCCTTGAAGCGGACCATCTCGTCCGTGCCGTACTTCAGGAAGCCCGAACCCGGCACGTTCGGCAGCTCGTACGCGTCGGGCACACCGAGCGCCGCGCGGGACTCGGCGGCGGAGAACGTCCGCAGACCGATCCGGTACGAGAGGTAGGTCTCCAGGCCGCGCAGCCGGCCCTCTTCGAGGCGCTGCGAGGCGAGAAGCAGATGCACGCCCAACGAACGGCCGATGCGGCCGATCTGCACGAACATCTCGATGAAGTCGGGCTTGGCCGTCAGCAGCTCGCTGAACTCGTCGATCACCAGGACCAGGGACGGGATCGGCTGGAGCGGGGCGCCGGCCGCGCGCGCCTTCTCGTAGTCGTGGATGTTCGCGTAGTTGCCCGCGTCGCGGAGCATCTCCTGGCGGCGGTTGAGCTCACCGCGGATGGAGTCGCCCATGCGGTCGACGAGCGTCAGATCGTCCGCGAGGTTCGTGATGACGGCCGCTACGTGCGGCATCTGCGCCATGCCCGCGAACGTCGCACCGCCCTTGAAGTCGGCGAGTACGAAGTTCAGCGTCTCGGAGGAGTGCGTGACCGCGAGGCCGAGGACGAGGGTGCGCAGGAGCTCCGACTTACCGGAACCCGTCGCACCGACACACAGGCCGTGCGGACCCATGCCCTCCTGGGCCGCTTCCTTGAGGTCGAGCATGACGGGCCGGCCGTCCTCGCCGACACCGATCGGCACGCGCAGCCGCTCCGCCTGCGAGCGCGGGCGCCAGGTCCGCTTGGTGTCCACGGACGCGGCGTCGCCGAGGCTCAGCAGATCCGTGAAGTCCAGGTTCGCGAGCAGGGGTTCGTCGTCGTCGCCGCCCGAGGCCATGCGCAGCGGCGCCAACTGGCGGGCCAGCGCGTCCGCGGCCTCGTAGGAGAGCAGGTCGGGCGTGCCCTCGTAGACCACGCCGTGCGCCGACTCCAGCGTCAGGGAGCGCGGCTGCACGACGATCGAGAGGTCGCCGCGGCCGGTCGTCAGCTCGCCGGGGACGACCTCGACGACGGACACACCCTGCAGTCCTTCGGGGCTGGCCAGCATCGACATCGGGGGCAGGGACACGCCGTCGAGCACGACGACGAGGTGCGGCTGCTCGGGGACGGGCGCCCCACCGGGGTGGAAGCGCGGACGGCCCTGGAGGCGCGTGGTCAGCATCGCCTCCAGCTCCATCGGGTCGGTGGTGATCAGACGGCGGCTGCCGGCGCCGTCCGTCTGGCCCGAGGTCTGGCTGTGCGGCAGCCACTTGGCCCACTCCCACTGCGGCGCGGCCTCCCGGCCCGTCGCCACGGCGATCACCAGGTCCTCGGGGGAGTGCAGCGATGCGAGAGAGGCGACCACGGCGCGGGCCGTGCCGCGCACCGTCTGCGGCTCACCGCTGACCGTCACGTGGTAGAAGGCGCGCAGCGAGACCGCCATCGGCAGGTCCTCGAGCGTGCCGTGCGCGGCGAGGAAGCGCTGCATGGCGCCCGCGGTCAGCGGCTCCAACTCTTCCACGGGCGCGGTCTGCGGCGGCACGAGCGGAGTGGCGAGCCCCTGCGGGCCGAGGCCGACGCGCACCTGCCCGAAGTCCTCGTCGCCCGTGCGCCGTTCCCAGACGCGGCTGCCCTCGGCGACGAGCGCCCACAGCTGCTCGGGCGAGGGGTGCAGGTAGTACTGCGCGTCGCGCTGCTTCCTAGCGGTCTTCGTCGCATCGCGCCGGGTTTGCGACAGATAACGCAGATAGTCGCGGCGCATGTCCGCCATCTGACCCTGCGAGCCGCGGCGGTAGCGCACCAGCATCGCGATGCCCATGGCCAGGGTCGACGCGATCATCACCATGCCCATGATCTTCATGAACGGCCCACCATTGCCGTTGAAGAAGAAGACGACGGATCCGCCCATGCCGAGCATCGGCAGGAGCTGCATCATCACGCCTTCCTGCTGCCCGCGTGGCAGCTCGGGCGGAGGCTGCAGGACCACCTCTTCTGTGGGCACTTCGGACGGCAGCGCCCGAGGCGGGCGCTTCACGACGATGTGACTCACTTCGCACCAATTCCCTTACCGGACCGAGGTGTTCCGTCCGCCGCCCCGTGTCAGGCGGACGTCGATCGTGATTTGCGATCCTACTGACGGTCACCGACAACGGCGGGCGGTAGGGTGCCGGAGGTGCAGCCGAGCACCGCGGATCCGCCCGGGGAATCAGGGCATTTCACGCGGTCGGGAGCGGGCGTGGCCGCGAATGCCGGTCCCTGAAGCCTCGTTGACGGGCGGCGGGGACGCGCACGAGCGACGTACACAACACCTCCACATCCGGCTGCACCACCGGACACACCAACCGAGGGGGAACAGCAGGTGAGCATGACGGCTTCCGCTTCCGCGACGGCCGGCGCGACCGGCGGAGCGGGCACCGGAGCCCCTTCGGGGGCCGGCACGGGCCTCGGCTTCTGCCGCGTCACCATCGTCGCGCCCGACAGCCGGATCGATGTCGCACTGCCCGACGACGTCCCGGTCGCCGACCTCAACCCGGAGATCCTGCGGCTCTCCCAGCAGAGCCCCGCCGAGGGCGCACCGGTCGGCTACCACCTCGTACGCCGCGACGGCACCGTCCTCGACAGCGCCCGGTCCTTCGCCGCGCAGCGCATCCTCGACGGCGAGCTGCTCACCCTGCGCCCGTTCTCGGAGTCGCTGCCGCCGGCCGTCTTCGACGACGTCTCCGAAGCGGTCGCCTCGGCCGTCACCCGCGACCGCACCCTGTGGAACGGCGACCTGACCCGCGGCGCCGGACTCATCGGCGGCGGCGTCCTGCCCGCCCTCCTGGCCTTCGTCACGTGGACGGCCCAGCCGCACCACGACATGCACAGCCTCCAGGGCGTCCTCGCCGCGGTGGCCGGCCTCCTCCTCGTCGTCCTCGCGGGCGTGCGCGCCCGGGTCTACGACGACCGTGGCTCGGCCATCGCTCTCGGCCTCGGCGCCCTGCCGAACGTGGCGGTGGCAGGCTCGGGCCTGCTGTCGCTCGCCGACGACCAGGGAATCGGCCGCCTCCAGTTCCTGCTGGCCTGCACGGCCGTACTGATCGCCTCCGTGGTCCTCACCCTGGTCTCGCCGGGCGGCGACGGTCCCTTCGTGGCCTTCGTCTTCGCGTCGGCCGTCGGCCTGCTCACGACCTTCATCGCCATCCTCACGCACCTGACGGCCGTGGAGACCGCCGGCCTGTGCGCGCCGCTCTCCGTAGGAGCCCTCGCCTTCCTGCCGGGCCTCTCCATGCGCTTCGCCCGCCTCCCCATCGGCTTCGAACCGCCGAGCATGGCCCGCGGCGAGTACGGCAGCGACCCCGCGAACCAGGAGCCCGTCGAGGCCGACCGCATCGCGGCCCAGGCCCGACGCGGCCACGAGCTGCTCGTCGGCCTGGTCGGCGGCTGCGCCCTGGTGTCCGTCGGCGCCGCGGCCGTCCTCGGCTTCTCGACCGACGTATGGGGCCAGCTCCTCGCCTTCGCCACCGGCGTCGCGATGCTGATGCGCGCGCAGCTCTTCCGCTACACCGCGCAGGTCGGCCCCCTCCTCGCCGCCGGCCTCGCCGCCCTCGTCCTGCTGGGCCTCGGCCTCTCCCTCCACCCACCGGTGGACTACCTGACCGACTTCTTCATGAAGAACGACTCCACGGCCCTCAACATCCGTACGGTCTGGCTCGTCGCGGTGATCGCGGCGGCCACCGCACTGATCACGTCGATCGGCCTGATCACGCCCCGCCGCGGAGTCAGCCCCTTCTGGGGACGCTTCATGGAGATCGCGGAGACGTTCGTCCTGCTCACGCTGGTGCCGCTCACGCTCGCCGTGTTCGACGTGTACGCACAGGCCCGCTCGATGGCCGGCTGACCGGACGGTCGGGTGCACACGGAGCGGCTGGTACGCTGTGTGACGGCCGTTTGTGTACGCGCCCTCAGGTCTCCGGTTTCCCCGGAATCTGAAGACTGCGCCCAGCGGACCTCGCCTCCCGAGTAACGGAAGCTCCCCTGAGATGTGGACCAGGGGCACTCGGTGGCCACGAAAAGACTACGAGGAGTACGCGTGTCGCTCGACGCCGCTACGAAGAAGCAGATCATCACCGAGTTCGGCCAGAAGGAGGGCGACACCGGCTCCCCCGAGGTCCAGGTCGCCATGCTGTCCCGCCGGATCTCGGACCTGACCGAGCACCTCAAGACGCACAAGCACGACCACCACTCCCGTCGTGGTCTGCTGATCCTGGTCGGCCAGCGTCGCCGCCTTCTGCAGTACCTGGCCAAGAAGGACATCCAGCGCTTCCGTGCCCTGGTCGAGCGCCTCGGCATCCGCCGCGGTGCGGCCGGCGCCCGCTAAGACGCCGTGAAGGGAGCGGTTCCCACCGACAGGGGGCCGCTCCCTTTGCTGTACGTGCGAAGTGACACAGACGCTTTGTAGTCTGGACGCACGAACAAAAGCACCACCGCACGCACCACGTACGCATCACACATGCATGCGCCGCTTCGATGCACCGCACCCAGTTGCACCGCATCACCGCGCCGCATCACCGCACGAGGAGAAGCGCACCCTCGCCGCCGCCGGTCCTCGGTAGTGGCCCCCGGGAGACGGATCCCGTCCACCCCGGGTGCTTCGATCGAAGACCGGCCCGCACACAAGGCGCGCTTCTCCGGCCCCGTCCCTCCGCCACACGGGCGGAACGGGACAAAAGACGAAAAGTAACGGAGAAAACGCTAGTGGAGAACGAGACCCACTACGCCGAGGCCGTCATTGACAACGGCACCTTCGGCACCCGCACCATCCGCTTCGAGACGGGCCGTCTGGCCCGTCAGGCCGCCGGCTCCGCCGTGGCGTACCTGGACGACGACACCATGGTGCTGTCGGCCACGAGCGCCGGTAAGAAGCCCAAGGACCAGCTCGACTTCTTCCCCCTGACGGTGGACGTCGAGGAGCGGATGTACGCAGCCGGCAAGATCCCCGGCTCCTTCTTCCGCCGTGAGGGCCGTCCCTCCGAGGACGCGGTCCTGACCTGCCGCCTCATCGACCGCCCGCTGCGTCCGTCCTTCAAGAAGGGCCTTCGCAACGAGATCCAGGTCGTCGAGACGGTCATGGCGCTCAACCCCGACCACCTGTACGACGTGGTCGCCATCAACGCCGCCTCCTGCTCCACGCAGCTGGCCGGCCTGCCCTTCTCCGGCCCGATCGGCGGCACCCGTGTCGCCCTGATCAACGGCCAGTGGGTCGCGTTCCCGACGCACACCGAGCTCGAGGACGCCGTCTTCGACATGGTCGTCGCCGGTCGTGTCCTCGAGGACGGCGACGTCGCGATCATGATGGTCGAGGCCGAGGCCACCGAGAAGACCATCGAGCTCGTCAAGGGCGGCGCCCAGGCGCCGACCGAAGAGGTCGTCGCCGCAGGTCTCGAGGCCGCGAAGCCCTTCATCAAGGTCCTCTGCAAGGCCCAGGCGGAGCTGGCTGCCAAGGCCGCCAAGCCGACCGGCGAGTTCCCGATCTTCCTCGACTTCGAGGACGACGTGCTCGAGGCCCTCACGGCCGCCGTCAAGACCGAGCTGGCCCAGGCGCTCACCATCGCCGGCAAGCAGGACCGCGAGGCCGAGCTGGACCGCGTCAAGGGTCTGGCCGCCGAGAAGCTGCTCCCGCAGTTCGAGGGCCGCGAGAAGGAGATCTCGGCGGCGTACCGCGCGCTGACGAAGTCCCTGGTCCGCGAGCGCGTCATCAAGGACAAGGTCCGCATCGACGGCCGCGGCGTCACGGACATCCGTACGCTCGCCGCCGAGGTCGAGGCCATCCCGCGCGTGCACGGCTCGGCGCTGTTCGAGCGTGGCGAGACCCAGATCCTGGGCGTCACCACCCTCAACATGCTCCGCATGGAGCAGCAGCTGGACACCCTTTCCCCGGTGACCCGCAAGCGCTACATGCACAACTACAACTTCCCGCCCTACTCGGTCGGCGAGACGGGCCGCGTCGGCGCCCCGAAGCGCCGCGAGATCGGCCACGGCGCGCTCGCCGAGCGCGCCATCGTGCCGGTCCTGCCGACGCGCGAGGAGTTCCCGTACGCGATCCGTCAGGTCTCCGAGGCCCTCGGTTCCAACGGCTCGACGTCCATGGGCTCGGTCTGCGCCTCCACCATGTCGCTGCTGAACGCCGGTGTGCCGCTGAAGGCCCCCGTCGCCGGTATCGCCATGGGCCTGATCTCCCAGGAGATCAAGGGCGAGACGCACTACGTCGCCCTCACCGACATCCTCGGTGCGGAGGACGCCTTCGGTGACATGGACTTCAAGGTCGCCGGCACCAAGGACTTCGTCACCGCTCTCCAGCTCGACACCAAGCTGGACGGCATCCCGGCCTCCGTCCTGGCCGCGGCCCTCAAGCAGGCCCGCGACGCCCGCCTCCACATCCTCGACGTGATGATGGAAGCGATCGACACGCCGGACGAGATGTCCCCGAACGCTCCGCGGATCATCACGGTCAAGATCCCCGTGGACAAGATCGGTGAGGTCATCGGCCCGAAGGGCAAGATGATCAACCAGATCCAGGAGGACACCGGCGCCGACATCACGATCGAGGACGACGGCACCATCTACATCGGTGCCCAGCAGGGCTCGCAGGCCGAGGCCGCGCGCGCCACGATCAACTCGATCGCCAACCCGACCATGCCGGAGGTCGGCGAGCGCTACCTGGGCACCGTCGTGAAGACGACGACCTTCGGTGCGTTCGTGTCCCTGCTCCCGGGCAAGGACGGCCTGCTGCACATCTCGCAGATCCGCAAGCTGGCCGGCGGCAAGCGCGTGGAGAACGTCGAGGACGTTCTCGGCGTGGGCAGCAAGGTCCAGGTCGAGATCGCCGAGATCGACTCCCGCGGCAAGCTCTCCCTCATCCCCGTCGTCGAGGGCGAAGAGGGCGAAGAGGGCGACGAGGCGAAGGACGACACCGACAAGTGACGTCCCGTAGCTCCAAGGCGACGGCCCGCACCTCCTCGGAGGCGCGGGCCGTCGCCCGTACCCAAACCCTGATCAAGGGCGAGAACGGCATCGGTACGGTGCGCAGGACCACCCTCCCGGGCGGCCTGCGCATCGTCACCGAGACGCTGCCCTCCGTACGCTCCGCGACCTTCGGCATCTGGGCGAACGTCGGGTCCCGCGACGAGACGCCCACGCTGAACGGCGCGACGCATTACCTCGAGCACCTCCTCTTCAAGGGCACCTCCCGCCGGAGCGCCCTCGACATCTCCTCCACGATCGACGCGGTCGGCGGCGAGATGAACGCCTTCACGGCGAAGGAGTACACGTGCTACTACGCGCGCGTGCTCGACACCGACCTCCCCCTCGCGATCGACGTCGTCTGCGACATGCTGACCGGCTCCCTCATCGAGGAGGCGGACGTCGACGCCGAGCGCGGCGTCATCCTCGAAGAGATCGCCATGACGGAGGACGACCCGGGCGACTGCGTGCACGACCTGTTCGCGCACACCATGCTCGGCGACACCCCGCTCGGCCGCCCGGTCCTCGGCACGGTCGACACGATCAACGCGCTGAACCGCGGCCAGATCGCCCGCTTCTACAAGAAGCACTACGACCCGACGCACCTCGTCGTCGCGGCCGCGGGCAACGTCGACCACAACAAGGTCGTACGTCAGGTGCGGGCCGCCTTCGAGAAGGCCGGCGCTCTCACGCGCACCGACGCCGTCCCCATGGCCCCGCGCGAGGGCCGCAAGCCCCTGCGCGCGGCCGGCCGCATGGAGCTCCTCGGCCGCAAGACCGAGCAGGCCCACGTCATCCTCGGCATGCCGGGCCTCGCCCGCACCGACGAGCGCCGCTGGGCCATGGGCGTCCTCAACACCGCCCTCGGCGGCGGCATGTCGTCCCGCCTCTTCCAGGAGGTCAGGGAGAAGCGCGGCCTCGCCTACAGCGTGTACTCGTACACGTCCGGCTTCGCGGACTGCGGCCTCTTCGGGGTGTACGCGGGATGCCGGCCCAGCCAGGTCCACGACGTGCTGAAGATCTGCCGCGACGAGCTCGCCCACGTCGCGGAGCACGGCCTGTCCGACGACGAGATCGGCCGCGCCATCGGCCAGCTCTCCGGCTCCACCGTCCTCGGCCTCGAAGACACCGGTGCGCTGATGAACCGCATCGGCAAGAGCGAGCTCTGCTGGGGCGAGCAGATGTCCGTCAGCGACATGCTGGAGGAGATCGCCTCGGTCACCCCCGACGAGGTGCGCGCGGTGGCCCGCGACATCCTGGGGCAGCGCCCCTCGCTCTCGGTCATCGGCCCGCTCAAGGACAAGCAGGCGGCGCGCCTGCACGAAGCGGTGGCGTAGCCCACCCGTTCGCAACTCGCGTAAGGAACGAAGAAGATGAGCAAGCTGCGCGTGGCGGTCCTCGGCGCCGGGGGCCGCATCGGCTCCGAGGCCGTACGGGCCGTCGAGGCCGCCGACGACATGGAACTGGTCGCGGCCCTCGGCCGGGGCGACAAGCTGGAGACCCTCGCGGAGTCCGGCGCCCAGGTCGCGGTCGAACTGACCACGCCCGACTCGGTGATGGACAACCTCGACTACTGCGTACGCCACGGCATCCACGCCGTCGTCGGCACCACCGGCTGGACCGACGCCCGCCTCGCCCAGCTCACCACCTGGCTCGCGGACTCCCCGCGGACAGGTGTGCTCATCGCCCCGAACTTCTCCATCGGGGCCGTCCTCACCATGAAGTTCGCCGAGGCCGCAGCGCCGTACTTCGAGTCGGTCGAGGTCATCGAACTGCACCACCCGAAGAAGGTGGACGCGCCCAGCGGCACGGCCGCCCGTACGGCGCAGCTCATCGCGGCGGCCCGCGAGAAGGCCGGCAGCGCCCCGCAGCCGGACGCCACGGCCACCGCTCTCGACGGCGCCCGCGGTGCGGACGTCGACGGCGTCCCGGTCCACTCCGTGCGCATGCGCGGCCTCCTCGCCCACCAGGAGGTACTCCTGGGTGGAGAGGGCGAGACGCTGACCATCCGCCACGACTCGCTGCACCACAGCAGCTTCATGCCGGGCATCCTGCTCGGCGCCCGCCGTGTCGTGACCACTCCCGGCCTCACCTTCGGCCTGGAACACTTCCTCGACCTGAACGTCTGACGGATCTCATGCGCGCAAAGCTCACCTACCTCGTCACCGCCCTCGTCCTGGTCTTCTACTTCGTACTGGTCGGCAGCCGCGGCCTGATGCTCATCGAGCAGGGCACCCTGCTCACCGTCACGTTCGGCGTGGCCGTGCTGATCCTGCCGGTGATCGGTCTCTGGTTCCTCTGGGCCAACACCCGGTTCGTCCGCAAGGCCAACCGCCTCGCCGACCTCCTGGAGGCCGAGGGCGGCCTGCCCGTGGACGAGCTGCGCCGCGACCAGTACGGCCGCATCGACCGCGACTCCGCCGACGAGGTCTTCACCCGTCGCAAGGCGGAGACCGAGGACACACCGGGGGACTGGCGCTGCTGGTTCCGCCTCGCCGTGGCCTACCGGGACGCCCGGGACACCCCGCGCGCCCGCAAGGCGATGCAGCGCGCCATCGCCCTCCAGGAGGGCAGGACGGTCAGTGCCTGAGGACGTGTGAGTCCCGAGTACGCGTGAAGGGCCGCGCCGGTGTTCCGGCGCGGCCCTTCACGTATGCCTTGGCTCAGGCGTGGTGCGGCCGGTACTCCTCGGCCCACACCTCGATGGTGTCCGAGGCCCGGTCGAAGGCCTCGGCCCGCGCGAGGAAGTCCGCGCCGTGACTGGTGACCAGAGCGAAGCTCTCATCGGCCTGGTCCCGCCGTACGAGGAGCAGCGCCTGCCCCTGCACCGTGCGGGGAAGTCCGAGCCAGCGGACCGGCTGCTGGACCGTACGGACCGTGACGACCTGGGCCCACGGGAGCGTCTGGGTCTGGAAGAAGGCCACACGGCGCAGGCCGTGCGCGCTCACCCACGTACCCACCCGCAGCAGCCGCAGGGCCGCCGCGATGATGAGCAGGGCGATGACACCGCACACCGCGGCGCCGCCGAGACCACCCGCGAAGGCGATGATCACCGCGGCGAACATCACGTACGAGGCGAGCAGCAGGAGCAGCGCGGCGAATCCCACGCGCCACGGCCCCGGCCGGTAGGGACGCCGCCATTGATCGCGATCGTCGAACGGCAGCGCGACGTCGTCGGCCACCTCGTCAAAAGCGCGGTCGGCCGTCAGGAAGGGCAGGGGCACGACTGGTCCTCACTCAATCCACGCTGTATTCGGGCTGTGCCCGGTGAGGCTACCTAGGCGTGCTCCCGCGTTCCACCTCTGGGGGCCGGACGGGGGCGTGCCGTCAGCGGCCGTCGGACGCTTCGGACTGCTGCGTGTGCGCCGGTGCCTGACCGGACGACAGGGCAGGCATCCCCAGGAGCAGGGCGCCCACGAGCCCGGCGACGACGGTGAGACCGACGAGTGAGCGGCCGGCGATCTGGCCGGCCGACGCGCGTTCGCGCGGGGGCGGAGTGACGTTGCTGCGGAACTTGTCGGCTTCGGCGATGAAGGCGAACGGAACTGGCTCGCTGGGGGCCCCTCCCGGCGGTAGCTGGGGGCGGAACATGGGTGCTGCTTCTCCTCGTCAAGATCGAAACGTTCGAGTCATGGAACGGCTCCGGCCATCGAATGGGGTCGGAGCGCCGAGAGCGGCGAACGAACCGCCCCGTTACCCATACAGACGCACGGATGCCCTAAAAGGTGCCCTGTTTCGCCGAATTCACAGAAGTTCGGCGATGTTCGGATCGGAATGTCGCGAGGCACGACCGAATGCCCCGTTGTCAGTGCCTGCCCGTAGAGTGGGCGCCGCCCGAGCGAAGTGATGGAAGGACCCCTCGAACCGTGACCGAAACCCCTGCTGACGACCTCAAGCCGACCTTCCGCGGCGACGTGACGGTCGAGCTGGTCAAGCACACCGCGAGCGACACCGACGTGCTGTTCGCCGCCCGCGTCTCCACCGCGGGAGAGCAGTCCCTCGACGAGCTGACCAAGGACCCGGAGCGTTCCAAGGGCCTGATCAACTTCCTGATGCGGGACCGTCACGGCAGCCCCTTCGAGCACAACTCGATGACGTTCTTCATCAACGCCCCGATCTTCGTGTTCCGCGAGTTCATGCGACACCGCGCGGGCTGGTCGTACAACGAGGAGTCGGGCCGCTACAGGGAGCTCCAGCCGGTCTTCTACGTCCCGGAGGCCTCCCGCAAGCTGGTGCAGCAGGGCCGCCCCGGCAAGTACCAGTTCGTCGAGGGCACGCAGGGCCAGCAGGAGCTCACCGGCCGCGTGATGGAGGACTCGTACCGCCAGGCGTACGAGGCGTACCAGGAGATGCTCGCCGCGGGCGTCGCCCGCGAGGTGGCCCGTTCGGTCCTCCCTGTCGGCCTCTTCTCCTCGATGTACGCGACGTGCAACGCGCGCTCCCTGATGCACTTCCTCGGCCTGCGCACCCAGCACGAGCTGGCCAAGGTCCCGTCCTTCCCGCAGCGGGAGATCGAGATGGTCGGCGAGAAGATGGAGGCGGAGTGGGCCAAGCTCATGCCGCTCACCTACGCGGCTTTCAACGGGAACGGCCGGGTCGCTCCGTAACCGAGGAAGCGTGAATACGGCACAGATGTACGGTTCAGCCGTGTGAAGTGTCCGTATTGCGGCATTTCGGAAAGTTCATCTAGCCTGATCAAACGGACCCGGCACTGCTTGAACCCCCGAGCAGGCAGTGCCGGGATCCTTCCCCACCACACCCCCTGACATCCCCCGAGGGGGGACCGCGCGCTGAGCAGCGAGTAGCGTATTACCCATGGCTCCGACCTCCACTCCGCAGACCCCCTTCGGGCGGGTCCTCACCGCCATGGTCACGCCGTTCACGGCGGACGGCGCACTTGACCTCGACGGCGCGCAGCGACTCGCCACCCACCTGGTGGACGCAGGCAACGACGGACTCGTCGTCAACGGCACCACCGGCGAGTCCCCGACCACCAGCGACGCGGAGAAAACGGACCTCGTACGAGCCGTACGACAGGCGGTCGGCGACCGCGCCCACGTCATCGCCGGCGTCGGTACGAACGACACCCGCCACAGCATCGAGCTCGCCCGCGCCGCCGAAAAGGCCGGAGCGCACGGCCTGCTCACCGTGACGCCGTACTACAACAAGCCCCCGCAGGAAGGCCTCCTGCGGCACTTCACCGCGATCGCCGACGCCACCGAACTGCCGGTGATGCTGTACGACATCCCGGGCCGCAGCGGCGTACCCATCAACACCGAGACGATCGTCCGCCTCGCCGAGCACCCGCGCATCGTCGCCAACAAGGACGCCAAGGGCGACCTCGGCCGCGCCAGCTGGGCCATCGCCCGCTCCGGCCTCGCCTGGTACTCCGGCGACGACATGCTCAACCTGCCGCTGCTCTCCGTGGGCGCAGTCGGCTTCGTCTCCGTCGTCGGCCATGTCGTCACCCCCGACCTGCGCGCCATGCTCGACGCGTTCGTCAGCGGGGACGTGCAGAAGGCCACCGAGATCCACCAGAAGCTGCTCCCGGTCTTCACCGGCATGTTCCGCACGCAGGGCGTCATCACGACCAAGGCGGCACTCGCCCTCCAGGGTCAGCCCGCCGGTCCGCTGCGCCTGCCCCTCGTGGAGCTGACGCCCGACGAGACCGCTCAGCTCAAGATCGATCTCGCCGCCGGCGGGGTACAGCTCTAAACACAGACTTCACAACTGAATACGCACGACCGCAGGACACAGCTCCTGCACCCACACAAGACAACTGCTACTGCACGAACGTCACGCGCGCCACGTGCCTTACAGGTACGTGGCGCGCGTGGTGAGGAGAGTCTTTTGAGTCATCCGCATCCTGAACTCGGCGCCCCGCCGAAGCTCCCGAAGGGCGGCCTGCGCGTCACCCCGCTCGGTGGCCTCGGTGAGATCGGCCGCAACATGACGGTCTTCGAGTACGACGGCCGCCTGCTCATCGTCGACTGCGGCGTGCTCTTCCCCGAGGAGGAGCAGCCCGGCATCGACCTGATCCTGCCGGACTTCACGTCCATCAGGGACCGCCTCGACGACATCGACGGCATCGTGCTCACGCACGGCCACGAGGACCACATCGGCGGTGTCCCGTACCTCCTGCGCGAGAAGCCGGACATCCCGCTGATCGGCTCCAAGCTGACGCTCGCCCTCATCGAGGCGAAGCTCCAGGAGCACCGCATCCGCCCGTACACGCTCGAGGTCGCCGAGGGCGACCGCGAACGCCTGGGCCCCTTCGACTGCCAGTTCGTGGCGGTCAACCACTCCATCCCGGACGCGCTCGCGGTCGCCATCCGCACGCCCGCCGGCATGGTGGTCCACACCGGCGACTTCAAGATGGACCAGCTCCCGCTGGACCGCCGCCTCACCGACCTCCCCACGTTCGCCAAGCTCGGCGAGGAAGGCATCGACCTTCTCCTCACCGACTCGACGAACGCCGAGGTCCCGGGTTTCGTCCCGCCCGAGCGCGACATCTCGAACGTGATCCGCGGCGTCTTTGCGGGCGCCCAGAAGCGCATCATCGTCGCCTCCTTCGCCAGCCACGTGCACCGCATCCAGCAGATCCTGGACGCCGCACACGAGTACGGCCGCCGGGTCGCCTTCGTCGGCCGCTCGATGGTGCGCAACATGGGCATCGCCCGTGACCTCGGCTACCTGAAGGTCCCGCCGGGCCTGGTCGTGGACGTCAAGACGCTCGACGACCTCCCGGACAACGAGATCGTCCTCGTCTGCACCGGCTCGCAGGGCGAACCGATGGCGGCGCTGTCCCGCATGGCCAACCGCGACCACCAGATCCGGATCGTCTCCGGCGACACGGTGATCCTGGCGTCGTCCCTGATCCCGGGCAACGAGAACGCGGTCTACCGCGTCATCAACGGCCTGACCCGCTGGGGCGCGAACGTCGTCCACAAGGGCAACGCCAAGGTCCACGTCTCGGGCCACGCCTCGGCCGGCGAGCTGCTGTACTTCTACAACATCTGCAAGCCGAAGAACCTGATGCCGGTCCACGGCGAATGGCGCCACCTGCGCGCCAACGCCGAGCTCGGCGCCCTCACCGGCGTCCCGCACGACCGCATCGTCATCGCCGAGGACGGCGTCGTCGTCGACCTCGTCCAGGGCAAGGCCAAGATCGTCGGCAAGGTCCAGGCCGGTTACGTCTACGTGGACGGCCTCTCGGTCGGCGACGTCGGTGAACCCGCGCTCAAGGACCGCAAGATCCTCGGCGACGAGGGCATCATCTCGGTCTTCGTGGTGGTGGACTCCAGCACCGGCAAGATCACCAGCGGTCCGACCATCCAGGCGCGTGGTTCCGGCATCGACGACTCGGCGTTCAGCGCCGTCCTGCCGCGGATCCAGGAAGTCCTGGACAAGTCGGCCCAGGACGGTGTCGTCGAACCCCACCAGCTGCAGCAGCTCATCCGCCGCACGCTGGGCAAATGGGTCTCCGACAACTACCGTCGGCGCCCGATGATCCTCCCGGTCGTCGTAGAGGTCTGAAGCACCTGAGGAGCGGGGCGCCTCGATTTGCATCGGGGCGCCCCGCTCCAGTAGGTTTACGGCTCCGCCCGAGGGGAAACCGGCGCACTCACGTGCCCGATCCAAGCTCCCCGAGTGGGGCGGAAATTCCGACTCAGAATCTCTGATAAAGTCGGAACCGCCGGAAAGGGAAACGCGAAAAGCCGAAAGGCTGGAGCGGAAACCTGAAAGGCACCGAGGAAATCGGACACGAAAGAGTCTGATAGAGTCGG
>NZ_JBWKIS010000032.1:0-98372 GCF_056432625.1 Streptomyces sp. NPDC045026
AGACTTCCTCCACACCTACAACCACCACCGATGCCACACCGCACTCGCAGGCAAGCCCCCCATCAGCCGCGCAAACAACGCTTCAGGGCAATACAGCTAGAGCCATGAACACGTGCTCGGCGTGTCCATGCAGTGCCGCAACAAGCACCTCGCCCTGGGCCGATGTGCACTCCATGACCAAGAAGCGGCGATTGAGACGTGTGCTCTCCCTTAGCCCCGGTTCCCGTACACGCGCCACTTCCAGATCAGGAGGCAACATCAACGGGTTCTTATGACGCGAACGAGGCTCCCAGGACCAGGCCCCGGACTCGATCACAAAGTACCCGCCCGTCCATCCGGGCCCTTGAGGGTCTTTCAGGACACAGAAGACCTTGATACGCCGTCCATCGATGAGGTGACTGGTGATCTTGCGTTGCTGCCTGTTGAGGTTCCAGGCAGCAAGCCCTGCACCACCGGCGAACAGTCCGAACATCACCGGAATCTGATCCATGCGCGCATTGAAGCAGGGCCGAGAGCACTGGAGGAACCCTTTTGCGCATCCCGTATGCCACCGCGAACCAGCTCGCCGCGTGGACCAGAAACCCTGCCCCGGCGGACGCCGACCGGCTGCTCGCCCGCGCGTCCGAGGACATCGACGACGCGCTCCTCACGGCCGTCTACTGCGTCGACGACGCGGGCATGCCGACCGACCCCGACGTCGTCCAGGCCCTCGCCGGCGCCCCGACCTATATGACGCAGTTCTTCCCGGAGGTGAACAGCGGTGACGCTCCAGGCCAGCGCACGGCACGCTGCGGCTGATCGTCTTCATGGGAGCGGCCACCTGCGCCGCACTCACCCTCGGTGGTGGCGCCTGGCTCGCGGGTCTGCTGTAGCGGTGCTGAGGCGCGATCCCGATTTTTCGGAGTTCGGCGGTCTGCGGATGTCGAGAACGTGCCACCGGCTCCGTCCCAGGGACATCAGCGGCCACCACCGGCCGCATGAGGAAGAAGGAGAAACCAGCATGGCGATTCAGCGGATGGACAACGTCGGCATCGTCGTCGAGGACATGGACGCCGCCATCGCGTTCTTCGTGGAACTCGGCATGGAGCTGGAGGGCAGGGCGGAGGTCGAGGGCCCCGTCGCCGACCAGTGCACCGGACTCGACGGCGTCCGCTGTGACATCGCGATGCTCCGGACCCCGGACGGTCACAGCCGGCTCGAGCTGGCGAAGTACCGCAGCCCCGCGGCGATCAGCGCCGGACCGCGCAACCGGCCGCACAACATTCTGGGCACGCACCGCGTAATGTTCGCCGTCGACGACATCGAGGACACCGTTGCCCGCCTGCGCCCTCACGGCGCCGAACTCGTCGGCGAGATCGCCCGGTTCGAGGACAGCTATCTGCTCTGCTACCTCCGCGGCCCGGAGGGCATCATCGTCGGACTGGCCGAGCAACTGCACTGAGCTTGTCTTTTAACCTTGCGGCTGTTCCGAGGTCTTGCCCGGCACAGCCGTCCAGTGGAGCAGCCGGGGCCGTGCGTGCCATGCTCTGCACTCGTGCCATGCGACGAGGCAGGCTGAGCAGTAAGGGCCAGCCGACTAACGGGGGTACTAGATGCAGCCATTGAGTGCCGAGGATCCGCGCCAGGTGGATCGGTTCCGGCTGGTGGGGGTGTTGGGCTCCGGGGGCATGGGCAGGGTGTTCCTGGGACGAGGCACGGACGGCGCGGCGGTGGCGGTCAAGGTGGTGCGGCCGGAGCTGCTGGCCGGCGGGCAGGCCGAGTTCCGGCGTCGGTTCGTCCGCGAGGTTGATGCCGCCCGCAACGTCGGCGCCGCGTTCACTGCGGCGGTGGTCGGCGCCGACCCTGATGCAGAACTCCCTTGGCTTGCAACCGAGTTCGTCCCGGGAATCTCGCTGGGCGAGGCGGTGGCGCGGTTCGGTCCGCTGCCTGAGGCGTCTATGCTGGAGCTGGCGGCGGGTCTGTTCACGGCGTTGGCCGGGGTGCACGCGGCCGGTCTGGTGCACCGGGACATCAAACCATCGAACATCATCCTGGGTGTCGACGGCCCGAAGGTGATCGACTTCGGGATCGCCCGCCTGTCCGGCGCGACTGGCCTGACCCGCACCGGGCAGACCGTGGGGACTTGGGGGTTCATGTCGCCGGAGCAGTTCGAACGCTCCGATGTTGGACCTGAGAGTGACATTTTCTCAGCGGGCGCGGTCCTGGCCTATGCGGGCACCGGGCGCCCCCCGTTCCCCGGCGACTCCCTGCCGGTCCTGTTCGCGAACCTGACGACACGCGACCCCGATCTGGCCGGTCTGCCCGGCTCGCTCGTACCGCTGCTCGGCACCGCGCTCGCCAAGGACCCCGCAGCCCGTCCCGCTGCCGGCGCGGCCCGCGCGATGGTTCCTGCCCCGCCGACGCACGTCGGAGCGGACGCGGGCTGGCTGCCGCGGGCGGTCACCCACGCCATCCTGCGCGCGACCGCCAGCGCGCTGGGCGCCTCCGCCGAACCCGGCACCGCCGAGCCCGGGACCGCGGTAACTGTCCGCGGACACGCGGCCGCTGCGCAGACCCTGCTGGCTCCGGTGGACGTTGCCACGCTCCCCGAGGCCGGCGGCAGCACACCCCAGGCGGACCAGCCGCCGCAAGCGGATCAGCCCTTAGGCGGATGGGGTTGGGCCGTGGCGGAGGTCCTCGCCTTGCTGTGGGGCCTGGCGTTGATGGTCTTCTTCGGCTTGCCGACGCACTTCGAGGACGGGCAGCCCCTGACGTTCCGGGAGCTGACCTCGCTCCTCGTCGTCGGTGTCGGCCCTATGCATTGGGGGCTTTCGGAGCTGCTCGCCAGGAGACTGCCCAAGAAGACCGCCGCCGTTTCGGCGAGGGTCACGACGGGCGTACTCGTGGTGGTGTACCTGGTGTACACGGTGTTCACGGCGTGATCGATGTCAGCTTGCGATTTGTCGTTCGGCTTCGAACAGGTGGACCTGGTGATCACTCGTCCGGGTGTTCCGGGGACGGGGGTACGACCTTCGCGTGATCCTGAACTTGTCCAAGATGTGCAGGACTTGACGCGAAGGCCGTGGTGGTGATTGTTGTGGCACAGGGCGTGCAGTGCGATCCGTTCGCGGAACTGTCACGCTTCCGGGGGCTTCTACGACTGCCTGACCGGGCGGTGCGACGCGCTGTTCGAGCTCACCGACGCGGTGCTGTGCACCGACGGGCCGGTGAAGACCCTGGTGGACCTGGCGCTGGCGCCGGAGCACCGACGCGGGCACGGCGCCATGTACGGCGCGCTGAGCAAGGGCTGTCTGGACGTCGAGCGGCTGCGGACCGCGTTGGCCGACTTGCCGCTGCCCAGGGCTGCTGACGGCCGGCTGGTCCTGGCAGTGGACGTGTCGCCCTGGCTGCGGCCCGACGCTGCCTGTGCCGTTCGGAAACTCATCGCTGCTGCTCGGAGTGGGTCCGGCAAGCCCCGACAGCTTGCTGGAAGCCTGTCCGGGTGGTCGTCTCATTGGTGTATCAGGTGGCTCGGAAGCTGCTCGCGGTCCCGGCGGTGCTGCTGCGCCGGGACGCCGTCAAGGATGCGGAACTGCTCGTGCTGCGCTACGAGAACGCGGTGCTGCGCAGGCAGCTCTCGGGTCCGGTGCGGTACGAGCCGGCAGATCGCCTGTGGTTCGCGGCGCTGTCCTCCCTGATTCCCCGGTGCCGGTGGGCGCAGGTGTTCCCGGTGACGCCCGCGACGCTCCTGGCGTGGCACCGCAGGCTGATCGCGCGCAAGTGGGACTACAGCAAGCGCCGGAGGCGCCCCGGGAGGCCGTCGACCGCGAGTACGGTGAAGGATCTGGTGCTGCGGCTCGCCCGCGAGAACCCGCGGTGGGGCTGTCGTCGAATCCAAGGGGAACTTGTCCGGCTCGGACACCCGGTCGGCTCGACAACGGTCTGGGAGATCCTCACCGCAGCGGGCTTCGATCCAGCCCCACGCCGTGGAGGGCCGACGTGGCGCGAGTTCCTGACCGCGCAAGCCGAGGGCATCATCGCCTGCGACTTCGTCCACATCGACCTGGTCGACCTACGCCGCGTGTACGCGCTGGTATTCCTCGAACACGGCACACGCCGACTCCACATCGCGGGAGTGACTGCCCATCCCACCGGGCCCTGGACGGTACAGCAGGCGAGAAACCTCGCCGTCGAGTTGGGCGTGCGGGTCGACTCGCTGCGTTTCCTGCGCCGCGACCGGGACGCGAAGTACGCCGAGTCCTTCGACGCGGTCTTCGCGGCCGACGGCATCGGCGTCGTGAGGACCGCGCCGCGGGTCCCTCGGATGAACGCGCACTGCGAGCGGGTCATTGGAACCCTGCGTCGCGAGGTCCTCGACCACCTGTTGATCTGGAGCGAGTTCCACGCCCGGCAGGTCCTCGATGCCTATGCCCGGCATTACAACGGTCATCGCCCGCACCAGGCTCGGGGACAACTCCCGCCCCTCGCCCAAGAGCACCCGGTGTCTGTGACCAACCTGACCGCTCACCGGATCCTCCGCACGCGAATACTCGGCGGCGTGATCAGCGAGTACAGGTACGCGGCCTGACCAGCGGCGACGAGTTTCCGAACGGCACACGTCAGGCGCCCCCAGACACCGTCCCAACTGAAGCTGCAGCGCCCACAACGCGTCCGCCAGATTGGCCGTCTCGCCGGTTACCAGGTCGGTCGTCGTGAAGCAGTCACGCATCGCCTGAGCGATCACATGCTCGCCACCACTCGAAGCACTCATGCGGCGGATGTGGGTGCGCTCTCCAGGACTCCGGGCACCTGTTCGCGGAAGGTGTGGCGGCAGCCGAGCGTGGGACACACCAGACGCCGCACCCGCATACGGACCACCACCCGGCGGTCATCGACCGGCACGTCGGTCACCGTCCGCAGCTGATAACCGTGGACCTGCCCAGACAGTGCCCCGCATGCCGGGCAGACAGCGGCCTCCTTTGGCGTCCGGGCCCGCACCACGATCCGCTCGCCGTCGTCCGCCACCTCCTCTATGACCAGCGGGGACAGCCCCGAAAACACCGCCTGCACAAGCTCGTTGACATTCTTCACGCGAATATCAACGACCCTCACGACGCTCCGTCACCACCGAATGGGCGACAGGGCCGTTGATTGGACACTCCCCTGCCTCGGAGCCCGGCTGCGGCGCCGTGGGTATACGGGCGTGGCGGCCGGCGTGCCCCTCGGCATCGACGACCGCGGCGACGTCGTCTGCCTGTAGGCCAACCCCCAAGGGCTGCACGCCAATCTGCTGAGCAACGGCGCGTACACGACGATCGATCCCGCGGCGGCTCAACCGCCGCCGTCGATGACGATGAGCGAGGCGAGATCGTTCGCCCCAGTGCCCCTGCGGGCTGATGCTCCCCGCAGGGGCCGACTGCTCCCTGCAGGGGCCGACGTCCTCGAGGTCGCCTACGGCCGGCCTGTGGATCAGTCGGTGGCTTCCCGTAGAACGGTCTCGGCCTGGTTGCCGGCGTAGTCCTCGAGTACAGCGGTCACCTTGCTATTGGCGCTGGTGAGGGTGACCGACAGTGCTTCCAGGGTGGTGCGGCCGCGGATCACGCGGTCGCGTTCGCCCTGGCTGTATGTGGTGTCGAACGGGATCGGCTTGTCGTTCTCGTACACCGTGAGGGTGTGCCAGTCGGCCAGGGTGGGCTGGGTCAGCGTGAGCGAGGTTCCGGACAGTTCGGCGGCGGACTTCGGGTAGGTCTCGATCTCGGTGTCGGCGAAGGTGCCGGTGGTTGCGACGGCGGTGCCACCGCCGGTGGGGTTCACCGTGGCGACGAAGGCTCCGCCGTCGACCGGCGCGTTGCGGAACGTCGCCGAAGTCTCGCCGCGGCCAGGGTGCAGGACGATGCGACGGCGGTGACCGGCCTGGTCCTCGTCCTCCGCGGCCAGGGTGACCACGGCACCCGGGGAGACCGGCTCGTCCCAGGACACGGTCACCGTGCCTTCCATGGACGCCTTCGCGCTGACGTCACCCGGGCCGTGGGTGAAGTCGTAGCCGATGGTCGCCGGCTTGCTCTTGCTGCCATCCTTGCCGACGGCGACCAGTTGGAGCCTGCCGTGGGTGCCGGTGAAGCCCTTGGCGTAGAAGGTGTCGTCGTAGACGCCGCCGAGGTACTTGCCGTCGGCGTACACGTCGTAGCGCACGACGTCCTTGTAGTCGTCGAGGTGCCATCCAAGGTTCAGCTCGTCCGTGGACGTCAGGGCCTGGTCGATGTGGAAGCCGGTGGGGGCGGCCGGGGTGTGGTCGGCGCCGTCGGAAAGGGCGAGGACGCCGAGGTTGAGCTGGAAGTGGTCGATAGGATCGGCGCCGGGCGTGAGGCCGAGGCCAAGGGTGGAGACCGTCTCGCCTGCGTAGTCGGAGAGGTCGACGGTCGCGGTGCGCCAGCCGCCGCGGGCGGGCTTGGATGCCTTGATCGGCACGCGGACCGTCTTCTTCGGGTCCGACTTGAGGACGAGCGCGAGGCTGAGATCCGCGTCGTCGCCACTCGGCTCCGCGTAGGTGAGCTTCACCTTGGATCCGTCCACGACCTTCAGGTCCGTCTTGTACAGGCGCAGCACCGCGTCGCCGGACAGCTTGCCGCTCACGGCCAGCGAGGAGCCACCCTCGTAGGCGCCGATCTGGTCGTAGTGGAAGCGGTCCGCGGTGACGTAATCCGGGCCGTAGTCGTAGTCGACCTGGAGGCCGTCGGCGCCGGCGCCCTGGAGCCACCACTGCCAGGTCACCGGGGTGTCCTGGATGCCGATGTTGCCCCACTCCCGGTCACTCGCCCGGGCGCCGTCGCGCCAGTAGCCGAGCCCGTGGCCGGTGTTGAAGGTGGTCGCGAACGTGGACCCGGTGATGGCGGTGCGCTCGGCGATGTAGGTGGACATGCCCTTCCACTGGCCGTCGGCCGCCGAGCCGGTGCCGGTCGAGGTGCCGGTCCACCACCGGCGCTCGCGGTCGAAGACCGTCGACTGGTGGTCGTCCTCGGTCTTGTGCTTGTAGTCGGAGTGGACGAAGTCCGCGCCGAGGGTGGCGATCGCGTTCATCGGCCTGCCGTCGTCGCCGAGGTCGTCGGCCAAGTCGTAGGGCTGGTCGAACTGGTAGGTGCCGGCCTCGACGCCGGCGAAGACCTGCCGGCGCGGGTTCACGCCGAGGGACGTAGCGTAGGCGGCGGAGTCCGTGAGCTTCTTGTGGTTCCACCAGTAGTTGAGGAAGATCGAGTCGGCCAGCGGGCCGCGCTCGCTGTTCTGGATGAACGGGGCGTTCCGTGAGGTGAACTCGTTCTCGTAGAGCTTCTTGCCGGTGCCGGCGTCGACCGAGTCGTACCACTGCACGTACAGGCCCTCGGCGCGCAGTGCGGCGAGGAAGTCCATGTAGTCGTCGACGTCCTCGGGGGCGACCTGGCTCTGCTCCTGGTTGAAGAAGTAGCCGTCGAAGCCGAAGTAGTGGGCGACCTCGGCGAGTTTGCGTGCGGCGGGGAAGCCGCCCTTCTTGTCGCGTACGAGCAGTTCGCTGTAGGACTGCGGGCCGCGGTCGTTGTCCGAGAAGAAGACGGTGCCGAGGGACCGCGCGCCGTTGCGGTGGGCGGCGTTTGTGTAGCCGGGGTTGGGCAGGTTGACGGAGCCGAACTCGAACCAGCGTTGGGTCCACTCGGCGGAGGGGTCGTAGGAGTCCTCGGGCACGCCTTCGGTGGGCATGCCGTGCCAGGAGGCGTAGGCGTCGGTGTACTGCCAGTAGTTGAAGAGGTACTGGCTGAACTCGTTGGTGTACGGGTGCGACTCGAAGAAGGCGTTGCCGTAGTCGCCGGCCAGGGTGAGGTTCTGGGTCTCGGCGGGCAGATCAGGGTTGCGCTGGGTGGCTGGGTCGGCACCGGCGCGTTTCTGCAGGGGGATCCGTGCGCGCAGCCTGCCGGCGTCGGTGTCGGTGCGCGGGTCCCAGTCGAGGAGGGTGGTCGCCGAATAGCCGTGCTGGTAGGGCTGGTTCACTCCCTTGGCGCTCTTCCCCTCCCACGGAAGGGTGTCGGACGCCATCGCCATGGGCGGGCTGACGCAGGCCGCGGTGAGTGCGGTGGCGACGGTGACGGCGGCGAGCACCGACCGTCGTCCGAGTACGGGTCTGGCCATGCTTCTCTCTCCCTTGTGAGTAGCTGTCCTGCCCAGGTCAGCCGCGTGCGGGCCGGATGGTGCGGGTCAGGCCCGCCACGTCCAGTCGGCTCACGGCCGTCGGCGCGCCCGGATCGGCGAAGACCCGGTCGGCCGGGATCGTCCAGGTGATCTCGGCCGTCGCGTGCGGTGCGACGCCGAGCCACCCGAAGGCGATCAGTTCACGGGTACGGGGCGTGCGCGTCCCGCCCGAGCGGTGGGCGAAGACGGGGATCACCGAGCCGCTCGGCCCGTCGGAACGGTTCGCCGCGGTCACCCTCAGGACGACGTCGTCCGGCCGTACCGTGACGTCCAGACCGACGACCGCCACATCGCGATACCCCAGGCCGAATCCGAACGGGAGCAGGACCGGCTCCGGGGCATCGCGGTAGCAGTCCATCGCGCTCTGCCGGTCGTTGTGCCGCACCGGTACGGCCGCGGGGTGCCGCGGCAGCGTCATCGGCAGCCGCCCGGTGGGCTCTGCCTCGCCCAGCAGCGCGGCGGCGACCGCCTCGCCGCCGTACGGGCCGGGATACCCGGCCCACAGCACCGCGTCGCAGTACTCGAAGGCGCCGGTCAGGACGTGTGGCCGGCCGGAGACGACGACGGCGGTCACCGGCGCGTCGGTTGCGCCCCGTACCGCCCGCAGGAGTTCGTCCTGCCCGGCGGGCAGCGAGACGTCGGCGAGGTCGACGCCCTCACCGCCGGTGGCCTCGCCGGCGCGTCCGGCGATGGCGCCGTTGTCCGCGAACGCGTCGTCGTAGGAGCGGTGGCTGGTGCCGCCGATCACCACGACGACGGCGTCAGCAGCAGCGAAGGCCGCTGCCCCCACGCCCTCGAAGGTCTCGCCTACGGTGACCTCCGTGCCGGGCAGTACTGCGCGCAGGGCCTCGGAGATGCTTCGGCTCGACCCGGTCGGCAGCGGAGGAACGTAGTCGCCCAGCAGCGCGGGGACGTCATCGGCGTAGGGCCCGACGATGGCGACGCTCCGCAGCCGGCCGGTGTCCAGCGGCAGTGTGGCGGTGCCGTCGCCGCCGGGTCCGTTCTTCAGCAGGACGAGCGACTCGGCGGCGAGCCGCCGTGAGGCGTCACGTGTCACCCCCTGCGCCGCGGTCAGACGGACCACCGACCGGGCCGCGTCCAGACGGACGGGATGACCGGGCTCGCCCAGAAGCCCGAACCGGTCCTTCAGCGTCAGCACCCGCCGGCAGGCGACGTCGAGGGCGTCGGCGACCTGCTCATCGGCTGCGGCCAGGGTGGCGAGGTGGCCGAACGACTCGTCCCACAGCGAGATGTCCACACCGGCCAGCAGTGCGGCCCGGGCCGCACTCGGCAGGTCACCGGTCATCTGGGCGAGCCGGTCCACGGCGAGCCCGTCCGCCATCACGATCCCGTCGAAGCCGTGGTGGCCGCGCAGATACGTGGTCAGGAGATCGTGGTTGGCGCAGCAGGGGACGCCGTCGATGTCGTTGTACGCGGCCATGAAGCCGAGCGCCCCGGCACGCAGGCCAGCCTCGACGGGTGGGAGGTGGATCTCGGCGAGGTCGTGCGGTCCCAGGTGGGCGGACTGGCCGTTGCGTCCGCCGACGGCCTCGCCCTGCGCGGCCAGGTGCTTGAGGACAACGCCGACCCCGCCGTCGCCCACGCGGGAGCGCGCCTCGCCCTGCATGCCCTCGACGACGGCGCGGGTCAGCTCGGCGGCGAGCAGCGGGTCCTCGCCGTAGCACTCCTCGCCGCGTCCCCACCGGGGGTCGCGCAGGACGTCGAGGGCCGAGACAAGGGCGATGTGGACGCCGCTCGCCTCGAGTTCGGCGCCGACACCACGAGCCGCCGCGGCCAGGGACTCGGGCCGCCAGGTGGCGGCGACGGCGAGGTTGACCGGCAGTAGGGTGCCGCCGAGGGCCTGGTGCCCGTGCGGCGCCTCCTCGACCAGCAGCGCCCCGATGCCGTGCCGGTCTGCTGCGGTGACGGCTTCCTGCAGGACCGAGGCCGCCTCGGCGCGCTCCTCGGGCCGGATGCCGTTCGTCCACGACCGGCCGGACCAGGCGTCGGCCCGGAAGAGGCCGTACAGGGCGCCGAGTCCGCCCCAACGGTCGATCTCCTCGCGGGCGTAGTCGCTCAGCCGGAACCCTCCGCGCCGGTCCCGTTCGACGGCGCGCCAGCCGTAGAGGCGCTGGTTGACCTGGCTGGCCTTCTCCTCGACGGTCATGGCGGCCAGGAGGGCTTCGACGCGCGTCGCGTCCGCAGTACCGGTCACCGCCTCCCCCGCGTCCGGTGTCCTCGCCCCGGTCACATCGAGCCCGTCGCGAGCGCCGAACTGTCGCTGACCGCGGAGTAGGCACTCGCGCCTGCGGTGGCGGGCAGGTGCACGGCGGTGACCCCGCGTGCCGCCCGGTCGGCGGCCGAGGCCGCGGTCGCCGAGGTGACGACGGCCGGCCGGCGGCCCTCCCTCGCCAGGTCCATCCAGGCCGTGAAGACCGCGCCGCCCGGCGCGAGATCGGCGCGGCGGACCGGGACATCGTCGGCGTCGACCTCGACGACGACCGCCTCCCGCCGCGGGGCGGGTGCGGCGGCGCGCCCACGCAGCTCTTCGGCTACGGCGGCGAACGCGCGGCCGACGGGCTTGACCTTCCCGTCGGCGTCGAACAGGCCGAGCGAGTACTCGAGTTCGGGGAAGTCCGCGAGCGAGCGGTCGACGTCGTGGGAGCACCACCAAGTCACACCCCACAGGGCCGGACTGTCTGCGGCGTGCCGGGCGGCCTGCTCGCAGAACGCCGGCGCTTCGGACGCGTCGAGGCAGTTGAGCGGCGCGCCGATCTCCTGCAGCCACACCGGCCGGTCGACGTCGGTAGCGAAGGCGCGGGCGAGTTCGACGAGGTACTCGCCGTGCCGCACGCTCTCTGCCGACATGCCGCCGTAGCGCTGCGCCGTGCCGTTGAAGATCCACGAGTGGATCGCGGTGACGTCACCGAGCCGGGCTGCGTGCGTGGGCAGGAAAGGATGGTCGTCGAGGTACCAGACAGCGTCGTACTCGGCGTGCAGGCGCAGGCTTTTGCCGTCCGGCGGCACGGCTTCCAGCAGCGTACGGATCCAGTTCTCGACCTGGTCGGACGACGCACGCATCGGGGCGGGGTGCGGATCGCCGGAGAACTGGTTCACCTCGTTCCCCAGGGTGAGGCCCAGGTAGTTGGGGAGGTCGGCGACGGCTTCGTGTAGCGCACGGGCCAGGTCCGCCTGTGCCTGCAGGGCTCCGGCGTCGGTGAACATGTTCGTCGTGTGCCAGGACGTCAGCCACGCGGGTACGAAGTCGTAGCTCGACATGTGTCCCTGGATGACGTCGACGGAGGCATCGAGACCCGCCTCGCCGGCGATCCGGACCAGCTCGCGCACGTCCGCGAGCGCCCGCGGCCGGATGAGCGTGCGGTTGGGCTGGAGGATCGGCCAGAAGGGAAAGATCCGTACGTGGTCGAGACCCAGCGACGCGATGCCGTCCAGGTCCCGGCGGATCTCGTCCCAGGACGGCTCCAGCCAGGAGTAGAACCAGTCCTTGCGCGGCGTGTAGTTCACACCGAAGCGCAGCGCGGTCATCCTTTGATGCCTCCTTGTTCGAGACCGCGCATGAAGAACCTCTGCAGGGCGGCGAAGAACGCGATGATGGGTACGAGCGCGACGATCGTGCCGGCGGCGATGAGCCGCGGGTCGTCGTAGAACGTGCCCTTGAGCATGTTCAGCCCGACGGTGAGGGTGTAGTTCTGCTCGTCGGAGAGCACGATGAGCGGCCAGAGGAAGTCGTTCCAGGAGGCGACGAACGCGAAGATCGCGACGACTGCTATGACGCCCTTGACCTGCGGTACGCAGATCCGCAGGAAGCGCTGCCAGATGCCGGCGCCGTCGAGGACCGCGGCCTCTTCGAGCTCGTCGGGGATGCCGGCGAAGGCGTTGCGCATCAGCAGTACGTTCAGCGGCGCCACGAGGGTCGGGAGCGCCACGCCCAGCAGGCTGTCGGTCAGTCCGGCGGATCTGATGAGCAGGAACTGGGCGATGATGACCGCCTCGGCCGGTACGAGAAGCGCCGCCACGAAGATCGCCGTGGCCAGGCCGCGGAAGCGGAAGCGCAGTCGGGCGAGTGCGAACCCGGCGGAGGTGGCGAAGAGGACGTTTCCGCCCACGACGAGCAGGGCGACCACTGCGGAGTTGAGTACGAACCGCAGCACGGGGACCCGGTCGAGGACTCCCGTGAAGTTGCTGAGTGTCGGGTGGGAGGGCACCAGGTGCGGGGGCTGCGCGTAGAGGTCGTCGCCCTGGCCCTTGAGCGCCAAGGAGAGCTGCCACAGCAGTGGTCCCGCGAGAAGGATGAACATGAGGACCAGGGCCGCGTAGCGCGCGGCCGATCCCGTGGTGATGCGCATGCGTTGGCGGCTCATCCGTTCTTCCTCTGCCGGTTCTGTGCCACGAGCTGCAGCAGGAGGAAAATGGCCATGATCGCGAACATGACGAGGCTGATGGCGCCGGCGTAACCGGTCCGCGCCTGGAGGCCGGTGCCTTCCCGCTGGATCAGCATGGTCATGGTGAGGTTCTCGCCGCCGGTGCCGCCGGTGCCGCCGGTCAGCATGTAGACCTCGCCGAAGACGCGGAAGGCGGCGATCGAGGAGAACAGCCCGATGAGGCCCATCGTGTTGCGGACGCCGGGCATGGTCACGTGGAGGAATTTGCGCACTGTGCCCGCTCCGTCGACCGCGGCGGAGTCGTAGAGCGAGGGGTCGATGCTGGCCAGCGCCGCCAGGTAGATGACCATGTAGTAGCCCATGCCCATCCAGATGGTGACGAACATGGCACTGAAGAGCAGGAGCCAGCGGTCGGTGAGGAAGGGGATGGGGCCGCTGACGGCCGAGACCCACTCGAGGACGGCGTTGACGAGGCCTCGTCGGTTCAGGAGGTTCGTCCACACCAGGCCCACGATGACCGGGGACATGATCACGGGCAGGTAGTAGCTGGTGCGGAAGAATCCCAGGAGGCGGCCTTTGCCTGCCACGAGCGTGGCGAGGATCAGCGGCAGGAGCACCATGACCGGCACGACGCAGATGACGTAGAGCGTGGAGTTGAGCAGTGCGGTCTGGAAGCGCGAGTCCTCCAGGAGTTCGTGGAAGTTGTCCACTCCGATGAACTGGCCGCCGCGCAGCAGGGTGGCGTCGGTGAAGGAGAGCAGCAGGGTGTTGAAGAAGGGGAAGAGGACGAACGTACACACGACGACAAGTGCGACGCCGAGGAAGAGCCACGGCACGTACCAGCGTCCCTGCGCCCAGTGCACGGGCCGGGCGGGGCGGGTGCGGCCCGCCCGGCGTGTATTCCGCTCAGGGGCGGTGATCGTGCTGGTCATCGCTTCGCCGGTCACTGCTTGGCCAGCCGGTCGTTTGCGTACTTCACGGCGTCGTCGAGGGCCTGCTGCGCCGTCGTCTTGCCGAGTAGCGCCTTGGCGATCTGTTCACGCAGGTTGTCGACGTCGGTGGTTCCCGAGAAGGCTGGCGGCCACCAGACGACGGACTTGCCGACCTGGTTGGCGGCCTCGACGCGGAGTTGGCCCTCGTCGGTGGCGTCGTCCTTGGTGAAGTAGGGGTCCTCCAGCGAGCCCGTGGAGGAGGGGAAAACGGAGGCCTTCTTCGCGAAGGCCATCTGGTTCGCCGGATCGGTGACGAACTTGGCGAACGCCTTGGCGGTCGCGGTGTTCTTCGACTTGGCGTTGACCACGAGGGATTCGAGGTACATGTTCGGCGCGGTGTTGGCGATGAGCGGTCCCATCGCGACCGACTTGGCGACCTTCGGGGCCGTCTTCTTGAGGTCGCTCAGGGTGTATGAGCTGCCGGGGAGCCAGCCGAGCTCACCGGACTTGAAGGAGTCGGCCTCACCGGTCTGGAGCGCGTTGAGGGACTCCTCGGTGAAGCCACTGCCCTTGTAGAGCTTCTGGTAGCGCTTGACCAGTGCGACGCCCTTGGCGTCGTTGAAGGTGAACTTGGTGCCGTCCTTGTCCATGAGCTTGGCGCCGTACATTCCGAAGGTCTCGATGGTGGGCAGCCGCCCGATCATGGAGATGCCCTTGCTGCCGCAGTTCTTGGACATCACGGCGGCCTGGTCGAAGAGCTCGTCGTACGTCTTGGGGAGGTTCTTCGGGTCGAGGCCGCACTTCTTGAAGAGGGCAGTGTTGAAGAACGACGGGCCCGTGTTGAGGTACCAGGGGTAGCCGTAGGTGCCGCCCTTAACGTCCTTGAACGTCATGGCCTTCCACGCGGCCGGAAGGTAGTTCTTCTCGGCTTTCGGGTCGTCCTCGGCGACGTTGAGGAGCGTGCCGGCGTCTGCGAGCGTACGGGCCGCCTCGGGACCCATGTCGACGACGTCAGGGAGGTTTCCCGCAGCGGCGTCGGCGGAGAGCTTGTCCTGGTATCCCTCGGCCGGCTGGTCCACCCACTTCACCGTGGTGCCGGGGTGCTTCTTCTCGAAGGCGTCGACGAGTCCCTCGAAGTACTGCTTGTAGCCGCCCTTGAGGTTCCACGTCTGAAACGTGATCTTGCCGGCTATCTTGCCGCCGGTGTCCGCATCACCGGAGTCTTCGCTCCCGCCGCCTCCCACGCCGCAGCCGGTCAGGGCGAGACTCAGGGCCGCGCTCGCGGCGACGCCGGCGGTCGTCCAGCGGAAGGTTCTGCTCATCGGTGTGCTCCTATGCACTCGGCAGAGGGCGTCAGCCGGAGGGTGACGACCTGGAAGGGTTCGAGGGAGAGTCGGTTGCCGTCGCGCAGCGCGCGCCGGATGCCGCTATCGGGGGTGAGATCGCGCTCGAGGAGATCCGTCTCGCGTACGACGGTGTCGGCGCCGAGCACGTCCGCCCAGCGGAGGGTGGCTGCTGCCCGGCCGCCCTGGGCCTCGTAGAGGCGCGCGACGAGGTCGCCGCTGCCGTCGTCGGCGAGCTTGACCGTGTCCAGCACCAGCAGGCCGGTGGTCTCCGCCAGCTCCAGCAGCGGCTCGACGGCGGGCAGGTCCTCGACGATCGGGGCGTTGAGGGCGTGGGCGGCCGCCACGGTCGCGGCGTGGTCCTCGCCCGGGACGACGGCCCAGCGCATCTGGTGCACGCCCTGGTCGGTCTCCGGGTCGGGGAAGGTGGGCGCGCGCAGCAGCGACAGCCGTACGACGGCGCCGCCGCCGGGTCCGCCAAGGCGAGTGACGTCGCAGCCGTACAGGGAGTCGTTGACGACGCCGATACCGAAGCCCGGCTCGGCGACGTGCACGTAACGGTGGGCGCAGTCCTCGTAGTGGGCAGCGTCCCAGCTGGTGTTGGCGTGGATGCTGCGCTCGACGTAGCCGAACTGCGTCTCGTAGTGGGCGGTGGTGGTGTGCACGGCCAGGGGCAGCGCGACCTTCAGGAGCCGCTCGCGTTCGCGCCAGTCGGCGGTCAGCTCCATCGCGAGCTGCCGCTCGCCCGGTGCCAGGCCGATGCCGAGGGTGAGGCGGGAGCCGCCGGGCAGACCCGAGGTGTGCTCCACAGTCACCTCCGCCGTGCCGTCCTCGCGCGTGCGGGCTCGTACGGAGGCGGGCTCGGTCAGGTCGGTGCGCATCCGGGCGGCGTCGCGGTCGATGTCCCAGGCGTCCCAGCGGACCGGCTCGTCGCGGTGCAGCTGCAGCACGCCGAGCGGTCGGCCCTCGGGCACGAGGTCGCGGCCGGTGGCCGCGTCGCGCAGCGAGACGACATGGCCGCGGGCGTCCACGACGGCCCGCAGCAGCCCGTTGTCGAGCTCGTGTCCGCCGCCGTCCAGCGCGGTCAGCGACACCGCGTCGGCAGCGGTGCCGCAGGCGGCCGGCACCGCCTCCCAGGCGCCGCGGCCGGCCCAGGGCAGCGGGGAGATAATCCCGGCGGGATGGCTCGAGGGGGCGCCGTGCGACAGCTGTTTGCCGGAGCGGGCGATCAACTCGGTGAGCCGCCCGGTCAGGTCCTCGTAGGTGGCGCGGGCCTCGCGGTGCACCCAGGAGACGGACGAGCCGGGCAGGATGTCGTGGAACTGGTGGAGCAGCACCGTCTTCCAGATCTCGTCCAGCTCGGCGGCCGGGTACGGGACGCCGGTGCGCACCGTGGCGCTCGCGGCCAGGTACTCGGCGGTGCGCAGCAGGGCCTCGGAGCGGCGGTTGCCAGCCTTCATGGCCTGCTGGGAGGTGAACGTGCCGCGGTGCAGTTCCAGGTAGAGCTCGCCGACCCACACCGCCGCGCCGTCGCCGAGCTCCTCCTCGGCTTCGGCGAAGAACGCGGAGGGCTTGCGGACGGCGACGCGGGGGGCGCCCTCCAGATCGGCGAAGCGGGCGGCGCGGGCCAGCATCTCGCGGGTCGGTCCGCCGCCGCCGTCGCCGTAGCCGAAGGGCAGCAGGGAGTGCGAGGAGTCGGCCTTGTCACGGAAGTTGGCGACGGCGTGGTGCAGTTCCTTGGCCGTCACCTCGGCCGCGTAGGTGTCGGCGGGCGGGAAGTGGGTGAAGACGCGGCTGCCGTCGATCCCCTCCCACCAGAAGCTGTGGTGGGGGAAGGTGTTGGTGTCGTTCCAGGAGATCTTCTGGGTGAGGAACCAGCGGAAGCCGGCCAGCCGGGCGAGCTGCGGCAGTGCGCCGGAGTAGCCGAAGCTGTCCGGCAGCCAGACCTCCTCGGGCTGCACGCCGAGCCGTTGGGTGAAGTACCGGCGGCCATAGGTGAACTGGCGGACCATCGCCTCACCGCCGGGCATCGTCGTGTCGGACTCCACCCACATGCCGCCGACGGGTACGAACCTGCCCTCGGCGACCCGGGCGCGTACCCGCTGAAACAGCTCGGGCTGGTACTCCTCCAGCCAGGCGAACTGCTGCGCCGACGACATCGCGTACACGAAGTCCGGGTCGGCGTCCATCAGCGCCAGCACGTTGGAGACGGTCCTGGCGACCTTCCTGACGGTCTCGCGCAGCGGCCACAGCCAGGCGGCGTCGATGTGCGCGTGGCCGACCGCCGTGATCCGGTGGGCGCTGGAGTGGGCGGGCCTGGCCAGTTCGGGGGCGAGTGCCGCCCGCGCCCGGGGCACGGTGGCGGTGAGGTCCTGCTCGTCGACGGCGTCGAGTGCCGCGTCGACCGCCCGCAGCAGCCGCCAGTGCCGGGGCTCGTCCTCCCCCACCTCGGCCGCGAGCCCGCCGGCAACCTCCAGGTCGCGCACCAGCTCCCACAGCCCGGAGTCGAAGTCGCACACCTCGGCGCGGGCGAGGTGGTACAGCGGCGCGGGCCCGGCCGTGTGCTTGTCGCCGAGCGACGTGGTGACGAACGGGGGCAGGCCGAGCACCAGCGGGTTGGCGGCGGCCTCGACGTAGACGGTGAAGGTCCCGTCCGCGCGCAGCACCCCGGGCGGGGTTCCCGGGCCGGTCAGCCGGAGCCAGCCGCTGCGCGGGTGGATCGCCTTGATGACCGAGCCGTCCGGCCGGTAGAGCATGGCCTCGGCCTGACCGCCCACCGAGTGGTCCTCCCAGCCGAGTTCGAGCACGAGCTCGGTGATCCGCTCCGGGTCGCGGCGGGCCTCCTCGGGTACGGCGCCGTCCACGCGGAGCCAGGTGGTGGCCCAGGCCGGGCCCCAGCGGTCACCGACCGCGAACGGCTCGTAGACGGGGGCGGACCGATCTGACAACGTTGTCAGATTCAGCGCGTGCGCGGCGGGCACGGGCTCGCCGTCGCCGTCGACCGGCCACGCGGAGAGGTTCACCGCGGACAGCCCGGTGTGGATCCGAGGGACCAGGCGCTGACGCAGGACGCGCTCCAGCCGGTCGAGCGTGGTACGCGGCGCGTGATGCATGAGTGCTTCTGCTTCCCTGGCTGGATCGTCATGATCGGTGAACTGACCGGACACTAAGGCGCTTAAGTTGCCAGTGTCAACGCCTTCCGGGCCTGACATTGTTCGATTACGCGCAGGCGGCCCGGCGCGCGTCAGTCCGCGTCGGCGGGCGTCTCGCCGATGGTGCTCGCCCGGGCCACCAGGGTGGGCACCCGCTCCTCGAAGTCGGCCACCTTCTCCCCCGCCAGGACCTTGAGTAGGCGTTCCGCCACGTCGGCGCCGAAGCCGGCCGGGTCGCGGCGCAGCGCGGTGAGGGCAGGCTGGAGCACCGTACACACGGGCGTGTCCTCCCAGACGACCACCGCGACGTCCTCCGGGATGCGCAGCGCCATCCGCCGGATGGCGCCGACACCGGCGACGGCGAGCACTTCGTTGTCGTAGATCAGCGCGGTCGGCCTCGGGTCGCCGCGCAGCATGGACGTGGTCGCGCTGTCGCCGGCGCCGGCCGAGAAGTCCGTCGCATGGCTGCGGCAGTCCGCGATGCCGAGGTCCGCCGACGCGCGCCAGAAGGACTCGATACGGCGGTGGACGTGGAGCAGGGTGATCGGCCCCGACAGGTAGGCGACCCGCTCGTGTCCCGTCTCCTTGAGATGCCGCATGACGGACGCCATCGCCGCCGCGTCGTCGATGGACACCGACGGGACGACGCCCGCCGGGTCCGGCCCGCCCGCGATCAGCGCGGGCAGGCCGAGTTCCGCCACGGCCTCGGGCCGCGGGTCGTCGCGCCGCAGGTCAACCAGCACGACACCGTCGACCCGATTCTCCCGCTTCCACGTGTGGTAGACGGCGATCTCCTCGTCGACGGAGTCCACGACCTGCAACAGCAGGGCGTACTGTCGACGACTCAGCACCGCCTGCATGCCGGTCATCAGCCGGTGGAAGAACAGCTCGGAGCCGACGTCCTGCGCACTGCGCGCGATGACCAGGCCCACAGTCGCGGTGCCGGCCCCGGTCAGCGCGCGCGCCGCGTGGTGCGGCGACCAATCGAGCTCCTTGGCCGCCTGCAGCACCCGCTGCCGGGTGGCCTCGGACACGCCGGGCTTCCCGTTGAGCGCGAAGGAGGCGGCGGCCTCGGAGATGCCTACGTGGTCGGCGATGTCGCGCAGGGTGGGACGGCGCGCATCGGATCCCATATGAAGCCCCATCGTGTCGCGGGGCGCTCATCGTGGCCCCGGTCTGGGCATGGGCGGAGCGACCCAGAGTGTCGTTGCCCGGATACTTTAGCGCTTTAGCCGCGCCGCTGCGGTCACACCCGGGCTCATTGTCACCCCACCTTGGCGGGCGCGGGTTCGATGCGCCATGGCTGCCTGAATTTTGGGCACCGGGGGCGTAGCCGCTGTTGCGCCGAGCCGCCTCCGGCAGGCGCAAGCGCCCAAACTTCCTGATGGATGGGCCGCTGTCGAACCTCAGCGCCACGAGCTGCGCCACCGGCTACGGGCGGAGAGCGCCCGCTCGACCAGGGGCCTGCCGATGAATAACTCGTCGATCTTGGTGGGGATTACAGGAGGGTGGGGTCGTGCCCGGCGATCGCGGCGAGTTGTTGTGCCGTGGTCACGGTGAGGGCGCCGGCCGGGATCTTGTGCCCGAGCGCGGTGAGCACGGGGGTGACCTTGCCCTTGCCGAATACCTCATCCATCCAGGCGGGAGCGGGTTTCGGCACCCGCCTGGATCCTGCGCCTGCCGAAAACGTCATCCATACAGCTCAGGAGCATCATCGACGGTGCGGCAGGATGAGTTCGTGTTGCTTCGTCTCGCCAACTTGACCCCCACCAACATGTTCGCCGCACTGCGGTTACTGCCGATGAGCGACCGCGACAAGGACGCGGAAATCCTCGCCTTGCGCCACCAACTCACCGTCCTGGAGCGGTAGCTCGAAGCAGACCGAGTGAAGTTCACTGCGGAAGACCGGGCGTTCCTTGCCGCTCTGTTGGCGCCCCTGGCCCGCCAGTCCCTGCGACGGCTCCGGCTACTGGTCCGGCCCGACACCGTGCTGCACTGGCACCTCGAACTGATCAAACGGCACCACGCACGCACCTGCCGGCCGAAGAAGCCGGGCCGACCACCCACCGTCCCCTCCATCCGCACACTGGTCCTGCGCCTGGTCCGCGAGAACCCATCGTGGGGCTACCGCAGAGTGCACGGCGAACTCACCACCCTCGGCGTCCAGATCGACGCCTCCACCGTCTGGGAAATCCTCACCTCCGAGGGCCTCGCCCCGGCGCCCGACCGGGCTGCCACCACCTGGGCCGACTTCCTCCGCTCCCAAGCCGACACCCTCCTGGCCTGCGACTTCATCGAAACCGTCACCCTGACTGGACGGCGCCAGTACATCCTCACCGTCGTCGAACATGCCACCCGTCGCGTCCGCATCCTCGGCACCCCCGCGCACCCCACTGCGGCCTGGCTCACTCAGGCCGCCCGCAATCTGGTCATGGACCTGTCGGACGCCAACACCGCTGTCCAGTACCTGATCCGGGACCGGGACGCAAAGTACCCCGACCTCTTCGACGAGATCCTGGCCGACGCCGGCATCCAGGTCATGCTCACCGGCGTCCGGATCCCGCGCATGAACGCCATCATGGAGAGGTGGGTCCAGACCTGCCGCCACGAACTGCTGGACCGCACCCTCATCCGGAACGAACGCCACCTACGCCACGCGCTCCGCCAGTTCGAACTGCACTACAACACCCACCGACCTCACCAAGCGCTCCAGAAGGCAGCGCCTCAGCGCCCCGTCCCTGAACCGCTTAACCCCGCACAGATCACCCGGCTGAAGGTACGCCGGAGAGAGCGCCTCGGCGGAGTCCTCCACGAGTACCAAGATGCCGCTTGAACTGCACGGATGGAGTTTTCGGCAAGCGCAGCCCCTGCTGGGCCTCGCGGTACTGCCCGGCTGCGCGCTGTTCGTGCTGTGGCGCAACTGCGGCCACATGACGGCGTTCGAGCGGGCGGGGACGGATTCCTTCGGAGAAACGGACATCCATGCTATCGCCCGCTGAGCGGCTCCGCGCCGAGATCCGGACGGCGGCAGCGGCCGCCCACGCCCGTACGGCCATGCCCGACCTGCCGTTCTCCCGGTATCGACGGTTCGCCGACGACGGCAACCGGCTCGCGTACGAGACTGCGTACTTCGAGCGCCGCGCCCACGTGCTCGCGCTCGCCGCCGAGGCCCTGACCGACCCGGCCGCGCCGACCGACGATCTGGCGGACGCCCTGTGGTCGGTCTGCGACGAGTACACCTGGGCGCTGCCCGCGCACGACCTCCACGCGACGTCCCTGGACCGCGGCATGGAGCAGTGCCTCGACCTGTCCGCCGCGCTGACCGCGCACCTCCTTGCCGAGACGGTGGGGGTGTGCGGCGACCGGCTCGACATACGGGTGGCCGCGCGGGTGCGGGAGCACGTGGACCGGCGCGTCCTGTCCCTGCTCGCCGACGACGAGCGGCTCCTGCCGTGGGAGGGCTGGGCGCACAACTGGGCCGCGGTGTGCGCGGGCGCGTCCGGACTCGCGGCCCTGGCCCTGTGGGAGCGGGGGCCGCGCCTCGACCGCCTCCTCGGGCGCTGCCGCCGTGCGATGGAGACTTTCCTGAGCGGATACGGCGACGACGGCGGGTGCGCGGAGGGCGTCGGCTACTGGGTGTTCGGCTTCTCCCATTTCGTCTATTTCGCCGAGGAATTGGGGCAGCACACCGGCGAGGATCTCCTCTCCCGCCCCAAGGTGGCGGCCATCGCCCGCTTCCCCGGCGCGGTGCACCTGGGCGGCGGCCTCTTCCCTGCCTTCTCGGACGCGGAGGAACGCCCGCGCATCCCCGCCGGCCTCGCGCACCTGCTCACGGAGCGATGCGGCGCCCACTTCCCGCCGGAGGCCGTCGACAGCGGCATGCCGAGGGACTGGGGCGACCTCAGCAGAACGCTGCGCTGGGCGGACGGCGGCGAGCCCCTCCGTGGGCCCGCACCCGCCCCGGTCCTGCCCTTGCCGAATACCTCATCCATGCAGGTGGGAGCGAGTTTCGGCGCCGACCGAGACCGCTTGAGTCGTCGCTATCGCGTGGCGGCGGTGGGCGCGGCATGATGATCAGTCGTGCTGCTGAGACTGGCGTTGCGCCTGCCGGAAATCTCGTCCGCGCAGGTCACCGGCCGCGTTCCCAGCCACGCTCCCTGGACACGGCATGATCACCAATTGTGCTGATCCGCTTCGCCTATCTCGCCGTCACCCACGCCTTCGCCGCGCTGCGGCTACTACCAATGAACGCCCGCGACAAAGACATCGAGATCCTCGCGCTCCGCCACCAAATCACCGTCCTGCAGCGACAACTCGGCCCCGGCAAGCCCGCGTTCCGGTCCGAGGACCGAGCCTTCCTCGCCGCGCCGCTGACGCCACTGCCCCGCGCGGCACTGCGCCGGCTGCAGCTGCTCGTCCAACCCGACACCGTGCTCCGCTGGCACCGCGACCTCGTCAAGCGACGCCACGCGAAGACCTCCCGCGCCAAACGGCCCGGACGGCCACCTACCGTCCGCTCCATCCGCCTCCTGACCCTGCGTCTGGTCCGCGAGAACCCGCACTGGGGATATCGCAGAGTGCACGGCGAACTCGCCACCCTAGGCATCAAGATCGCCGCCTCCACCGTCTGGGAAATCCTCAAACAAGAAGACATCGACCCAGCTCCCGACCGTACCGCCACCACATGGGCAACGTTCCTGCGCTCTCAGGCCGACGCCCTGCTGGCCTGCGACTTCATCGAGAGCGTCACCCTGACCGGCCAACGCCAGTACATCTTGGCCGTCATCGAACACGCCACCCGTCGCGTCCGCGTCCTTGGTACCACCGCGCATCCGAACGCTTCCTGGGTCGCCCAAGCCGCGAAGAATCTGGTCATGGACCTCGAGGATGCCGACAGCCAGGCGCGGTACCTGATCCGAGACCGCGACGCGAAGTTCCCCGCCTTGTTCGACCGGATCCTCGCCGACGCCGGCATCGAGGTCGTGCTCAGCGGCATCCGCACGCCACGCATGAACTCGATCATGGAGCGGTGGGTGCAGACCTGCCGCCACGAACTCCTGGATCGCACCCTCATCTGGAACGAGCTTCACCTCCGCCACGTCCTTCTCGAATTCGAGACCCATCACAACACCCACCGACCCCACCAGGCCATGAGACAGGCAGCGCCGCTCCGCCCAGTGCCCCAACCCATCACCGATCCCGACGAAATCGCCCGTCTCGACATACATCGACACGACCGACTCGGCGGCACCCTCCACGAGTACCGACATGCCGCTTGACCAGCACGGACGAGATTTTCGGCAGACGCACCCTTGATCGGGGCAGCTGTGCCGAGAGTCGGCCGGATGCCGCGCCGCCCCAGCTGACCGGCTGCGCCCGCCCCGGCAGGACGACGCGCGCCGCCGCGGACACCTCGGCGGTGCCGCCCCGGTTTGCAGCTGATCACCACCTCGTACGCGTGCGGCCACGTCTGACGGGCGAGTGCGCCCAGTTGCAGCCGCAGTTGGGCGCGCCCGCCGCCGCACGGGGTTGTGGCGGCGGGCGCGGCAACCGAGCGTGTGCGCCCGGGCGTTCAGCCCTCCTCGGCGACCATCACCCAGCTCAACTGGATGTCGGACGACCGGGTCGGGATCACGTCGAGCGTGATGGCACCGTCCGCATTCGGGGTGACACCGGTGTACGCGCCCGCGGTCGGCGCGTCGGTGAACAGCCGCTGGCCATCCACGACCTCACCGTTGACGGTGACCCGCGCGGCGCGGTTGGCCCACGGCCACGGGTCGTAGTAGCCGGCGTGCACCGTGTACGTACGGGAGGGGTCGAGGCCACCCATGGTGTACGTGAGGGTCCGGCCGGAGACGGCGTAGCGCAGGGTGGTGTAGAGGTCACCGCCGGAGACGTTGCGCGCCTTGCTGCCCTCGCTGGTGTAACCCCAGATGGCGCCGGTGGCCGCGTCCTTGCCGAGCGCTTGCTCCGGCACGGAGTTGAGGACCGTGCCCGAGCGCCGTGCCACCGCGACGAGCCGCGTCCAGTCGTCGGTGGTGTCGCCGCCCGCGTTGACCGCGTACCGCAGCCGCTTGGGCACGACGAGCAGGTCGCGGGTGAACGTGCGCCCGCCGAAGTCGACGAGCGTGCCGGTGACCGGGCACATTCCCGGCCGGGTGAGCGCGCTGGTGTCCCAGGTGACGCGGGAGGTGCGCCGCTCGCCTCCGGAGGTGTACGAGACGGTGCGCGGCAGGTCGGGGGCCGCGCCGAGCCAGACGTGGCCGGGGAGTTCGGCGTTCACGGTGTAGCGGGCCTGGGCGGTGAGGTCGTCCTCCAGGGTCCAGCTGTCGAGCCACGGCAGCGTCATCGAGTCACCCTCGCCGAACCTCAACGGCAGCCAGATGTACGGGGAGTTGGCGAGGTCGGAGGGCGTCCACCGGTCGCCCATGTACACGTACTTGCCGGCCTTCGCATCGACCGGAATCACGGACGTGGACTGCGACTTGTACGTGGTGGACGCGCCGTCGCCGGTCGCCGGGTTCCCGTGGTCGGTCCACTCGCCGAGGATGTCGGTGGCGGTGGCGTACGAGGCCGGGTTGGGGTCCCAGCCGGTGGCGCCCGAGGTGATCAGGTAGTAGGTGCCGCCGAACTTGAAGAGGGCGGGGGCCTCGCGGTGCGCACCGATGTAGGGGCGGGTGAAGTCCACGCCCTTGACGGCCTTGTCGGGCGCAGTGGCCAGGTAGGTGTAGTCGGCGTCGAGGCGCGAGACGAACAGCGAGTAGTTCTCCTCGCTGGAGTAGATGATGTACGCCGTGCCGTCGTCGTCGACGAAGAGGTTCATGTCGCGGGCCATGCCCGGGTTGTCCGGCTGGTAGTTGTCCTCGCCCTCGGGAGCAACGTGCAGCCGGTAGCTGTCGATGTAGCGGAACGGGCTGGTCGGGGAGTCGGAGACCGCCACGCCTGCGCGCGCCTTGGCGTACTGGGCGCCCGACGTCGCCGAAGACCCGTCGGCGTGGATCCACATGACCCACTTGCCCGTGCGGGCGTTGTGGATGACCTTGGGGCGCTCGATGATCGCCGGGTTGACGGTGCTGCTGACCTGCTTGGTGCCGAGGTCGCGATAGACGGCGGCGCGCTGGTCGGCGTCGTAGTCCGCGTACAGGGACGCGAAGTAGGCATCGGTGTCGAACTGGTCGGCCGACTCCATGGCGCGCAGGGCGAGGCCCTCGTCCGTCCAGTGGTGCAGGTCGCGCGAGGAGTACACGTGCACACCAGGGCTGTTGTAGTAGCCGTTGCTGCGGTCCTCGCCGTACCAGTACCAGATCCGGGCACCGGCCTCGTCCGTGGCGGCGACGACCTGGCCGCCGTGGGCCTGTATGACGTTCCCGGCGGTGTCCCGCCACGGCTGGCCGGGGGTGAAAGGGGTGGATGTGTCGCCCCCGGTATCAGCGGACGCCGCCGACGCGTGCGTGGCGGGCAGCGCGGCGACGAGCGGCAGCGCGGCAAGTCCCGCGGCGGCCCGCAGAACGGAGCGGCGCGAGGCGGCGGGGTTGACGTGGCGTGACAGCACGGCGAGTTGTCCGATCCCTTGAGGTGAAGACGGGGTGGAGGGGGCGGCTGCGGCGGACGTTAATCAGCGGGCCGGAGTTAATCAATGGGTTAGCCCAACACTCATCAGAACTGTCCGCACAGGCACTTGGCCCGCCGCCGGATCGTACGGCCGCCCCTGCCCGCCAGGGCATACCCGACACCAAGATCGAGAACGACCGAACGGAGTCCTACTAGGCCTGTGCCTCTCGGCGCCGCACCGGACGGCTGCTCGCGGGACCGGCGAGCCCCAGCGTGACCAGGAACTGTTCCAGCGCGAACGCCGCCATGCCGACGGCCACGGGATTGCCCGGCACCAACGACGCCTCGACCGTGAGGTCCTGGCGGGAGCCGGGCAGGACGTGGCCGGGGAGTTCGGCGCGGACCGCGGGCACGAGCCAGGGCGCGAGCGCCCGGGTCGTCCAGCCGGTCAGGGTGAGGCGGGGGATGTCGAGGAGGTTGACCAGGTCGGCCAGGGCCGCCGCCAGATAGTGGGCGGTGCGCTCGACGAGGGCCGCCAGGGCCGGATCGATCACGCCGGACCCCCCACGCGCGGCCCGCGCACCGGATCCCACGCCCGGCCCACTCGCGCCGGCCGCAAGCCCCGCGGCGAGGGCCTGGACGAACTCGCTCTGGCCCGCCGCGCGCAGCGCCGGATGTTCCGGAGCGATGTCCGCGAGCGTGACCTGGAGACCGTGGACGCCGAGGTACGCCTCGACACAGCCGCGCCGCCCGCACCGGCAGGGTCTGCCGTCGAGTTGGAGGAGGGTGTGCCCCCATTCCCCGGCGTTGTTTGCGGAGCCCCGGATCAGGCCGCGCTCGATGGCGACGCCGACGCCGACGCCCGTACCGAGATTGACGACGGCGAGGCTGTCGGCCGTCCGCCCCGCGCCGAACCACAGTTCGGCCACCGCGATCGCCTTCAGCGGATTGTCGACGTACACGGGCATGCCGAGGCGGGCCTCGAGGAGTTCCTCGATATGGACGTCCTTCCAGTCCCAGTTCGGGGCGAAGACGGAGACGCCGGCATCGGGGTGGACGTGGCCCGGCAGGCTGACGCCCGCCCCCAGGACGGTCTCCGGGTCCGTGATCCCCGCGTCGTCGAGGGCGGCCCGCACGACGCGGGTGATGCCGTCGACGACGTACTGCGGGTCGTTCTGGTACTCGTCCAGGGCGACCTCGGCGTGGCCGAGCACGCCGAGCGCCATGTCGAACACGGTGGCGTCGAGGTAGGTCTCGGCGACGTCGACGCCGACGATGCGGCCGCGTGCGGGGTTGATGGCGAGGCGCTCGTAGGGGCGGCCCACGGTGTTCTTCTCCACCGTGGCGATCTGCAGGACCTCCTCGACGACGAACTCGGTGATCACCGTCGCCACCGTGGCGGCGCTCAGTGCGGTGTGCCGGGTGAGTTCCTGCCGGGTCGAAGGACCCCGCTCGAAGAGTGCGTGCAGGATCTCGAACCGGTTCTCGTTGCGAAGATCACGAGCCGTGCGGCGCGCCACCATTCCCCCTCAGTCGTCCAGATGGTCGAGCCACAGCGTACGTAGCCGGGCATCCTCCTTCCCGGCCAGGCCCCTGACCAGCAGCGTGAGGTCCGACCAGCCGGGCGGCAGCCAGAGCGCGTCGGCGTCGCCGCCGGTGAAGCGGGGCCGGTCGTCGTCCGCCCAGATCCGGCCGATGCACTCGCCCCGGGACCAGCCCGTCACGCGGATGCGGTCGCCGTCGACGCGCAGCAGCCGGCCGCCGTCGCCCGGCGGCAGGTCGACGTCGAGCCATGCCTCCTCGCCCGGCTTCAGCGTCAGCGGCAGGTCCACCGGGAGCCCGGCCGTCCCGCGCCTGGCGAACTGGCGCAGGTGCTCGTCGGTCTCGACGGTGCAGGCCCAGTCCGTCACCGGTTCCAGCGCGAGCAGGTCGGCCGTCGGCCGGGCGCTGCTCGGGTCGTGCACCAGCGTCACCGACACGGTGCGGGTGCCCTCCGGCAGCAGTACCCACGGGTTCTCGCCGTGCACCGTGCACGGCGCGCCCGCGTCGACCGAGACCCGTACCGGTGTCGTCAGCCCGCGCAGGTGCAGCGCCCCGGCGCCGGACAGCGCGACGTCGCGGGTGTAGGTGAGCGGGATGCCCACGCGCGTGCTGCTCCAGCCGCCGAGGACCCGCAGCGGTGCGGGCTCGCCCGCCCACTGCTCGCTCACCCGCCACAGCGCGGAGGCGTCGTGTGTGGCTCGTACCGCATACAGGGTGCCCAGGCCGCGCGGTGCGCCGAGCACGAGGGCGGGCAGGCGGGCGTCGTCGAAGTTGGCGTGGCCCCAGATCTCGACGACGGCCTCGATGGCGGCCTCGCCGGACACCTCCCGTACGTCGATGAGTTCGGCCGCACCGAAACCGGCGATGGTCGGGCGGACACGGCCCGCGATCGTGAGGTCGGCCAGGTCCGCCGCGCCCGTGAGCAGGAGGTCGTCCACGTCCGTCAGGTCGGTGGTGGTGCGGTAGGTGCCGCGCCCCCGGTACGCGCCCAGGGACTCCAGGGTCGGCGGGTGGGTGTGCCGGCCGGCTTCCTGTGCGGCTGCCGACGCGCCCCTGCGACGTACCGAACGGAGTACCTCCCGACGGGGCCCTGCCTCGGCCGTCGTCTCCTCCGGCGCCCGGGCCACCAGCGTCAGACCGCCCGCCGTCGCCCGCCGTGGGGCCTGCGCTGTCGGCGCCGGGAGCTCCACCCGCACCCCGTCGACGACCACCGTCACCGGGACCGTCGACACGAACACGAGCGTGTCGTCCGTCGCCTCCACCAGGTCCGCGGACGCGAGGTTGACGACCGCCGCCCCGAAGGGGACGTCCATCGCCATGAGTGGGCAGCTGTCCGCCGCGACGGCGACTTCGACGCCGCCCACGACGGCCCGGCCCGGCTCTCCCCTGCCCAGGTGCGGTACGGCGACCAGATGTCCGCCGCCCTCCAGCGCGAGCGCCGCGTGCACAGAGCTGGTCGGGAAGTCACAGGCGATCCGTGCCGGGGGCGCCGTCGGCCGCGCGCGGGTCAGGCGCTGCCCGTATGCGTCCACGAGCCGCGCGAGGATCCGCGCCTGTTCGTACTCGGGGCGTGCGGCGCCCGTCGCGGAGACGTAACCGTCGAAGTCGTAGCCGTGGCTCATGAAGCTGCCCGGGTCGCCCCAGTTCCCGGTGGACGGGGTGTGGCCGAAGTTCCAGCCGGACGACTGGAGATAGGGCGCGATCAGCGACGCTCCGCTCGCCAGCAGGCGGCGCAGGGTGCGGTGGCGGCGGTTCGTCTCCGTGATCAGGAGCGGCAGGCCGCGGGCGCGCAGCAGGTCCGCGTAATGGCGGACCTCCTCCTCGATGTACGGGGAGTCGTCGTCCGGGTAGAAGTTGCAGGCCGGTACGACGCCGGGGACATCGCCCGTCGCGCCCGCGAGGTCGCCCTGTCCTGCGCAGGCGATCAGCGGCACGGTGATGCCGTGAGCCGTCGCCATGTCGCGGAGGGCCGTCAGGTACCCGGTCCGGTCGGCGCAGTCGAAGAAGTCCAGCTCGTTCTCCAGCTGCACCATGACGACCGGGCCGCCGGCCGGATACTGGCGCTCGGCAATCAGCGGCAGCACCCGGTCGAACCATCCGGCCACCTCGGCGAGGAACCGCGGCTCGTTCTGACGGATCCTCAACTCCGGGTCCAGGCCAAGCCATGCGGGCAGCGCGCCGCCGTCCCACTCGGAGCAGATGTACGGGCCGGGGCGCGCGATCACGTACAGGCCGGTCTCGTGGGCGAGGTCCAGGAAGGCGGCGACGTCGCGGCGCCCCTCGAAGGACCATTCCCCCGGGGTCAACTCGTGGAAGTTCCAGGGGAGATACACGTCCACGCACTGGTAGCCGGAGTCGCGGACCTGCTCCAGGCGGGCCCGCCACTGCTCGCGCGGCAGCCTGAAGTAGAACAGGGACGCGCAGAGCAGGGTGCGGGATGCGCCGTCGATGCGGATGCCCGGACCGTCGAGGGATATCTGGTTCACGTCCGATGTCCGGTTCACTTCACGCCCGCGCTTCCGCCGCTGATGTCCATCTCGTACAGGTACTTCTGGCCCAGGTAGTAGACGATGATCATGGGGACGGCGAGCAGGATCGAACCGACCATCACCAGGTTCCACGGCGGCGCCTGGCCCGCCCCCGAGGTGCTGGTGATGTACTGGATACCCAGCGACAGGGGCATCTTGGACTCGTCGTTCAGATAGATCAGCGGGCCCATGAAGTCACCCCAGGTGTGGGTCAGGGTGAAGATGCCGATCGCGATGAGGACCGGCCAGATCATGGGCAGCATGATGCGCCGGTAGATCCCGAAGAAGCCGAGTCCGTCGACCATGGCCGCCTCGTCGAGCTGGCTGGGCAGGCGGGAGACGAACTGCCGTACCAGGAAGACGTTGAAGGCGTTGGAGAAGAAGTTCGGGATGATCAGCGGCAGATAGGTGTTCACCCAGCCGAGGTCCCGGAAGAGGACGAACTGGGGGATCATCGTGATCTGCGTCGGGATCATCATCGTCGCAATGACGACAAGGAAGAGGGCGTTCTTGCCGGGGGCCCGCAGGCGGGCGAAGGCGTAGCCGACGAGGCCGCTGCTCAGCATCTGGCCGGCGACCGAACACAGCGAGATGATCACCGAGTTGATCAGGAACCGGCCCATGGGCAGTTCGGTGCCGAAGAGCCGGCCGAAGTTCTCCCAGTGGAACTGGGTGGGCAGCAGGGTGAACGAGTTGGTGTTCACCGTCGCGTCGCCGGACAGCGCGATCGAGGCGACGAACACGAGGGGCGCCGTCAGGATCGCCGCCACGACGATCAGCGTCGCGTACGTGAACGGGGTGGCCCGGAACGCCCGGACGGTGCCCGGCCCCTGCCCGGCGCGGGCCCCGCGCGGCGCGGCTCCCGCTCCCGCTTGGTGCGCCGCCGCGGTGTCGCTGGTGAGAAGGCCGGTCATCACTTCACCTCTGTTTCGTAGAACACCCAGCGCCGGGTGGTGCGGAAGGCGATCAGCGTGAAGCCGAGCACCACCAGGAAGAGCAGCCAGGAGATCGCCGAGGCGTAGCCCATGTGGTAGTTGCCGAAGGCCTCGTCGAAGAGGTACGGCACCATCGTCTCGGCCCCGTCGTACGCGGCGCGCATCTTGCCCTTCGGGATGAGGATGTAGACCTGTGCGAAGACCTGGAACGCGCCGATCAGGCCCATGATCAGGTTGAAGAAGATGATCGGGGTGAGGTGCGGCAGCGTGACGCTCCAGAACTGCCGGGCCGCTCCCGCACCGTCGACCTCCGCGGCCTCGTACAGCTCCTTGGGGATGCCCCTCATCGCGGCGAGCAGCAAGACCGTCGCGCTGCCCGCGCTCCAGGCCGACATCACGATCAGGGCGGGGATCGCCCAGGATCCGTCGAGCAGCCAGTCGGGTCCCGAGATGCCGAGCAGGCCGAGCGCGTCGTTGAGCGGTCCCTTCGGTGCGAGCACCTGACGGAAGATCATTGCGGTGGCGACGAGCGGGACCAGGGTAGGCAGGTAAATCAGCGTGCGCAGCAACTTCCGTGCGCGCACTTGCTTGTTGAGCAGGTTCGCCAGCCACAGGCCGAGCACCAGACCGAGCGGCACCGAGATCGCCGCGTAGGCGAAGGTGTGCCACAGGGCCTTCCAGAACCGGGGGTCGTCGGTGAGCAGGGTGACGTAGTTGTGGAAGCCCACCCACTGCGGCGCGGTGAAGGAGTCCCAGTCGGTCAACGAGTAGTACATCGACGCGAGCATCGGCCCGAACAGGAAGACCAGGAACCCGATGACCCACGGCAAGACGAACAGATAGAACCAGAGCGCCTCACGGCGCCGCCTTGTCGAGGAGGCGTGCACGGTCGCCATGGCGCGTCAGCTGCCGGACTTGACGATGGACTCGAGGTCCTTCTGCAGCTTGGTCAGCGCCTTCTTAGCGCTCTCCTTGCCGAGCCAGAAGTCGGCGAGACCCGAATCCATTGCGGACTGCATCTCGGTCCACTCGGGGATGAACGGCGCACGGAAGACGAAGTCGCTGGACTCACCGAAGGCTGCCATGTCGATGTCCGTCTTCATCCACTTCGGCTTGAGGAACGCCTCGCTGTGCTGCACCTGGAGGTTGGCCGGCACGTCCTCGCCGGAGGCGATGATCTCCTTCTGGGCGGTGGCCGAGGTGAGGAACTGGATCGCCTTGAAGGCGTTGTCGCGCTGCTTGGACGTACGGGAGATGGCGAGACCGCTGCCGAACGCGGACACGGCCTGCTTCTTGCCCCGCCACATCGGCGCGATGTCCCAAGCGAACTTGGCGTCGGCGACGCCCGCGATGACCCAGAAGCCGTTGGCGTGCGTGGCGATATTCTGCAGCGGGAACGCCTGGTCGGCGCCGACCTCGGAGCCCATGTCGGCGTAGTCCGCTTTGCTCGGCACCACCTTGTGCTTGAAGACCAGGTCACCGGCCCACTGGAGGGCCTCGACGACCTCGTCGCTGTCGACGGCGGGGCGGCCGTCGGCGTCGATGATGGTGCCGCCGTTCTGGTAGGCGAGGCTCCACCACTGCGGGTACCACTCGGCGCCGCCGTAACCCCACTGCTTGCCGGGGACGGTCAGCTCCTTGAAGGCGTCGAGCGCGTCGTCCCAGGTCCAGTCCGCGGTGGGCGCCTTGATGCCCTTCTTCTCGTACAGGTCCTTGTTGTAGTAGACGGTGATCGCGCCCGAACGGTCGGGGATCGCGTACGTCTTGCCCTCGTACGCGTAGATCGAGCCGACCGGACCGAACTGCTTGTTCAGGTCGAGGCCGGCCTTCTTGACCATGTCGTCGAGGGGCAGCAGCTGGTTCTTGCTGGAGTAAGTGTTGACGCTCTCGGCGACCTGCATGATGTCCGGGCCGCTGCCGCCCGCGATCATCGTCTGCACCTTCTGCGCATACGAGTCGGAGGGGATCAGCTGAAGCTTGACCTTCAGGTCCGGGTACTTCTTCACCAGCAGGTCGATCCGCTTCTGGTACGTCTTGCGGTCGGTGTCACCGCCCCAGACGGTCATGGTGAGCGGGGAGCCGGCCGAACCGCCGGAGCCGGAGCCGCAGGCCGTGAGCGTGATGACGCCCGCCGCCACCCCCGCACCCATGCCGAAGAACCCGCGGCGCGACAACTGGACCCTGTCAGCAGACATGGCTCTGCCCTTCGTTGGTGAGGTGTGCGAACGCACGTGGAGAGAGCTCGACGACCGGAATCCCGTGTTCGAGCGGTGGTTAAACTAACCGTCGTTTTAATACGTGGACAAGTCCCTGTCCACCACGAGTTTTTGGGGCGCACGGCTTGACGCCACCCGCGCCCCGCTGCCACGTTTTATCGATACACACACCCGCCCCTTCGCCGCCGGGAGAGTCATCCGTGCCCCGAGCCATCGCGGTCATCAACCTCGACATCCCCGGTCCGACGATCAGCCGCCATCTGTACGGCCACTTCGCCGAGCACCTGGGCCGCTGCGTCTACGGCGGCTTCTGGGTCGGCGAGGACTCCCCGATCCCCAACGAGGGCGGCATCCGCCTCGATGTCGTCGAAGCGCTGCGTGCCCTGCACATCCCCAACCTGCGCTGGCCGGGCGGGTGTTTCGCCGACGAGTACCACTGGCGCGACGGCGTCGGTCCGCGCGTGGAACGGCCCCGGATGGTCAACACGCACTGGGGCAACGTCGAGGAGAGCAACCACTTCGGCACCCACGAGTTCATGGCGCTGTGCGAACTCCTCGGCGCCGAGCCGTACATCAACGGCAACGTCGGCTCCGGCACCGTCCGCGAGATGAGCGAGTGGATCGAGTACCTCACCCGCGACGGCGACAGCCCGATGGTGCGCCTGCGCAAGGCCAGCGGCCGCGAGGAGCCATGGCGGGTGAGGTACTGGGGAGTCGGCAACGAGACATGGGGCTGCGGCGGCAACATGCGTGCCGAGTACTCCGCCGACCTGGCCCGCCAGTACGCCACATACTGCCGCGACCACGGCGACAACAAGCTCTACCGGATCGCCTCGGGTGCCAGTGACGACGACTACAAGTGGACCGAGACACTGATGCAGCAGATCAGCTGCTTCGGCTGCGAGGCCACCCCGAAGAACTTCTTCCAGGGCATCTCCGTCCACCACTACACGCTGGCCGGGCCCTGGGAGTCGAAGGGCAGCGCGCTCGACTTCGACCGCGACGACTACTACCGCACGATGGTCGCCGCGCAGCGCACGGACAAGATCCTCACCGGCCACTCCCGCGTGATGGACGTGTACGACCCCGGGCGCACCGTCGGCCTGGTGCTCGACGAGTGGGGCACCTGGTGGGACGTCGAGCAGGGCACCAACCCCGGGTTCCTGTACCAGCAGAACACGCTGCGCGACGCGCTCGTGGCGAGCCTGCACTTCGACATCTTGCACAAGCACGCGGCCCGCCTGCACATGGCGAACATCGCGCAGACGGTGAACGTCCTGCAGGCCGTGATCCTCGCCGACCCGGACAGTGACGCGCTGGTACTGACGCCCACGTACCACGTCTTCGAGATGAACAAGGGCCACCAGGACGCGACCTCGCTCGCGGTGCACCTGCGCGGCGAGGGGATCCAACGGGTCGTGGACGGCGTGGAGTTGGCGACCGTGTCGGCCTCGGCGAGCGTCAAGGACGGCTCCCTGCTCGTATCCGTCACCAACCTGGACGCCGACGAGCCGGCCGAGCTCGTCATCGACCTGCGCGGCGCCGCGATCGGCGAACCGCACGCCCGGCTGCTGACCGCTGGCCGACTCCAGGACCACAACACGCCGGGCGGCCAATCATCCGTCGCGCCGCGGGAGTTCGACGGGGTGAAGGCCGCGGGCGGGAACCTCGCGCTGACGGTGCCGCCGCACACGTTCGTGACGATCCAGGCGCCGGTGCTCTGAACTCCCGTATCCGACGGAACTCCGTACCGGTCTGAACTCCCGTATCCGACTGGTCTTCGTACCTTACTGAACTCCCGTATCCGACAAGCCTGTTGGACGATTGGTTGCGCGATGACGTCACTGCCCCACCCACTACCCGACCGTGCGCTGCGCCCACCGATGGGGTGGAACAGCTGGGACTGCTACGGCACCACCGTCACCGAGGACGAGGTCCTCGCGAACGCGATGTTCCTGCGCGACCACCTGCTGGCGTACGGCTGGGACACGGTCGCCGTCGACATCCAGTGGTACGAGCCGACGGCCCGCAGCCACGGCTACAACCCAGACGCGCCGCTGGTGCTCGACGCGTACGGGCGCCAGTTGCCCGCGCCGGGCCGGTTCCCGTCGGCGGGTGCGGACGGGAGCGCCGGGTTCGGGCCGCTGGCCGCGCGGGTGCACGGGCTCGGGCTGCGGTTCGGGCTGCACATCATGCGCGGAATCCCGCGGCGCGCGGTGGCGGCCCAACTACCGGTCCTGGGTACGGAGTTCACGGCCGCCGACATTGCCGACACCTCGTCCGTCTGCCCGTGGAACACCGACAACTACGGCCTCAACCACGACCATCCGGGCGCGCAGGCGTACTACGACGCACAGGTCGCCCAATTCGCCTCCTGGGGCGTCGACTTCATCAAGGCCGACGACATGCTCTTCCCGTACCACGAACGGGAGATCGCCGCGTACGCGCGGGCCATCGAGCGGTGCGGGCGGCCGATCGAGCTGAGCCTGTCCCCGGGCACCGACGTCTCCGTGGCCCACCTGGAGCACCTGCGCCAGAACGCCACCATGTGGCGGGTCTGCGACGACCTGTGGGATCGCTGGGAGGACGTCGAGGCGCAGTTCGCGCGGATGGCCCGATGGGCGCCGTGGCAGGGCGAACGGGGCTGGGCGGACGCCGACATGCTGCCGCTCGGCCACATCGGCATCCGCGCCGAACGCGGCGCGGACCGCCACTCACGCCTCACCCGCCCCGAGCAGATCACGCTCCTGACCCTGTGGCTCATCTCCCGCTCCCCGCTCATGATGGGCGGCGACCTGCCCACCACGGACCGCGCCACGATCGACCTGCTGAGCAACGAGGAGGCGCTCGCCGTCCTGTGGCACGGCCGCGACGGCCGCGAAGTGCTGCGCGAGCGCGACCTCGTGCTGTGGACGGCGCGGGACGCGGCCCAACGCGCCCGCTACGCCGCCGTGTTCAACCTCTGCGACACCTCCCGGCGCCATGTCGTCCCGCTCGGCTCGATCGGCGCGCGCCGCAAGGACGCCGTGCGGGAACTGTGGACCCGCACCGACACCCCGCACGACGGCCGGGCCCTGACCGTGGACCTCCCCGCGCACGGCGCCGCGCTCTACCGGATGGCGTGACCGACCCACCATGGCAACGATCCAGGACGTGGCGAAGGCGGCCGGAGTCTCCGCGATGACGGTGTCCAACGTCCTCAACGACCGGCCCCACGTCCGCCCGGCCACCCGCGAGAAGGTGCTCGCCGCGATCGCCCACCTCGACTATCGCGTCAACGTCGCCGCCCGCACCCTGCGCACCGGACGTACCGGAACGATCGGTCTGGCCGTCCCCGAGGTGAACCGCCCCTACTACGGACGGCTCGCCGCCGCCGTCGTCGCGGCGGCGGGACGCCACGGACTCAGGGTTAGCATCGAACAGACCGATGCCCGCCGGGAGAACGAGCTGGCGACGCTCGCCCCGTCCCGCGCCCGCGTCCACGACGGGGTGATCCTCGCGGCCGCGGGCCTGACCACGAGCGAGGCGCAGCGGCTCAAGGCGGACCTCCCCGTCGTCGTCCTCGGAGAGCGGATCTTCGGCGGCCCCGTCGACCACGTCGCGATGCCGAACGTCGAGGCGTCGCGCGCGGCCACCGGGCACCTCGTCGCGCGGGGCTGCCGGCGCATCGCGTTCCTGTGCGGCGCGATCAGCGAAACCCCCGGAGACGTCGACGTCTCCAGCCTACGCCGCACGGGTTACCGCCAGGCCCTGGCCGACGCGGGCCTGCCCGGGGACCACCAACTCGAGTACGAGCTGGCGGAGTTCACCATGGCCGCCGGCGCGCAGTGGGCCCGCACGACGGCCCCCGCCCGCCCGGACCTCGACGGCGTCTTCTGCGTGACCGACACCGTCGCGATGGGCGTCCTGCGCGGCCTCGCGGACGTAGGCATCCGCGTACCGCACGCCGTCAAGGTCATCGGCTTCGACAACGTCGACGAGAGCGCCTACCTCGTCCCGTCCCTGTCCACCGTGGCCCCGGACCACGACGCCATGGCACAGCGCGCCGTCGACCTCCTCGTACGCCGCATCAAGGGACCGGAATCGGACGACCGCGAGCCGGAGGGGTTCGTCGCGCCCTACGAGGTGGTGGTACGCGAGTCGACGGCGTCTGCGGGGTGACCGGCTGGCGCTTCGCGCACCGCACGGCTGGCTTGCCCGGCCTTCTTCTCCCGCACGAGCCGGCGTCTTGCACCGCCAGTACCGTCAGGCCGTACGACGACGCCAGCCCTGCGCCGGCGCTCGGCCCGATCGGCTGAACTGCCCCTCGGATCGGTGTCATCGGCCCCGCACGCGCGGCAGACGGTTTCGGGAACACGAGGGGGTAGCCGGTCGGCGGAGTTCGGCATCGCGTCCGCACGACCGGTGTGGGGGAAGCGGGCCACCGAGATCCTGAAGGCCGCCTCGGTGATTTTTGCCCAGGAGATCGACCGTCCCCGGACGAGGCCGAGCAGGTGATCAACCCACCTGCGGGAACGTGGCTTCGGGGTCGATCCCGTCTGCCGGGTCCTGAAGCTGTTGCCCTCGATGTACTTCGCCCGCAGGAGGCGGCCGAAGTCGGCCCGCCGGCTCCGCGACGAACAGCTGATGCCGCTGATCGCGGAGGTTCACGCGGGCTCGGGTGGCACCTGTGGCGCCCGCCGGATCACCAGGGCCCTGCGGCGCGTCGAGGTGGCCCGCTGCACGGTCGAGCGGCTGATGGCCGAGCTTGGTATCGAGGGTGTCATCCGCGGGCAGCGGCGCCGGACCACCGTCCCCGAGTCGGCGCCGCGTCCGCCGGACCTGGTGGACCGGAACTTCACTGCCGCGCGCCCGGACCAGCTCTGGGTGGCAGACATGACCTACGTGCGGACATGGTCGGGGTGGGCGTACGTGGCGTGCGTCCTGGACGTGTTCTCCCGGATGATCGTCGGCCGGCAGGTCGCCCACCACATGCGGAACCGAACTGCCGCTGGACGCACTCGAGATGGCCCTGTGGAGACGGAAGATCAAGAAGGACTCCGGGCTCATTCATCACAGCGACCGCGGGTCGCGATACGCCTCCATTCGCTGCACCGGCCGGCTCGCCGGCATCGGCGCTTCCGCGTCGGTCGGCTCAGTCGCGGACGGCTACGACAAACCGTTGTCATCACACTGCGCTCCTTCGCAATTGTGCGGGTAGAGCGGCCTGTTGGGCCGCGAGGCGGTCGCTGAACTTGATGCCCTGAGCGACTTCGGGTGCCGGGTGGTCGGGGCCGACGACACCTTCGGCGTAGCGCCGTACCGCGAGCGCGGTACCCCGAAAACCGTCCGTCGGACGCACGAACGGACGGTGCGTACGTACGAGGTTGGAACGGACCCAACTCGTCCTCGATCCAGAGGAGTTCCGTTGTCCACCCTTGCCCGCTGGTGCTTCAGGCACCGGTTCGTCGTCGCCTTGCTGTGGGTGGCCCTGCTGGCCGGTCTCGGTCTGGCCGCGTCGCAGGCCGGCACCAAGAGCAGAGACAGATTCTCCCTGCCCGGCACCGAGTCGACCAAGGCGCTCGACCTGCTCGAGGACACGATGCCGGGGCGGTCCGGCGCCTGCCCGTGCCGAAAACTCATCCGCCCTGGTGGGAGAGGGCGCACGAGTTGATCGCGGGCGGGCGGGATCACGTGCTGGTGAAGTTGGTGATCAACACGGCATGATGGTCCGCCGTGCTGCTGCGACTTGCCTATCTGGGTGTGACGAACGCGTTCGCGATGCTGCGCCTGCTGCCGAAGAGCGACCGAGACAAGGTCCTCGAGATCCTCGCCCTGCGCCACCAGATCACGATGCTGAAGCGCCAACTCGGCAATGAAGGGGTGCGATTCAGCCCGAGTGACCGGGCGTTTCTGGCGGCACTGCTGCACCCGCTGCCGCGGGACGTGCTGCACAGGCTGCGACTGCTGGTCCGGCCGGACACGGTGCTGCGCTGGCACCGCAACCTGGTCGCACGCCGCCTCGCTGCCGCGTCGCGCCCGAAGCGACCAGGCCGGCCTCGCACCGTGCACTCCATCCGCGCTCTGGTCCTGCGCCTGGCCCGGGAGAATCCCAACTGGGGCTACCGGCGCCTTCACGGCGAACTGCTCATCCTCGGCGTGAAGGTGGCTGCCTCCGCCGTATGGGAGATCCTCAAGGAGGCCGGGATCAACCCAGCGCCCGAACGGAACTCCAGTACCTGGGCAGACTTCCTGCGCTCCCAGGCCGAGGCCCTGCTGGCGTGCGACTTCTTCGAGACGGTCACCCTGTCCGGGGCGCGGATGTACGTGTTCGCGGTGATCGAGCACAGCACCCGACGGATCCGGATCCTGGGCGCGACCGCGCACCCGACCGCTCCCTGGGTGACGCAGGCCGCAAAAAAACCTGGTCATGGACCTCGAAGACGCCAGATCCAAGGCCAAGTTCCTGATCCGAGACCGGGACGGCAAGTTCCCCGAGCTGTTCGACGCCATCCTGCGAGATGCGGGGATCGAGAGCGTCCTCAGCGGCGTCCGGATGCCGCGGATGAACTCGGTCATGGAGAGGTGGGTGCAGACCTGCCGGCGCGAGCTGCTGGAACGCACGTTGATCTGGACGCGGGAACCAGGGCCAGGTACCTCATCCGGGACCGGGACGCGAAACTCGCTGTTCTCTTCGACCAGATCCGGTGCGACGCCAGCATCCACACCGTGCTCACCGGCGTCCGGATACCACGCATGAACGCCATCATCGAGCGCTGGGTCCAGACCCGCCACGAACTCCTGGACCCCACCTTGATCTGGAACGAGCACCACCTGCGGCACACCCTTCGCCAGTTCGAGCTGCACTACAACACCCTCCGACCCACCAGGCAATGCAGCAAGCAGCGCACCTGCGCCGCCCCCGACCCAACGCACAGATTGCCCAACTGAAGGCACGCCGGAAAGACCGCCTCGGCGGGGTCCTCCACGAATACCAACATGCCGCATGAGCTGCACGGATGGGATTTTCGGCCGGCGCAGCGCCCTCTACCGGCCGCCCTCGCTCCTCGGACGGCCACACGTCCTGTGCCGAACTCCCCCAGGAACCTCAATAGGCGAGATACTCCCAAAGCTTGCCACGCACGGCGGGAAGCGTAGCCCCCAAGGTCACGGGCAGACCGGGCAGTCGCTCGTCCATCTCCGCGGACGTGAGCGGCGGACTCACATCGAGCGCAAGCTTGTTCCCCTCGCCGGTTTCATCCTCATCAATGCCGATGATCTCCCGGACTCGGTTGACTTGTCCGTCAACGACGAAGACGAGTGCGCGCAGGGTCGGGAATCGCGATCGGGCAATGGGCCACCACTTCCGGTCCGCGTCGAATTGGACGTTCTCCCCTTCACCTGTCTCCCCGTAAGGGCGCCCATCGGCGTCGTACAGTGTCTTGCCCTCACGGCGCCAGATGATCAGCGCCTGGCTCTCTCCTACAGGCCGGCTCGTAGCCTCCTCGGGAGGGAGTCCGGCGGCGTTGCGGGCCATGGGGAACATCGCGGCGGTGCCTGTCGTCCGCCAGTTGGGCGCCGGTAGACCGTTCTCCTTAAGACGCGCCTTGAGCGCGGGGTAGATGTCATGCAGCGTCAGTGCGGGACCGCCGTTCGGTCGGCCGCGACTTATGAGCTCAGTCAGGTGATGTGTGAACGAGGTGCAAGCAGCCGTCTGCTGCTCCAGTGGCACGACATGGGCAGCGAGATCGGCGGCCGTCAGAGTAGTGACGCCGGCAACGGCGGTGCTGTCCGCGATCGATCCGCTACTGAGGGCCTGGATGGCTTGCCCCGAGTAACAGCAGTCCAGGATCACTGCCTTCACCGCGGCCGGGCTGCTGGCAAGGATCTTCTTGATGCTGGCGTACGGCAGCCCTGTCGCCTCCCCGCGATCGGCGCGAGTGTCGCTGAGCGCCAGGCAGAGCTCGCTCATGTCGCTGAGCATGCCATGTCCGACGAAGTACAGCAGCAGTCCATCCTCGGCCGTCTCGGCGAGGTCGTACAAGGTGGCCTGGAAGGCACCCGTCTCGCGCGGATCGAGGAACACTGCGACCCGTTCCTCCGGCCAGCCGCCCAAGGCGGGATCGGTGAGTACGTCCTTCAATCTGTCCACGCTGTTCGCGGCTGCGGGCACGGGGGTGAGAGCAGTGTCCGTGAAACAGGATGCACCGATCAATATCGCGCGGGATCGTCGACGGTCCAGGAAGTCAGTCTCCACGGGGCTGCCCCGCAAGCATGTTGATGTAGCGCTCGATTTCCGCCGAGTCCGTCCCCTGGGGGACCGACAGACGTCGGCCGTCGATTTCGATCTCGATCGTGCCACGGCGGGAGCCGAGCCATGCGCTGAGCGCTCCGGCGAGAACGGACACGCTGCCACCAGTCCCCAGGCTCACTGCCAACAACTCGAGGGCACCACTGCCGAGTTCCTCAGCGCCTGGAGTTGCGCGTGCCAGGCTTACACGCCCCGTCAGGCCGCGCTGTGTGGACAACCACTGCTTGAGAGAGGCCAGCTCCTGTGGACTGCCTCCGTCAGGGCGGATGGAGATCTCCACCGTCCCGCACCCCTGTTATGAGTTCGCACTCTGAATGAGCTGGACATCATGTCACCAAGTACGGCTTCATGACCATGAGTTGACGATTCAGGACGGCCCCCAAACGAAGAAGGTGCGGTTCGTTCGGCCGGTGACAGCGGCAGCCTGCTGCCACGGGTTGATGTCCTCGCTGCCACACACCCTAGTTGAAGTGCTCTCCTCCCTTCGCAGGCTCAGGAAGGAGATTCCTGCTTACCTTGCGGCAGCGGGCTTGACGCCACGGGTGCGCCTGACGACTGCCCTCCCGGCAGCCGGGATCGCCACGAGGCCGATCCGGTACAGGTGCAAGACGTTCCGGGCCGCGTTCCAGTCGGCATTCGCCGACCATCCGCAGTCCGGGTTCTTGCATACGAACGTGGCCTGGTCTTCGCGGCTGCCGGGCGTGATGAGTCCGCACGCGGAGCAGCGCAGGGAGGTGTTCGGGGCGGGTACCTTGACCAGGGTTCCGCCGTTTCGGGCGGTTTTGTACGTCAGCAGTGTCACGGTGCGGCCCCACGCCTCCTGGCTGATGGAACGGTTCAGGCCGGACTTCTGCGCGACGTTCCTCCCCGGGTTCTCGATGGTTCCCTTGGCGGACTTGACCATGTTCGTGATCTGCAACTGCTCCACCACGACCGTGCCGTACTGCTTGGCGATGGCGGTGGTGGTCTTGTGCTGCCAGTCGATTGCTCGGCGCGTGGCTCTTGCGCGGAGCTGCTTGATCTGATCGTAGGTGGCGTGCAGCCGGTTGGAGCTGCGCTCTTTCGGCTTGCGGAAGCTCTTGCGGTGCGCGGCGCGCTGTTCCAGGCGGAGCAGTTTGGCCTTCTCATCCGGGTTCAGCCACTTGTCCCGGTCGGCGGTGCCGTCCGGGAGTCGGGGCGGCCGGTCGTGGTCCTGGTGGTTGCCGTCGGACAGCGCAAGCGGCAGGTTCACCCCGGCGTCGATACCGACCTCGGGACCCTGGTGGGGCTCCGGCTTGGGCTCAAGGGTCTGGATACGGAAGGCGATGTGCCAGCCGAGCCCGTCTTTGACCAGCCGTGCCCCGGTGATCCGGTTCTCCTTGTTGGCGAGCTTGCCGACGGGGAGATCCTTGGTCCAGCGGAACCGGACACGGCCCACCCTGGGGATGTTGACCATGCCCCACCGTCGGTGTACTCGCTTGATCTGCAAGTCCCGGCCCTGCGGGATGTCCACCGACAATGCCGTGCGGAAGCGGGCCTTGAAGTTCGGCTCGTCCGCACGCCCGTCCCAGCAGTTCCGCCACGCCTGGAAGTACGTCTTGAGTACCGCCTGCGCGGCCTGCGCGGGCAGCACCGCGTACCAGTCGATCTCCTTGCGGGCCTGCCGCAACGCCTGATCCATGCGCGTCAGAGCGCGCTGACACTTCGGCGTCATCTGCCACAGGTCGTGGAGCTGATTCCACATCGCGCGTGCCGCGTGCGCCTGGTCATCCATGAGCCGGACCTGTGCAGGCGTCAGCGCCAGCCGGGCGCGGTGCCCGAACTGCCGCTTCTCCCACACGAGTTCGCCCATGACAATCACCCTACTACAGTTGGCTTATGTCACCACGATGGAACCCGAATCCTGACGTACGCACCGGCCGTCACGTCGTCTATAACCTTCACGTCCACTTGGTATTCGTCACCAAGTATCGGCGTAGGGCATTCACCGACGCCATGCTGACGCGCACCGAGGAGATCATGCGCGACGTCTGCACCGACTTCGAGGCCGAACTCAAGCAGTTCAACGGCGAGCAGGACCATGTGCATCTGCTCGTGCACTATCCGCCCAAGGTCCAGCTCTCCAAACTGGTCAACTCCCTCAAGGGCGTCAGCTCCCGCAGGCTTCGCCAGGAATACGACAGCCACGTCCGCCGCTACCTGTGGGGCGGACACTTCTGGTCCGGCTCCTACTTCGCCGGATCCTGCGGCGGCGCACCGCTGACCGTCGTCAAGCAGTACATCGAAAACCAGCAGCGCCCCACCGGCTGAGGACAACACTGCGGACCCGTGCGAACGTGCGGGTCAGAGCAGCCCTGAGATGGCCTTCACCCCCGCCGTAAACGGCGGAGCACTGGCCAAGATCAAAGGTAGACCAGGCGATCTGGAACTGCCGGTTGATCACGATCCTGACCCGTTCCAGCGTCCACCGCCGATCGTCCCAACCGTGCTGAGCAGCCCCTCTGGCTAGTTCGTCCTCCAGGACTGCGATCCGTTCGTCCGACCGTTTTGGCACCCTCGCCGGCCCTTCGGCCTCAGCCAACGCGTGTTGGCTTCGGTTTGAGCCATCGTCCGGAACATGAGGCACGTAGTTTGGAGCCGTTGGGGCAGCAGTGACCAGCAGCCGGGCGCGGGCTTCCTCCTCAGAGGCAGGGGCCAGCCCGAGTGCGTGCAGAACATGATCTCGCAGCTGCGACGGCGTGCCGTCAAACGCCGATCCGGCTCGTGTCATCGCGTCGGCGGACGTGCGCTTCAGCGAAGAGCAGGTAGCTGCTGGCGGTCCACGTGTAGGCGCGGTCGCGCAGGCCCGTCCCGGTCAGGGCGTCGAAGTTCTCGGCGAAGCCATGGGTTTCGCACAGGGCGCGGAAGCGGGCGCTGATGTCGTCCGCGAGGCGGTCATGGCCTGCTCTGCGCAGGCCGTCCTCGATGAGGACGGTGGCGGGGGCCCAGATGGGGCCGCGCCAATAGCCGTCGGCGAGGTAGTGCGGCGAGGTGGTGAGTTCGGTGGCCAGGCCGTGCGGTGTGAGGTGGGCCTTGATCCGGTCCGCGAGGGCGCTGCTGACTCCTTCGGGAAGGTGTTCGCCGAGCACGACGGGCATCAGGTCGAGGAGGCTGTCGCTGCTCCAGGTGTCCCCGGATGCGGCTCCCCGCGCGAGGAACCTGTCCCCCGCCCAGAGCTGGTCGAGCAGCGCGGACTGGAGGGCGCTCGCCGCTCGCGTCCACCTGTCTCTCTCGTCCGACCGGTCCAACTTGCCGGCAAGCGAGGCGAGTTCCCTCATCTGGAGGATGAGGAACGCGGACAGGTCAGCGGTGACGACGACGCGCTCGGGGTCGAAGGTGGTGGCGTTGTCCCAGCCGCTGTCGTTGCCGTGCTGGTAGTGGGGCAGTTCACTGCCCTCTGCGCGACGCGCGGTCAGCCAGAAGTCCGTCCACCGCTCCAACCGGTCGTAGGTTTCGGTGAGTTCGTTTCGGCTCGCGGATGTCGGCAGGCGGCGGCGCAGGTGTCCGTGGGTCCAGCCGTGGATGGGCGGTTTGACGAAGTTGTGGAGTACCTCGGAGTGGGTGACGGAGTCCGGTAGCGCGCCGGCTGAGTCCTGGTGGTCGAAGGGCAGCGCGAACTGGTCTCGGGCGAGTTCGGGGCAACCGGCGGCCAGGGCCAGGGCGTTGAAGCAGTGGTCCCAACTCCATACCTTGTCCATCCAGTGCTTGGACATGAGGACGGCGGGTCGGGTGACGAGGCCTCCCGGGCGTACCGTCGCCGACCAGAGGACGTACGCCGCGAGTTCGGCGGCTGGGGTGGTGGCGGCACGCCAGGGCGCCACGGCTTCCACGAAGGCCGCGAACGATTCCTGTGCGGACGCCACGATGTCGTCGAAGGCCGCCGCGGACGCATAGCGCGGTCGGGCGGTCTCGAACTCCTCCAGCGCGATCTCCCATGTGCCGTCGGCGTCGGCATCGCCGGTCATGACGACGCCGCGGTCTCCGCCGCCCAGCGCCTGGGCTCCCGCTGTCTGGGCGACGGTGCCGCGAAGCACGGTGACGCGGTAGCGGCGTCCGGTCTCGTACGACGTGAACACATGCGCGTCGGCCGCCGGGTCGCGGAAGAAGTAGGTGCCGCTGAACGGCGTCAGGGTCTGCGCGGCCGCGAAGACGCCGAGGTCCAGGCTGCCGCTGCCCCGCAGGCGTACGAGGTCCGGCGACTCGTAGGCGAGGTCGATACGTCCGTGCACGCCGATCCAGCTGAGCAGGCCGGGTGTCGCCTCGACGCGGGTCTCGGCGCGGTCGCCGGTGCCGCGGTGCAGCGGGGTCAGGCGCAGAACTCCGTGCATGCCGTTCTGATGCGAGACGAGATGGAGGTCCTCGGCGTACGTCTTCTCGGCGACGACGGGCGAGATGTCGAACCAGGATCCGTGGGTGCTGAACGGGATGTCGTGGACGGAGAAGGCCGGGCCGGGTCGGGCGGCGGTCATGCGGAGGGACTCGTTTCTCGAGAAAGGCGGCGGTAGGTGCGGCGGTCAGTCCTTGACGGCGCCCGCGGTCACGCCGGCGGCGACATAGCGCTGGGCGAGGACGAGGATGACCGCGGCCGGCAGGGAGGCCACGACGGCGGTGGCCATGATGGCGTTCCACTCCTGGTTGTTGTTGCCGATGTAGTGGTAGATGCCGAGGGTGATCGGCTCGTGGGCGCCGCCGTTGACGAGGGTGCTGGCGAAGACGAAGTCCGACCAGGACCACAGGAAGGCGAAGAGCGAGACGGTGACGACGGCGTTGCGGCTCATCGGCAGGACGATCGACCAGAAGGTTCGCAGCGGCCCGGCCCCGTCGGTCTTCGCGGCCTGGAGCAGTTCACCGGGGATGCCGGACATGAACGCTGTGAAGATGAGGACCGCGAAGGGGACGGCGAGGGTCGAGTCGGCGACGATCAGGCCGGGAAGTGTTTTGAGCAGGCCGAGTTGAAGGTAGATGGCGTAGAAGCCCATTGCCATGATGATGCCGGGGATCATCTGCGCGGCGAGCAGTACGAAGCTGAGGATGCCACCGCCGCGCGGTCGCAGCTTGGCCAGGGCGAACCCCGCCGGTGCGGCGAGGACTACGGTCACGGCGACGGTGCCGAGGCCGATGACGAGGCTGGTGCCCAGATAGGGCAGCTGCTCGTCGAGGACCGTGCGGTAGCCGGCCAGCGTGCCGTGCAGCGGCAGCAGGTCCGGTGGGCTCTTGCGCATGTCCTGGTCGCGGGTGAAGGAGACGTTGACCATCCAGTAGACCGGGAAGAGCATGACCGCGGTCAGCAGGACACCTACGGCTGACTTGAACCACGTACGGCGGCTGGGGCGTTGATGTAGGAGGGTCATGACAGCGCCTGCTTTCGCTGGGCTCGTACGTAGACCAGGCCGAAGACGAGCGCGGCGACCACCAGGAGGTTGCCGACGGCCGCGCCCGGGCCGAACGCGGGCAGGAGGTTGCCGAACCCGAGCTGGTAGGACCAGGTGGCGAAGGTGGTGGACGACTCCGCCGGGCCGCCCTTGGTCATGATCCAGATGATGTCGAAGACCTTGAGCGTGTAGACGAGGCCCAGGAGCAGAGTGATCGCCGAGACGGGGCGGAGCAGCGGGAAGGTGATGCTCCAGAACCGGCGCCAGGCGCCCGCCCCGTCGAGCGCCGCGGCCTCGTACAGGCCGGCCGGGATGGACTGCAGGCCACTGTAGAGGACGACCAGGTTGAAGGGGACGCCGATCCAGATGTTGGCGAGGACCACGGAGGTCAGCGACCAGGACGGTGACGTGAGCCAGTTGACGGGTCCGATGCCGATTGCGTGCAGGGCGGCGTTGACGATGCCGGAGTCGCTGTTGAGCATCCACGACCAGGTGGAGGCCGACACGATCAGCGGCAGCAACCACGGGACGAGGAACAGGGCGCGCAGGGTCGCCGAGAGCCGGAAGTTCTGGTGGAAGAACACCGCGAGGGCCAGGCCGATCGCGTACTGGAAGGCGAGACAGACCGCGGTGAACACCACGGTGTGCAGCAGGGCCGGGGCGAAGGTCGGGTCGTCGAAGACGGTCTCGTAGTTCTTCAGGCCGGTGAAGGGCGCGTCGCCCTGCACGAAGGAGCGGACCGTGTAGTTGCGCAGGCTGAGGTCGATGTTGCGGTAGAGCGGATAGGCGTAGAAGAGGGCGAGGTAGAGGGTCACCGGGGCGAGGAAGCCCCAGGCGGCCCACTGGGTGGAGGTGGGGCGGCGCGGTTTCCTGATCCGGGCCGGGGCGGCGGTCACCGCCCCGGCGACGGGCCGATGCTGGTCCGGCAGCTGCTGTGTCATGTGGTTCATCTGCGATCCGTCGGGGCCTGGCCGCTATTTGACGGCGGACTGGGCCGCGGCCAGCGCGTCCTTGGACGAGGTTTGTCCGCTCAGCGCGGACTGGACGGCCTTCCACAACTGCTCTGAGATCTTGGGGTACTTGGTGCCGAGGTCGTCGCTCGTGCGCCCCTTCGCCGACTTGACCGCGTCGACCCACGGCTTCATCTCGGCATTCACCGCCACCTGCTTGTCCTGGACCTCGGCGGTGGGGGCGATGTAGGAGAGGGTGGTGTCGGTGTCGTACAGGTTCTGGGTGCTGGTCAGGCAGGTCGCCAGCTTCCTGGTGGTGGCGTAGCGGCCGGTGTCCTGCTGGACGGGGACGGTGACGAACTCGCCGCCGGTCGGGGCCGCGGCGGTGCCCTGAATGATGGCGGGGATGGGCAGCACGCCGTAGTCGAAGCCGGCCTTCTTCGCGTTCGCGAGCTGCCAGGTCCCGTTCTCGCTGAACGCGTAGTCGCCGGTGGCGAACTCCTGCCAGCTGGTCGTCTGGGTGTTGTTGAGCACCGAGTTGGGCGCGTAGCCGTTCTTGAGCCAGTCCTTCCAGAGCGACAGAGCGGACTCGCCCTGCGCGGAGTCGAGTTGGGTCAGCTCGGCGCCCGCGCCCCAGAACCACGGCAGGAACTGGAAGCTGCCTTCCTCCGTGCCGATCGCCGAGAAGGTGATGCCCTTCTTGCCCGCCTTCTTGACCTTCGCCAGGGCGGCCGTCAGCGACCTCCAGTCCTTGACCGAGGAGATGTCCACCCCAGCGTCCTTCAGCACCTTCGTGTTGTAGTAAAGCGCGAGAGTGTTCGCGCCGATCGGGGTGCCGTACGTCTTGCCGCCCGACTGGCCCGCGGCGAGCAGGTTGGGGTCGACCTTCGAGGTGTCCAGCTTGTTGTCGTCGGTCGTGGTGAGCACGCCGCCCTCGGCCAGGGTCGACACCACCGGGTTGTCCACGATCAGGACGTCCGGCGAGTTGCCCTGCTGCGCGGCGAGCAGCGACTTGTTCGCCAGGTCACTGGTGTCGAACCCGGTCCGTTTCACCTTCACGCCGGCCTGGGTACCGCACTTGCCGAGGAGCTTGGTCCACGCCGATCCCTTGGCGAACTGCGGGTACGGATCCCAGATCGTGTACGTGTCGCTGTCCGCGCCCTGAGAACCGGTGCTGCCCGAGCCGGAGGAGCAGGCGGCGCCGACGAGACAGACAGCGGTCGACAGAGCCGCGGCGGCCAGGCGCCGTCGGGAGGAGCTGTGCATGGCGGGTCCTTCGTCATCTGGGCACAGAGGTGCGGTGGAAGGGGCGACTGGAGAGAGACGGCAGGCGAGAGGGGCTTGGCTTCCGCGCGTCAGGAACGCGAAGCCGGGGCGGCGGGCCCGGTACTGGCCCGCAGCGAGATCGGCGGGGTGAGCAGGTGGTGCCGGGCAGGCGCTTCCGGGTGGTCGAGGCGCTCGACGAGCAGGTCGACGGCGCGACGGCCCAGCTCTGCCGCCGGTACGTCGGCCGCGGTGAGCTGAGGCGTCACCGTCTCCGCCCAGCGGGCGGCCACAACCCCCGTGACGGAGACGTCGCGCGGCACATGGCGGCCCGCGTGGGCGAGCCCCCGGTACAGGCCGCCCAGTGCGGCCTCGTTCAGCGTGACCAGGGCCGTCGTCGCCGGGTCTTCGTGCAGGATCCGCTCCACGCAGGCCTGGCCGGATGCAGCGTCGTCCCCGCAGCAGTACGTGCGCACGGTGAGCCCGCGCTCGGCCGCCGCCTTGGTGAACCCGTCGAGGCCCCGGTGCGCCGACTCGTAGCCCGCGCGCCAGAGTTGTTCGGGACGGTTGACGAAGGCGACCCGCTGGTGGCCGAGGTCGGCGAGGTGGTGGACGCACGCCGCCGCGAGCGCGGTGTGGTCGAGGCCGACCCACCAGCCGTCCTCCGGGTGGGCGGTGCGGCCGATGGCCACGAAGGGGAAGTCCAGGGCGGCGAGGTGGTCCGCCCGGTCGTCCTCCAGCCTGATCTCCATCAGGATCGCACCGTCGACCCGCCGCTCGCCGAGGAGCCGCTGGAAGGAGCGGTCGCTGTCCACACCGCTGGGCGACAGCAGCACGTCGTAGTCGTAGGCCGCTGCCGCCTCCACCACACTGCCGATGAAGTCCAGCTGCATCCCCGTGTAGTGGTCCCCGGCCGGCGGAAAGACCAGGCCGATCGTGCTGGTCCTGCCGTTGGCCAGGGCACGCGCACTGGCGTTGGGCCGGTAGCCCAACTCGTCGATGACCTGCTGGATCTTGCGGCGGGTGTCATTCGAGACGGGACGCTTGCCGGACAGGGCGTACGACACGGTGCTCCGCGAGACACCGGCCCGCCGGGCGATCTCACCGATGTTCACGGCAGCTCCTTGCTCGGACGATCGAACCGGTTCGACCACCTCGCAGAGGTGAACGGCTGCCGGTCTTCGGGAAATGGGGGCAATGCACGTCGCACCCGGCCATCGAACCGGTTCGCGTGAAGTGAAGGTAGGAAGGCGCCGCATGCCTGTCAACACTTCGCACAGACATGGTCGGTTGGCGCCGGAGCATCCGGACTTCTCCGCGCCCGGGGGATTGCTGGCCGCCTGCCCCCCTGCTAGCTTCGTCGAACCGGTTCGACGCGGGGAGCCACCCACGGGAGCCGCGAGTCGGCTACCCCATCGCCCGAAGCACAGACCGGCCATTACGGGTGCCCGCACCAAAGCCCCGGCTCCTTGACGCACAGGAAATGAACCGGTTCGAGCGAGCGCTCGACTCGCCGCTACTCGCTTCTGCTCACTCCAGGGATTGAGGACGCGATCCATGCCATCCGCTGACAGACCCGCCCGGCGCCGCCGGGCCCCTGCCGCCGTGGCCGTTGCTCTCGGCGCGGGCCTGCTGACCGCACCGGCCGCCGCACCCGCACAAGCAGCAGACCCACCCCGGCCCACCGCGCGCTACACCTTCGACCAGGACGACCTGGCGTCGGGGAAGATCGCCGACAGCTCGGGCAACGGGCTCACGGCGAACCTGGTGAACGCCTCCACCGCCAGTTCCGTCGCGGGCGCCGACGGCGGCAGGGCGCTGACCCTGCCCGGAGGGGCGTCCGACTCCGACGGTGCGTACGTCCGGCTCCCCCGCGAAGTACTCGCGGACACAGCCGACTTGACGGTCTCCGCCCGGGTGAAGTGGGGCGGTGACCACGCTTCCTGGCAGCGCATCTTCGATCTCGGCAGCAACACCTCGAAGTACCTCTTCACCACCCCGTCCAACAACAGCGGACTGCTGCGTACCGCTGTCACCACCGGCGGAGGCGACACGGAAGCCCAGGTGAGCGGCTACGCGACGTTTCCCTCGGACCAGTGGCGCACCGTCACCGTCACCCTGGACAGCTCCGCCCAGCGCGTCACGACGTACCTGGACGGCGTCGCGGTGTCGTCCGCCGCGACGAGCGTCAAGGCCGGGGAACTGCTGGAGAGTTCGGCGACGGCGGCCGGCTACATCGGCAAGTCCTTCTATCCGGACCCGCTGTTCAAGGGCGCGATCGACGACTTCACGGTGTGGCACGCGGCGCTGACCGCCGACCAGGTGGCCGGCACACTCACCGGGGAGCGGCCCACCCTCCAGGAGCTCTCGAAGACATCCTTCGACGTCCGCACGACGACGGGCACCGCCCCGGCCCTGCCGAAGGCCGTCCGCTCGTCCTTCTCCGACGGCTACGACCGCGACACCCCGATCGCCTGGGACGCCGTAGCGTCCGAGAAGTACGCCCGGCCGGGCACCTTCAGCGTCACCGGAACGGCGGCCGGACGCGCGGTCGAGTCGACCGTCACCGTCGTCCGCGAAGGGCAGTTGACCGTCGACCTCGGTTTGGACACCGGCGCCTTCCACGGGGGCGCGTCCGGCACTCTCTACGGCGTGTACGGCCCGGACGTCCCCACGAACAACCTCCTGGAGGGCATGGGCCTGCGCACGGTCTCCACAAAGGCGCAGGACGGCCCGCAGCACCCCGGAGCCGACGCACTGAACGTAGTGAAGCCGCTGGCCGACTCCACCGACGGCGACGTGTACATCTACATGACCGACATCCACCGCGGCTTCCCGTACGAGTGGCCGGGCGACACCCCGGAGCAGAAGCTCAAGCTCTACGAGGAGAAGATCGCCAAGCAGGTGGACCAGGTCCTGCAGCTGCCGAAGCAGTACCAGGACAACATCGTCTTCGTGCCGTTCAACGAGCCCGAGGGCAACATGTTCGGCACCGGCAACTGGAGCTACAACAAGGTCAGTTGGCTCAGCGACCCGGATGACTACTTCGCCGCATGGGACGACGTCCACCGGCTCATCAGGGACAAGATGCCCGGCGCCCGCATCGCGGGCCCCAACACCAGTGTCCTGTACGACCAGGTGAAGGGCTTCCTCTCCCACACCCTTACCGCGGACACGCTCCCCGATGTGATCACCTGGCACGAGCTGAGTCACCCCGAGGCCGTGCGCGAGAGTGTCGCGAAGTACCGGACGTGGGAGAAGGAACTCTTCAAGGGGACGAAGCACGAGGGCACCCAACTCCCCGTCAACATCAACGAGTACGCCTTCAACTACCACACCTCGGTTCCCGGCCAGATGGTCCAGTGGGTGTCCGCGATCGAGGAGTCGAAGGTCGACGCCGACATCGCGTACTGGAACATCGACGGCAATCTCTCCGACTCCGCGGTGCAGTCGAACCGCGGCAACGGCCAGTGGTGGCTGCTGCATTCATACGCCTCGATGACCGGGCACACCGTGCAGGTGACTCCGCCTTCCCCCGGCGAGAACTACACGATGCAGGGCGTCGCCACGCTCGACAAGGACAAGCGGCAGGCGCGCCTGATCTTCGGCGGCTCGGCCGGCGAGGGCCACATCACCTTCGACAACATCCCGCGGAAGGTCTTCGGGGACCACGTGCACGCCTGGGTGCGGGAGATCGGGTGGAGTGGTCAGATCGGCGACTCCTCCGGCCCGAGGCTGCTCAAGGAGACCGACGTGAAGGTGAGTGACGACGGCAAGGTCGTCGTCGACTTCGGCGAGAGCGGCCTACCGAAGCTGGACGAGTCGTCGGCGTACGAGATCGTCCTCACCCCGGCCGGAAAGGCACAGGGCACGCAGTCCTCGCCGGTGCGCTGGCAGGGTTCGTACGAGGCGGAGGACGCCGCCCACACGGGGACCGGCTACTCGAAGAGCGGCCCCGAGGGCTCGCCGAGTAACGTGTCGAAGTTCTACACCTCCGGCGGCTACGACGTCGGCGGACTGCGCACCGGCTCCGACGTCACGCTCGACTTCACCGTCGACGCGCCTGAGGACGGCACGTACGACCTGAGCGTCTTCGCCAACTCCCTCAACACGTACGACAAGGTGAAGGAACAAGGCCCCACGAACGTCTTCCTACGGGTGGACGGCAAGGCCGGCAGCGAGCAGGAACTCCATCTGCCGCTCGGCTACAAGTGGGTGGTCTGGGACCACGCGGACACCAAGGTCAAACTCACCAAGGGCAAGCACGTCCTGACGCTCGCGGCGAAGAGCCTCGACGGCACACGCACCACGAAGGGCGACGCCATCGTCGACCGCCTCACGCTCTCCCTGCCCGCGCCGTCGGCCACGACGCAGGCGTACGAGGGCGAACTGGCGTGGCTGGGCGGCGGGGCGCAGCCTGTGTACGACGTCCCCGGACGCGCCGAGACGGGTTCGGGAGCGGCCCGCGTGGCGAAGAACCAGACGGCGACGTTCTGGGTCTACTCCCCCGCCGACCGCGAGGCCACGCTGACGGTCGACACACTCGGCGCCGCGAACGCGCGGCTCGCCGTCAACGGACACGACGTCCTGCACGTGACCAAGAGCGGTCACAAGGTGGCGGTCTCCCTCTCGGGCGGCCTAAACAAGGTGACGCTCACCGGGAGTTCGTCGCGGACCCTCGTCGACCGCCTCACCGTCACACCCACCGAGGGCACTCTGAAGACGCGTACGTACGAGGCTCAGGACGCGGCGCTCTCCGGCTCGGCCGCGCTCACCCCGCTGTCCCTGGCCACCGACGGCACGGCGATCACCGGCGTCGGCGGCGACGCCGGCAACGGCAACACCGCGACCTTCACCGTCGACGCCTACCGCGCCGGCGGCTACGCCCTGCGCATCCGCTACTCCAACCCCGAACAGTCCCCGGCCACCCACTACAACCCCGACCCGCTCGCCCGGCACGCCGACATCAGCGTCAACGGCGGCGCAGCGCAGCGCGTCGGCTTCCCGCACACCTTCCACGAGAACAACTTCTGGGAGCTGACCGTCCCGGTCCACCTCACGAAGGGACAGAACACGATCACCTTCCGCTCCGAGGAACTGCCGAACTTCGACGGCGCCAGCTACGCCTCGGACACCTTCCCCGGCATCCTGCTGCGGTCCCGGTACGCACCGTTGATCGACCGGATCGCCGTGGCGCCGTACGCGCGGGAGCCGCGATGAGGTGAGCGCCGATCGGCGCGAACGAGTCCGGGCTGTCGCTGAACGATGCTCCCCAGCGACAGCCCGGCTCCGGCCCCCCTTGCGTCAATCTCCGCAGGGGATCTCGGTCACCCCGGGTCCCGGTTCCACTGTGTGCAGGATGCCGTCCGGACCGCCGACGCGCAGATGCCAGGCGTGCGGGCTGTCCGTGGTGACGCGGATCCGGTCCCCATCGCGGCGCACTCGTAGCGGTGTGGGTGCCGAATATTACGTCGGTGCAGTTCAGCCCCGCTATCGCGCCGACGACGGCGGTCGGCAATGATCACTGCTCATGCTCGTACGCCTGGCCTGCATCGCTGTCACTCACGCCTTCACCGCCCTGCGGCTGATCCCTATGAGCGACCACGACAAGGACGTCGAGATCCTCGCGTTGCGTCACCAGCTCGCCGTCCTGCAACGTCGGCTCGGCAACCAGCGCCCCGGTCTTCAAGCGGCCGACCGCGCCTTCCTAGCCGCTCCCCTCGCCCCGCTGCCACGAGCCGCCCTGCGCCGCCTGCGGCTCATCGCCTCCCCGGACACTGTCCTGCGCTGGCACCGCGACTTCATGAATAACCGTCACGTCCGTCTCAGCCGCAACCGGCGCCCCGGCCGCCCCCGCACAGTCACTTCCGTCCGCCGCCTCATACTCCGCCTCGCCGACGAAAACCCCACCTGGGACTACCGGCGCATCCACGGCGAACTCGCGCTCCTCGGCATCAAGCTGGCAACCTCCACCGTCTGGGAAATCCTCAAGGCCGAAGGCGTCGATCCTGCGACCCAGCGCTCGAACGTCACCTGGGCCACCTTCCTGCACTCCCAGGCCGAGGCCATCCTCGCGTTGGACTTCATCGAGACCGTCACCCTCAGCGGGCAGCGCCCGTACATCCTCGCCGCCATCCACCACGCCCGCCGAGGTGTCCGTGTGCTCGGCACCACCACGCATCCCACCCATGCCTGGGTCACCCAGGCAATCAAGAACCTGGTCATGGACCTCGAAGATGCCGGACAACTCGCCGCCATCAAGTTCACGATCCGCGACCGCGAACGCGAAATACCCCGCTGTCATCGACGAGATCCTCGGTCAGGCCGAGATCCGTACCGTGCTCACCGCCGTCCGCACACCGCGCATGAACTCAATCATGGAACGCTGGGTTCGCAGCCTGCGCCGTGAACTCCTCGATCGCGCCCTGCTCTGGAACGAAGCCCACCTCCGGCGAGCGCTCCGCGAGTACGAGCAGCACTACAACCATCACCGCACCCACTGCACACTGCAGGCTGCCGCACCCCTCCACGCCGTCCCCGAACCGCTCAAACCAGTACAGATCGAGCGTCTTGGCATACGCCGACGCGACCGTCTCGGCGGCGTGCTCCACGAGTACCAAAATGCTTCCTGACCTGCAAGGGCGTAATTGTCGGCACGCACAACCACCGACGGCGGCACGGCGCACTTCTTCGTCTACGCCGACGGCAAGAAGGTCTACGGCAGCGGCCTGATGACCAGCGCGACGGTCGAGCAGGTCAGCGTCGATGTCACGGGCGTCTCCACGCTTAGCTTCGTCACCGACAACGCTGGCGACGCACTGGATCACGACGCGGTCGACTGGGCGAACGCGCGGCTCGCGTGCCCGTGACCGACAGGGCGCGGCGGGGCGTCTCTTCAAGGCAGCCCGCCGCCTCATGAAGCACACGGCGTCCCGATCACGGACGGCGGATCGGGAACTCGGGGACGACGCCGGGTGCCTGGAGGTGGAACGGGACGCGGGGCCGTGAGCGACAGGGCCCCGCCTCCGGTTTCCACCTACCGCTCGCCCGCCATCTGGAACGTGGCGATCTCCCAGCCCCGCAGCCTGACCTCGAACGCGCTGTCGTCCAGGGCGAGTTGACGGAGGACCGCACCGGTCAGGTCGACCCGGCGGGCGGCCGTCAGGCCCGCACGCCGGATCCGGACCGTCGTCGGCTCCGGGGTCTGCGCCACGACACGGACCTCCAGGTGGCCGTCGCGCTCCCGCACCGAGCCGAGGACGACGCCATCGCCTTCCACGCGCAAACCCTCGACGCCGCCGGGCAGCGGAGTGTCCGAGTCGGCGGTGCCGGTCAGGGTCGCCAGGGGGTGGCGGAACTCCTCGGCGGCCTCCAGGATCCCGGCCTGGTGCCACTCCCCCTCGTACGGGTGGAGGGCCAGGTCGACCGTGCGCAGGCCGCGGCACTGGGCCTCGGGTGTCGGGATCTGCGGTCCGGCCGGCTCGTCGCGGTGGGCGTGCCGGTTGCGGGAGATCTGCCCGGTGGGCCGCAGCAGCGTCAGGGCCAACTCCCGGCCCTTGTCGACCAGTTCGTACTCGGTGGCGTGCTCGAGTAGCGCCGCGACGCCGCCCGCCGCGACGAACGCCGACGCCGGGAACGTGGGCAGCGCCTCCTCGCCGAAACCCGCCTCCGCGGTCAGGCCACGCTCGACGACCGCGAACTGGCCCTCGCCGTAGGAGACGGAGGCCTGGCGCGGAAGCGGCACGTGCAGGCGGACGCGGTGGTCGTCACTGCGGTTATCGAAGGCGACGCGCAGCCGCACGAACGGCTCCCCGGCGCGCAGCTCCACGCGCGTGGTGACGGTCGTCGGCTCGGTGGCCTCCACGCGCGCGTCGCGCGCGAAGTCGCCGGCCACCGGCCACTCGTAGGTGCGCTCGATCTCGTACGCGGACAGCAGCGGGCCGTCCGCGACGCGGCGCACCGTGGTGGCCTGGGGGGTGTCGATGATGCGGTCGTGGGCGGGCGGCGCGTAGTTGTACGTGTCGCCGAGGTCGCCGCCGTCCACGATCCGGGCGGCGCCGGACAGCGTCGTGCCGTGCTCGCCGGTGAGCGCGAGGGTGCCGTCGTCGGCGATGGCGACGGTGAGCAGGCCGTTGGCGAGGGTGTTGCCGGGGGCGGTGACGGTCCGCTCGGGCAGGGGCTCGCTGCCCGGCTCCGGGCGGACTGCCGTGTGACCGAGCGCGGGCGTCTCGACGAGGGCGGTGACCGTGCGGCGCGGCTCGGCCTCGATGACGACGCGCCAGTCACCGTCGTTCGGGGCCTCGGCGAGGGCGGCCTTCACCTCGGCGACGTCAAAGGCGAGATCGGAGCGGCGGGCGACGGCGAAGCGCAGCTCGCGGGCCTCCGCGTCGACGGTCCACGCGGTGATCTCTTGCCCGTACAGCTCGATGCCGTGCACGCGCGCGAGGACCGTCGCCAGCTTCTCGTACGGGAAGGTGTCGTCGGCGAGCAGCGTCGGCGCGGCAGACAGTTCCTGGGCGGGGTAAGTGCGGCCCTCGGCGTCGGTGAGGCGGACCGGGCCCGTGCCGGGGACGTCGAGTTCAACGAGGGTGGTGCGCGGCTTCGGCGTCGGGTTGAGCAGGAGGTGGCCGGTGTGCGGTACGCGCGCGGCCAGGCCGCGGCCGGTCATATCGCGAACGGCCAGGCCCAGTTGTTCGGCCTCTGCGATGCGGGCGGCAACCTGCTGGGCGGTCTCGTCGCAGCCGCAGCCGGTGACCGAGTCGTGGCAGGAGACCTCGATCAGGCGGTGCCAGGCCATCGCCAGGAAGCGGGCGGCGTCGCCTTCGTAGAAGAGGGCGGAGAGCGGTTCGGCGTAGCGCTCTACGGCGCGTTCGGCGCGGGCCATGGCCTGCTTGACGGGGGCGCGCACGGAGAAGACGCCGGGCAGGATGTTCGCGCGGACGTGGCTGCGCAGCTCGCCGATGACGGTGCGCAGGCCTTCGGTGGTGACGGGCTGCGTGGCGAAGTACTCGGCGAGGGTGGCGAGGCGCAACTGGACGCCGTGCTCGCCCTGTTCATTGTTGTGGGCCTGGAGCAGATCCGCGAGGTCGGCGGCCGGGGCCGTGTGGTCCGAGCCGTACATCGCGAGCATCGGGGAACCGTCGGGGCGCCACGGCCTCAGCTTCGCGGCGATGGCGGTAGCCCGCTCGGCCACGCGCGCGGGGTCGTCGAAGAGGCCCGCGGCCGAGCCGTAACCCCCCGCGGCCAGGTACTCGGTGCGCACTGCGGTTCCGTCCGGGGACTGCCAGGCGAAGGCGTGGGAGTCGACGGCGGCGGGCACGCCGCGCCACACGCAGGCGTGGTCGATGCCGAACTGCTTGAGGATTTGCGGCACTTGGGCGGCGTGGCCAAACATGTCGGGGAGGTAGCCGACCTCCATCGCGTCGCCGAGCGTGCGGCTGCGGGCGAGGCCGAGTTCGAGGTTGCGGACGATGTTCTCGCCGGAGCAGAGGAACTCGTCGAGGAGGATCTGCCAGGGGCCGACGGCAAGCCGGCCCGCCTTCACCAGGGCGGTGAGGCGCTCACGCTGTTCGGGGCGGACCTCGAGGTAGTCGTCGACGGCGACGGCCTGGCCGTCGAGGGTGAAGCGCTGGCGCGGGTCGTCCTCCATGCGCTGCAGGACCTCGTCGAGCAGACCGATCAGCTGGAGGCGGAACTGCTGGAAGGGCAGGTACCACTCGCGGTCCCAGTGGGTGTGCGGGACGACGATCAGCTCCTGCGGCTGGCCGTTGTTGTCGTGCTGGGGCTGCTGGTCGGTGGTGCTCATACGGTCTTCGTCTCTCCTGCGCAGGGAAGCTGGTGGTGGGCGGCGAAGCAGGCGGCGGCCCGCTGCGCGGTGGTCAGGTCGTCGAGGGCGCCGGCCACGCCGGTGCGGGGTGCGGTGCCGTTCACGATCATGTCGTGGAAGGCGACGAGCTCCTGCTCGAACGCCTCGACCGGGCTGGTGAACTGCGCGCGCCGCTCCATCCCCGCCGCGTTGTCAGTGGCGGTCAGTACGGTGGGGGCGTTCATCAGATAGGGGGCGGGGAAGGCGAGTTCAAGGCTGCCGGTGCCGTGGTGCACGGCCACGGTTTCGCGGTACGCGGCGTGCTCGGGCAGGAAGTGCCAGCGTATGGAGTACCGCGCGCCGCGTGGGAGTCGGCCGGTCAGTTCGACGGAGCCGGGGGTGGTGTCCTCGGGCCACATGGCGACCCGGTCGACGCTTTCGGGCGCGCCGTCGACGAGGCGCAGGAGGGAGAGGTCGTGGCTGATCGAGCCGAGGATGATGTGGTACAGCGAGCGCAGCCGCTCCGGGGCGTCCGCGCCTAGCGCCTCGTCGGTGAGTTCGGCGTCGCGTGCGCGCAGCCCGTCGAGGGTCGCGCGGTCGGCGTCTCCCGCGGGCGCGGGCAGGTGCGCGAAGGCGAGTTGGGCCTCGCTGGTGGGGTGCAGCACCGTCACGTCGACGGCGCGGACGAACTCGGCGCCGCCCGCCTGGCCGAGCTGCTCGGCAAGCCGGACGGCGGCCGGGTCGTACTGCTTCATGTATCCGACCATCAGGCGCGGCCCGTTGCCCTGCGCCTGCTCGGCGGCGGCGATGCGGTAGGCCTCGGCGCGGGTGAAGGCGAGCGGCTTCTCGCACAGGACGGCGTACCCGGCGCGCAGGGCGGCTTCTGCGGCATCGCCGTGCGACCCGGCTGTGAGCAGCAGTACGGCGTCGAAGCCACCGGCCGCGAGCAGGTCCTCGGTGGTGGTGTGCCGCTGCGCGGCGGGCACGCTGTAGCGCTCGCCGATCTCGTCGAGCGCGGTGGGCGACAGGTCGCAGAGCGCAGTGATCTCGAACAGGTCGCTGCGGCGCTCGAGGAGCGGCAGGTGCGCGGTGCGGGCGATGGCGCCGAGGCCGGCGACGGCGACCTTCAGCCGGCGGGGGGTGGCGGGGCTCATGGGCGGGGTCCTTCGTGCGGAGGTGGTCGGGGGTGGGGAGGTGGGTGAGCTGGATGAGCTGGCTGGTTCTGTCGAGCTGGTCGGGCGGGTGGAGAGGGGAGCTGTCTGGTGCGTTGGAACCGGCCGGTCCGGTCGAACTGGTGGCTCCGGTCGAGCCGACCGCTCCGGAGACGCTGGCCGAGCCGGCTCATCCGGTGGAGCTGGTCAGTCTGCCGGTCAGGCCGGTCGATCGTGTCCGTCTGCGTGAGCTACTGGTCCCACTTGAACGGGGCGAGTGAGCACAGGAGTTGGAGGTTGGAGCGCTGGTCGTCCGCGATGGCGGCCAGGTCCTGGCCGGTGGGCAGGGCGTCCTGCTCGACGATGATCCAGCCGGTGTACCCGATGGCGTCGAGCGCGTCGGCGATGGCGCCGAAGTCGAGGTCGCCGCGGCCGAGCGCGGTGAAGCCGCCGTCGCCGACGGTCCGCCACAGGTCGCCGCCGCTCGCCCGCGCGACCGCGTGTGCCGCGCGGGAGGCGTCCTTCAGATGCATCTGGCGAATACGGGGACCCCACTCGCGCAGCGCCTCCACGGGGTCGCCGCCCGCGAGCCACAGGTGGGCGGTGTCAAGGCAGAGCGACACATCGGTGAGGGCGAGCAGTCGGCGGATCTCGTCGGGGGTCTCGACGTCGGTTCCGAGGTGGTGGTGGAAGACGGGCTCCAGGCCGCGGGCGCGGACCCGGTCGGCGGCGCGCTGCACATCGGCGGCGAAGGCGGGCCAGTCGGCGTCGGTGAGCTGCAGCGCCGGGTCAACGGGCAGGCCTGGCGCGGCGAACCGGGCGGGGTTGGCCGGGCAGGCCAGGGTCGGCCGGGGCGCGAACCACTCGTCTTCGACGGGCAGGGGGGTGCTGTGTTCACCCGGGGGGCGACTTCCGGGCCCCGAGTCGATGGGCAGGTCGGAAGGAGCGGTCGGGGCGGACTCCGAGCGCCACGCGTGCGTGAACACGTCGAGCGCGGCGTCGAGCCCCGGCAAGTCGGCGGCGAAGCCCTCGGGATCGCCGTAGCGCAGGTCGACCCAGCCACCGGCCAGCGCCTGCCCATGCCGCCGGAGCCGGGCGGCGAGCTCGTCCCCCGTGCCGAGGTAGCCGAGCGGGCCGAGGTCGGTTCCCTGGTACCCGGCCTCCGCGAAGGAGGCCAGCAGCGCGTCGGGGTCGAGCGGGGCGGCGTCGGGGTCGTAAATGCCGTAGGAGACAGGGGCGTTGGCGATGCGGATCGCGCAACCGGAGCGGGCGGCCCGGTGGGATGTGGTGGTCATGAAGGACAGGACTTTCGGTGCGTGGGGAGGAGGGTGCGTGGGGAAAGGCGCCGACGGCAGGAGGGGCGGCACCATGGGGTGCGGCAGGGTGCGGGGCTGTGCGCCCCGCACCCTGTCAGCCGCACAGGGCGACGACCTCACAGCGGTACGTCTCGAGGCGATGCAGCCCCGGCCCCGCCGGAACCGTCTCCCGGTCCGACCGGATCACCGTCCGGGACCCGTCCGGCCGCACCAGAACCGTCGACTCGGCCTCCAGCGCCACCAGTTCATCTCCGCACCGCAGCAGCACCGGCGCATCGGGCCCTGCCGACACGGCGGTCCGCCCGGCGGCGAGCGCGTCAAGGACGGCCGACGGACCGTCACCCTCGACCAACGCCCACGTGGTCGGGACACCCAAGGGGCGCCCCTGCTCCGGCCGGTGGAAGTCGCTGCCGCCGAGCGGCACCAGCTCACCGTCGGCGAAGGAACGGGCCCACGCCAGCGGCGCACCGTCGGTGCGGTGGTCCCAGGTGTGGTGCCACAGCTCGGCGTGGCGCGGCCTGCGGCCGCCGAAGGGGAGCTCCCATGCGCAGTCGTCGGCGAGCGGATGGTTGACGGAGAGGAAGCCGCCGCCCGCCTCGGCCTGCTTCAGCCAGCTCTCGGCGGGGGCGCGGAAATCGATCCAGCCGGTGTCCCCGAAGACGTTGGCGTGGCCGAGGTCGGTGGTGACCTCCTGGCCAGGCAGCAGCGTGATGCCCTGCCGGGCGCCCGCGGCCGCCAGATGCGGATGGTGGCTGACTGTGTTGTGGTCGGTGACGGCGAGGAAGTCGAGTCCCTCGCCTACCGCGAGGCGGGCCAGCTCGTCGATCGCCAGGCCGCCGTCGCTGTGCAGTGTGTGCGCGTGGAGATCCCCGGCGAGCCACCGCGCACCGTCCACCTCGGGCAGATCACGCCGCCGCGCCCGCCGCGCGTCGGCGGCGAACGGTTCGGGCGCGCAGGCCACGGGCTCCTCGGGCACCCGGTCCGAGGCGACGGCCAGCACCTCGTACGGCACGCCCTGCGGCGGGACGCGGTGCAGGCGCAGCAGCACCCGCCAGGTACCGGAGGTGAGCGGGCCCGGTAGGTAGCCGGGCGTGGCCCACGTCCCGGTCACGGTGTACGTGCTGCGGGCGCCGCCGGACCAGCCCTTGAACTCGCCGTCGGGACCGAGGAGTCCGAGGTCGATCACGCCGCCCGCCCCGCGCTCGTAGGAGAGCGTGACGGTGAGTGCGCCGGTGCCGGGCGGCACCTCGACGGGCAGTTCGCGCAGGACGTCCCGCGCGCGCTGCTCCATCGTCCAGGTGCCGCGGTGCGTGGTGGTGCGGCCGGTCATGCGGGCACGTTCTCCTTTGTGGACGGCGTGGCGTCCCGGTCGTCGGCGCCGTCGATGAGCGCGCCGTCGCGGTACAGCAGCGCCCGGTCGGTGCGCGGCACGATCCAGGCGCGGTCGCCGACGGCCGGCTCGTGCTCCTCGTCGACCACGGCCTGCACGGTGGTGCCGTCGATGTCGAGGGATACGAGGTGGGCGCTGCCGAGGTTCTCGACGACCGAGACGGTGCCAGTCAGGGCGCCGCCTTCGGCGGGTTCGGCCTCGGCCCAGCGGATGTACTCGGGCCGGATGCCATAGACGATCTCCTCGCCGTCGCGCACCAAGCCGCCGGAGCCGTCGCTGCCGTCCATGTCGTCCATGTCGTCCATGTCGTCGGGCAGCGGCAGTTCGGCGCCGAGGACCTTCACCTTGCCGCCGGCGACGGTCGCGGGCAGCAGGTTCATCGGCGTGGACCCGATGAAGGAGGCCACGAAGGTGTTGGCGGGCCGCCGGAACACCTCGGCGGGCGTGCCGACCTGGCGCAGCCTGCCGCCCTCCATGACCGCGATCCGGTCGGCCATGGCGAGGGCCTCGGCCTGGTCGTGGGTAACGAAGACCGTGGTGACGCCGAGTTCGCGCTGCAGCTTCTTGAGGAACGTACGGGCCTCGAGGCGCATGCGCGCGTCGAGGTTGGACAGTGGCTCGTCGAAGAGGAAGACCTGCGGGTGGCAGGCCATGGCGCGGGCGAGCGCGACGCGCTGCTGCTGGCCGCCGGAGAGCTGTCCGGGGCGGCGCTCGCCGAGGTGGTCGAGGCCCAGGGCCTCGGCGGTCTCGCCGGCCTTGGCGGCGCGCTCGGCCTTCCCGACCTTCTTGATCTTCAGCGGGTAGCCGATGTTCTCGGTGACCGTCATGTGCGGGAAGAGCGCGTAGTCCTGGAAGACCATCGCGATGTCGCGGCCGCCCGGTTCGACGGTGGTGACCTCGCGGCCGCCGATCTCGATCGCACCGCCGCTGGCGTTCTCCAGGCCCGCGATGGTGCGCAGCAGGGTCGACTTGCCGCAGCCGGAGGGGCCGAGCAGGGCGAAGAACTCGCCGTCGTTGACGGTCAGTTCGAGGTCGTCGAGGGCGCGGACCCCGCCGGGGTAGACCTTGGCGAGGCGGCGCAGGTTGATGTCAGCCATCAGGCTTTGATCCCTCCGTGGAAGCGGAAGCCGTACCGGCGGCTGACGAACAGGAACATCAGCACCACAGGCAGCGAGTAGAGGAGCGAGAAGGTCGAGATGAGGGCCAGGTCAGGCTGACCGCCCTCGGTGTAGAAGGTGTACATGACCACGGCGGCCGGGGACTTGTCCGGCGAGCGAAGGAGCAGGAACGGGATGAGGAAGTTGCCCCACACCTGCGCCACCGACCAGACGCCGACGGTGGCGAGTCCCGGCCGCACCACCGGCACGACGATGTCCTTGACGATGCGCAGCGGCGAGGCGCCGAAGACGCGGGCGGACTCCTCGTACGACTTCGGCGTCGTGTCCATGAAGTCCTTGAGGATGAAGATCGCGGCGGGCAGCAGTCCGCCGGTCAGGACGAGGATCACGCCGAGGTAGGAGTCGACCAGGTTGAGGTCGGCAGCGAGCAGGAAGATCGGCACCATGGCCGCCGTGCCGGTGACGATCGACGACAGCAGGAGCAGCGCGTACAGGAGTCCGTCGCGGCCGGGGATGCGGACGCGGCTGAGCGCGTACGCGGCGAGCGCCGACAGGACCACGACCAGGACCGCCGTGCCGACGGCGAGGATTACCGAATTGGCCAGCGAGGTCATGGCGTTGGGGTTGTCGAGCAGCCGTCGGAAGTTGTCGAGCGTGAACTCGGGCAGCGAGGCAGTGATGCCGGGGTGCCGGTCGAACGGCGCCGTGACCAGCCACAGCATCGGCAGCGCGAAGAAGGCGAGGCCGAGGGCGACCAGGACGTACATGCCGATGCCGCGCAGCAGCCCGGCGACCGCACCCTTCTGCCCGGCCCGGCCCATCTGTGGGAGAGCACTCATGCGGTCGTCGCCTCCTTCGCCTGCTGCGTCTCCTGCGCCGTGCGCTCCTTCTTCTTCCGCCCGAGGAGTCGCAGATACACGATCGCGACCACGAGGTTGACGAGGAGCATCAACAGGGATATCGCGGAGCCGTAGCCGAGCTGTCCGCTGCCGAGCGCGGTCTGGTAGATGAAGACGGGCAGCGTCTCGGTCTTCCCGTCGGGGCCGCCCGCCGTGATCAGGTACGGCGAGAAGTCGTTGAACGTCCACAGGCTGATCAGCAGCAGGTTCGTCAGGACGTGTCCGCGGACGCACGGGAAGACGACGTCGCGCAGCTGCTGCCAGCGCGAGGCGCCGGCGAGACGGGCGGTCTCCAGGTGGGAGGCCGGTACGTTCCCGAGGGCGGCGCTGTAGAGCATCATCGAGAAGGCGGTGCCGCGCCAGATGTTGTAGACGATGATCGACAGCATCGGGTGGTCGAGCAGCCAGGCGGCGCCGGGTGTGTGCAGCAGGGTGTTGAGGGTGCCGCCGTCCCGGTCGAGCAGCGCGATCCACAGGAACGCGACGACCGAGCTGGGCAGGATCCACGACAGCATGACGAGGGCTTCGAGCAGGCCCTTGATCCAGCCGGCGCGCTCGCGCATCCACCAGGCGAGGCCGAAGCCGAGCACGGCCTGCCCGATGACGGCCGAGCCGGCGACGAACACCAGGGTCAGCCACAGCGACTTGAGGAAGCCTTCGTCGCCGAGGGCCTGCGTGATGTTGTCGAGTCCGACGAAACTCGGGTGGATGGCCGGGAGGCCCGTGAGCCGGTAGTCGGTCCCGCCGAGGTAGAGCGTCCACAGGGCGGGCGCCACCAGGAACAGGGCGATCAGGACGAGCGCGGGCGCGACGAATCCGGCGGCGCGCCTGCGCCCGAGACCCACGGCGTCCGTCTCGGGGGCCGGGGCGGCACTCTCCGCGGACGGGTCCTGCACATCGGGCTCAGCCCGCGATGTCATCAGTGCCACCGAGCACCTCCTTCAACTGGGCGGCGTACGCGGCCGCGGCCTGCTTCGGGGAACGCCCCGACACCACCTGGGCGGTGGCCTCCTGCAGGGCGATCGACACCTCGGGGTAGGCGGCGAGGCCCGGCCGGTACGTGGTGACGGGGAGCGCCTTGTCGGCGGCGAACTTCAGCATGGGGTCACGCGCGAGGACGGTCTCGTTGACGTCGTCGCGTTCGGTGATCTGCGCGGTGTCGCCGAGGCGGGCGCGCAGTGCGGCGACCGAGTGCAGGAAACTCAGCAGCTCGAAGGCGAGATCGGGGTTGCGGGTGTGCGGGTTGAGCACGTGCACGCCGCCGCCGGAGAGGCTCACGAACTCCCGTCCGCCCAGGCCCTCGCCGCGGGCGCGGGCCGGGAAGAGGGCGTACCCGACATCGTTGTCACGACGCTTCATCGGGGAGGTCCCGATCTTCGGGTCGATGACGTCGCGCCAGAAGTAGTCACCCTCGGCGAGGATCCCGATGCGTCCGTCGGCGAACATCTGGAAGGACTTATCGCGTCCCTTGGCCTCCTGCTGGAGCCGGGGGTCGCCGAGGCCCGAGCCCTTGCCGTAGAGCTCCTGGTAGAAGCCGAGCACGGCGCGCAGTTCGGGGGTGTCGCCCTCCCACTTGCCGCCGGATTCGACGGTGCCGCCCGCGCTCGCGAGCATCGGGAGCAGCCCCTGCATGGTGGTGGCCTCGCCCATCGCCGTACCGGCGTTGAGCTGCACCGGCACGACGCCGTCCACTCGCTTCAGGCGGCGTGCGGTGTCGAGGATCCCCTGCCAGTCGCGCGGCTGCCACTTCTCGGGGAGGCCCGCCTTGCGGAAGACCGCCTTGTTGTAGAAGAGGACGCGCGCGTCGGTGCCGTTCGGGATGCCGTACAACTGCCCCTCGAACGTGGCCAGTCGGCGCACCTGACGGCTGATCTGCCGCCAGCCCTCCCACCGTTCGAAGGCGGGACCGAGCACCGACCGCAGCGGCTCGATGTATCCGGCCTGCGCGAACTCGCCCACCCAGATGCCGTCGAGGGCCATGATGTCGGGTCCCGCGTGCGCCTTGAGGTCGAGCGCGAGTTTGGTCTTGTACTGCTCGTCGTCGACGCCGCTGGGCAGGTACTCGACCCGCACCCGGCGCCCCTTCTTGCGCTGTGCCTGGACGAAGTGCGGAATGACCCAGTCCTGGATCCAGTCCGCCTCGTCACTGTTCTTACCGCCGGACACAGCGTTGGTGGCGATGGTCAGCGCAACGCTGTCACCGTCACCGCCGTCCTCATTCCGGGTCAGGTCGAGTGGCGTGCCGCAACCCGCGAGCAGCATCGAACCTGCGCCGAGGGCGGCCGCTGTCAACGCGGTCCGTCGCGCGACGACTTCCATTCGGCCTCCTTGCACGAAAAGATCGTTCAGGAAGGTTCACATGACATCGGTATGACGTGAAGACCCAATGTCTTAACATTTTGGCAACGGGTGCCGAGAGAGACCTCTGATGGTCCGACGGGCAGCGAGAGCCGGTAGACGGTCTCCGACTACCGGCCCTGCCAGTCCGGCTTCCGCCTGTCCAGAAACGCCGCCACACCCTGTCCCGCTCGGACATACGATTCCGGCTCTGGCCTGCAGCTTCTCCACGCGGGGCATCAGCCTCAATGGCGCCTGGGACGATCCTTCGATGTCGCTGTCGATCGTCACCACGCTGGTCCGGAATCTGATCAAGGTGCCCTCTGCCGTACTCCGCAGCCGCGTGGCCAAGGACGCAGAGGTCCTCGGCGTTACGGCATGAGAACGCGGTGCTGCGCCGTCAGATCGCCCGCGTCCACTACGAGCCCGCAGACCAGATCTGGCTCGCCACGCTCTCGCGGTTCGTCCCGCGCGAGCGCCGACGCCAGACCATCACGGTCACCCCCACCACACTGCTGGACCGGCACCGCCAACTCATCGCCAGGAAACAGACGTTCACGCGGCACCGCCGCCCCGGCAGACCCTCCACCGCGCCCGCCGTTAAGCAGCTCATCCTGCGCCTGGCCCACGAGAACAGCACCTGGGGCCACCGCCGCATCCAGGGCGAACTCGCCCGCCCCGGCTACCCAATCGCCCCGTCCACCGTCTGGGAAATCCTCCACACAGCCGGCATCGACCCCGCGCCGCAGCGCTCCGGCCCCACCTGGCGTCAATTCCTCACCGCCCAGGCCCACGGCACCATCGCCGCCGACTTCCTGAACCTGGACACCATCTCGCTCAAGCGCCAGCACGCCCAGATCTTCATCGAACACCACACCCGCCGCGTCCACCTCGCCGGCGTCACCGCCCACCCCACCGGCGTGGACCGTTCAGCAGGCCAGGAACCTTGCCATGGCGCAGGGGCGCCGGTTGGAGTCGCTGCGCTTCCTCCTCCGGGACCGGGACAGCAAGTACACCCGCACCTTCGACGCCGTCTTCGAGGCCAACGACGTGGAGATCCTGCTCAGCCCGCCGCAGGCGCGCAAAGCGAATGCGATCTGCGAGAGAGTCGTGGGCACCCTCCGCCGCGAGCTCCTCGACCGCATGCCGATCTACAACGAGGCCCACGCTCGCGCAGTCCTGGCCGAATACCTCCGGCACTACAACGGGCACCGTCCCCACCAGTCCCGGCAGCAACTGCCCCCGGACAGCACCGAACCGGCCACCCCGGCCACCGTCAGCAACCTCCAGGCCCACCGGATCCGGCGTCAACGCCTCCTCGGGGGCCTGATCAACCATTACGAGAGAACCGCCTAACCGAACGGCCTCGCCGCAGCTCACAGCACCGAATTTCGAGCGGCACAGGTCGCCCTCGGCGCCGTACTCGGCGTGATGCTGATCGGCCTGTCGGTCCTTATCTGCCGCTTCCACCTCCAGCCGGTCGAGGGTGCCACTGTCCTCGCGCAGCTCGCGGACGCGTCCTTTAGGCCACAACTGAGCTTTCTGCGTTATCCAGTTCGAGAACGCCGTCGTGCGACAACCGCACTCATACTTTCGGTGGGTCGCTTCGCCCGGAGACCGGGTCACACCGATCAGGGAAGCGCTTGCGTGACCTTTTCAGATCTTGTCGAACTACCTCAACGCTCTGCCCGTCAGCCATCGGTCACGGATTGGGATCCGCGCGCGACAGCCGGGTCGGCCGCGCCAATCCCCGCGGCGCCACCCGCGGGGACCTGCACGTCTTAGCCCTGCGATACGGATACGCCGCATCTCGCCGCATCAGCGCAGAGTCAGCTTGTACGTCAGCGGCGAGCGGCCGGTGATGAGCACGCGGATGCCGTCCACGGTGTAGGTGCCGTTCATCCAGGTGTAGCGCTCGCCCGGGTCGATGACCGGAGGCTGCTTGCCGCCCTTGCCGTTCCCGGGGCCGAAGGTGATGGTGTCGTCGCCCGCGGTGTACGTCGCCTCGCCGCTGACCAGTTGGTACGTGTCCGTCGCTCCGGCCACCGGCTCCAGGCCTTCGCCACTGAGAGTTCCGCCGCGGCGGAAGCACAGTTCCAGCGTCAGGGGCACCGCGGAGGGACCCGTCGCGAACGACACGTCCCAGGCGCCGCTCCCCTCCTCCCTCACCTCCCGCACCGTGACATCGGTGCGCAGCGTGCGGTACTCGGTCGGGCGGTGCGGGAAGTCCATCGCCGACCAGAAGCGGCCGTCGTCGGTGAGCGCGTAGTCCCCGCCCGCGCGCCGGAAGCGGCGCGGAAGGGGCTGGTGGAAGGCGCCGTGGACCTCCGCGTGCAGGTGCCAGGCATCGCCGGAGCGGGCCAGGGACTCGGCCCGGAAGGGGCCGAGGGAGAAGAACTGCGGGGCCAGGCGCAGCGAGTCGAGGATCGCGGCGCCCTTGCGCATCTTGAAGAAGGTGGGGTTCGTGGAGAGTCCCGAGGAGATGGCATGCACCTCGGGGAAGTCCGTCCCGCCGAAGATGCTGGCCGTACGGTCGCCGCGGCGGACTCGTACCAGGCGGGTGCTGGTGTCGTGCAGCTCGAAGTCGTCGGGGACGGCGCTGACTTGTGGGAGCGGGCGGGCCAGTTCGGTGCGGTCCAGGAGCTCTGCGAGCCGGTCTCCGAGGACGGTCTCACCGAAGGTCTGCGCGGTGCCACGTTCCCTCAGCTGCTGGGCCACGGCCGCGAATCGTCCGTCCACGTCGCGGATCGCCATCTCTCGGTACTGCATCCAGAATTCGGGCAGATAGCGCCGCGCTGTCTGGTCTTGGCGCCGCGACTGGACGGTCTCCACCTCACCGTTCGGTTCGGTGGAGTACATCGTGGCGACGAGGTTGTCGCGCACGTTCGCATACAGGTCGGGACGGTCGTAGAAGCGCGCGATGGTGAGCAGGGCGGGATTGGACACAGCGGAGGAGTAGTTGGGGCTGCGTTCGCTGTAGTCGCCGCCCGACAGCTGGTCGATGCCCTCGGCGAGCCAGGCGTCGATGCGCCGGGGGTAGGAGGAGTCGGGCCAGCGCAGATGGATACGGGAGAGCGCCGAGCACACCAGCCAGCGGTGGTTGGCGGTGTGCACTCCGCCGGTCGCCAGGCCCGGTCCCGCCTTGCGGAGGATCCGCTCGACCGTGGCCCGTACCCTCGCGGTGGGCTGGTGGCCGTCGCGGTCCAGCAGGCTGTAGGCCATGTTGAGGTCGACGATGGAAAAGGCGGTGTCGGGCGGCGAGTGGACCGCACCCTGGTCCCACAGTCCATCCTGGAACTGCTCCTCGGCGAGGACCTCTGCCAGCTCGTCCAGGGGTCCGACGAGTGATCCGTCACGGTGGTACGACGACCCCGGGTGAACGTAGACCGACGTGAGAGTGCGCAGGCAGCGAGCGGCTCCGCGCGCTTTCCCCTTGTCCCGGAGGTCGGTGATGCTGGTGGTGTATCCGCTGAGGATTTCCGCGGTGCGCTTCTCGGCCGCCGCGGTGAGGAACTCCACGAAGTCTGTGTCGATTTCTGGTTGCTGGGTGCCGTCTTGGGCGGCGGCTGTTCCCTGCCCTGTGACCGCTGCGAAGCCGGCGGCCCCGGCGGTGGTGGCGAGGAAGGTCCTGCGGGGCATCACGTTGTCTCCTGGGATACGGCGGAGGTGTTACGTACATCGATGGCAGTGAGCGCGAGGGCGAGTGGCCCCGGCGCGAGGAAGGCGAGCGGCAGGATCATCCACGCGCAGAGGACGGCCGTCGCCAGGGCTGGCAGCACCAGTGCGCTGCCGCCCGCGTCCGGGAGGGCAGCGCGTGCGGCGCCCCGTACCGCCGCACGCCAGTCGGTGAGCGACTCGGGGTGCGCGCAGGAGCGCAGGCCCACGATCACCACGTACGCACCGATCAGCGCGGCCGCTACGGCGAAGACCCGCGCTCCCGGCAGCCCCGCCCCCGCCAGCTGCAGTTCCGCCGACAGGAGGAATACCCCGACAACGGCTGCCGCACCGGCTATGAGGTCGCCTGCACGCAAGCGTTCCCGCAGCAGCGCCACGTACCTTCCTTCGGTGGCGGTTTGGCCCCGCCTCGTGCCGCGCTGGCGGCCTCCTTGGGGTGGGCGGTGTGGGCGCCGACTCCGACGAACATCGACGGCTTGAAGTACTGCCCGGGCGTGCCGTCGGTGCCGTACGGGATCGGGGCGAGCGTCAGCCCGTCCCCGACGGTCGCCGTGAAGCCGCTGGACGACGCGTCCCAGTTGAAGTCGGAGACCGCTTTGCCGCGTCCGAGCGGGGTGTTCTCCACTGATCCGTCGAGCTGCGTCGTCTGCTGGGCGGGCGGTACCGCGCCCTCGCGCCGCAGCTTGTCGGTGAAGGTCCACCAGCGGGTCAGGTCGTCGGCAGTGAAGCCGATCCCGCCGCTCTTCGAGTAGAGGGACTTGCCCTGGCCGCGCAGCCACACCTCGAAGGAGTCCTCGCTCTGCCCGGGGTCGACGCACCCCGGCTTCCCGGAACTCTTGGCCAATGCCTGCATGTCGGCGGCCCATTCGTACCAGGTTCAGCGCTGGTGTGGAAGGGGCACACCGGCAGCCTTCCACTGCTTGGCGTCATACACGAAGGCTTCGCTGCCGCGGCCCATCGGGATCGCGTACTGCTTGCCGTTCACGACTCCGGTGGCCAGCAGTCCCGCGTCGATCTCGGAGGCGTGCAGCTGCTGCGGACCGAGATCGAGGAGGACTCCGCCGGACGCGTACTTGTTGATCTGTCGGTAGTCGAGCTGCATGACGTCCGGGGCATCGCCGCCGGCCGCCTGGGTGGCGAGCTACTGCTTGTACGCGTCGTATCCGGCGAAGGAGGTCTGCACCTCGATGCCGGGGTGCGTCTTCTCGAAGAGCGCCACGGCCTCTTGGGTGCGGGCGGCGCGGTCGGGGTTGCCCCACCAGGTGTAGCGCAGTACGGCCTTTCCGCTGCCGCTGGTGTCATTGGATCCTCCGCAGCCGGTGAGCACCGCGCAGAGCGCGAGCACCGCAACCTTCGCGCAGGACCTCTATGTCCTCTTTCCGGGCATGCCAACTACACCTCTCTTCAGGAATCTCTTGAACGGGGCGGGGTTGATCAGGCCAATGGGACGGTGGTTCCAGGTAGTTCGTACTCCTCGCGGCGTCCGCACATGCCGTAGCCGCCGTGCCGGGAGGGCACGCTGTCAAACGCGCGGGAGTCCGCGAGGTACGCGGGGTCGCCGGACTCGAGAGCCGCGAGCTGGGTGCCGGTGAGCTCGGCGGTGGCCAGCGCTCCTGCCCGCCACTGCTCGCGCCAGGCGGGCACCTTGTCCCGCACCAGGCGGGCGGCTGCCCGCTGGAACTCCAGGAAGGGACCGTTATCCCCGGCCTGTAGCGCCCCGCGCAGCGGCAGGTATCCCTCGACCGCAAGGTCGCGGCGCCTGCGTGCGGCGGCCTCCGCATCCGGGCCCGTCTTCACCGGGAGGGCCGCGGCGGCCGCGTACCGATCCGGGTCGGCCAGGACCTCGGGCGGGAAAGTGAAGACGGCATCTCCGGCCTCCGGCAGCCCGCTGTTCTGCATCAGTACAGTGATCCGCAGGTCGCCGCCCTGCACCATCCGGTGGACAGTGCCCGGCGTGAACCAGGCCACCGAGCCCGCCTCCAGGGGCACCTCGCGGTAGCCGTCGGGGGCGAGCGTCTGGACCGCGCCCCGGCCGCCGGTAACGACATACGCCTCCGTACACGCCAGATGCAGATGCGGGCTGCCGCCGCAGACCCCGTCGGCCGCCTCCCAGTCGTAGGCACTGAGATGCGAGAGGCCCACAGCCCCGGGCAGCGGATGTGGCAGGCTGCTCACCAGGTCAGCTCCTCGAGATGCGAGGCCACGCGTCCGCGGTCCCAGGTGCCGTCGGCGATCACCACGCGGTAGCGGTACGCGAAGGACGCGCCCGGCGGCAGCTCGAACTCCTCAAAGAACGCCCAGGAGAACGCGACCGTTGGGATCGGCTCGGATCGTACGAACCAGTGCGAGTCGTGGATCGCGCTCAGCGGGTCGAGGTTCTCCGGGGCATGCGCGAAGACCAGTGTCGAGTGGGCGTCGACGTCGTCGTGCTCGGCGGTGAAGGCCAGCCACGGTCCCTGCGTGCCCATCAGCTTGTCTGCGTCACCTGTGCTCCCCTCGCTCTCGGGGCCGAAGGCGGTGCCGCCCGTGAAGTCGCGCGGCCCACGCCACTGGAGTCCGGTGTATCCGGCCATCTCACGGCCCGCGGTGGTCGGGGAGCCGAAGTGCAGGGGTTCGTCACGGGTGTTGGTGAGGCGGATCGACCAGTCCAGGACCCAGGACCCGGCCTCCTCGTCGACCGAGTGCACGGTGATACCGCGCTGCTCGCGGGCCCACTCCTGGCCGCCGTTCTCGATCCAGGTGAGCTCTTCGGCGAGGCTGAAACGGTCCTCGGCAGTCTCCAGGACCGAGAAGCCGTCGTGGCGCATGGAGCCAACCCGCTCGGGGAGAGAGAGGTAACCCTCCCCGTGCACATAGCAGTTGCCGCCCCAGAAGTTCTGCCCGGAGAGATGACTGGCGGTCATCTGAAGGCCCTTGTGCCAGCGGTGGTCGCTGGGGCGGTAGCCGCTGACCTGGTGGCCCGCGAGGGTGCGCAGCGGGTGCATGTACGGCTTGCGGGCCTCGAAGGGGTCGGGGTCGGGCCGGTAGACGTAACTCAGCAGCTCGACGCCGCCGGCCTGGACGGCGATCCGCTCGCCGGGGGTGTGGGCGACCTGAATCGTCATCGCTTCGGGTTCCAGTCGGGGTGGTTGCCGTGCATGGTCTCGTAGAAGGGGTCGCCAGGGACGATCTCGCCCGCGAGGACAGGCTGTCCGGTGAAGGCCGACTTGTAGAGGGCGGCGGCGAACTCGATGGTGCGCCGGGCGTCGGGGCCGCTGCCGGGTGGGCGGGTGCCCCGATCGTGTGCCTCGAGCAGAGCAGCGAGCTGGGCGGCGTGCGAGCTGCGGACATCGGCCGCAGGGGTGCGCCAGGCAGCCGTGCGTACGGAGGTCACGCCCGGGGCCGGAGTGTAGGTCCAGTCGTCGTTGGTGTACCCGTAGAGGTGGGTGAGTTCGACGGTCGCGTCGGCGCAATCGATACGGATGCGGCTGACCTCGTCCGGGGACAGGACGCTGTTGACGACCGTGGCGAGTGCGCCGCCGGCGAATCGCACCAGGGCGGTCGAGACGTCCTCGCTCTCGGTGTCGTGGACCAGGCGGCCTGCCATGGCGCGTATCTCGGTCCAGTCACCGAGGAGGTGAAGGAGCAGGTCGTACTGGTGGATGCCGTGGCCCATGGTTGGGCCGCCGCCCTCGCTCTCCCAGCGGCCGCGCCACGGCACCGCGTAGTAGGAGCTGTCGCGGTGCCAGGTGGTCTGGCAGTGCGCGACCCGCGGGGCGCCGAGTTCACCGCTCGCGAGCAGTTCGCGGGCATGCACGGCACCGGAGCCGTAGCGGTGCTGGAAGACGACCGATGCGTACGCACCGGAGGCCTGCTCGGCGGCGGAGATCTCGTCGTACTCGGCGAGCGAGAGACACAGTGGCTTTTCGCACAGCACCCACGAACCCGACTTCAGCGCGGCGACGGTCTGCGCGCGGTGCAGGGAGGGCGGGGTGCCGATGAGAACGAGGTCGGGGCGGACTGCGTCGAGCATCGTGTCGAGGTCGGTGTACCCAGCGACCTGGCCGCCCGCGAGGTCGCGGAAGGCCTGGAGCCTGGCCGGGTCGACATCGACTGCGGCGACCAGTTCCATGCGCTCGGCGTGGGCCCGCAGCGCAGGGAGGTGGCTGTCACTGACGATGGCACCGGTGCCAACGACAGCGACGCGCAGTCGAGGCGATTGTGGGGGCTCGACGGACATACGGAGGCTCCTCGGACTACACGGGGAAAGCACGGGAAAGCGCTTGCTTCGATGGACACTAGGGCCGTACTAATGTCAGGACAAGACCCTTGGCTGATTCGGAGTCCCTCATGCCCCCCGACATCAGGCATCGGCGACGCTGCGCCGTGGTCGGCCTCGCGCTCGCGCCCGGATGTTCACCGAGGCTCTTTCGGGCCCGTACGCGGACCAGTTCGAGCTCGCCGCCTTCTGCGACAACAACGCCCACCGCATGGCCGTGCACAACGAATGGCTCCCGGGAGAGTCCGCTGCGGCGGACGCCGCAGCGGACTTCTAGAAGATGCTGCACCAGGAACGCATCGACCTCGTCGTGGTGTGCAGCGTCGACCGCACGCACGACCACCACATCGTCTCCGCTCTGCAAGCGGGCTGCGACGTGGTCACCGAGAAACCCATGAACACGGACGCCGAGCGCGCCCGCCGCATCCTGGACGCCCAGCGGCGCACCGGCCGCGACGTCCGCGTCGCCTTCAACTACCGCTACAACCGCTGCATTCGGCGGTACGTGAGACGATCGCGGCCGGCGAGATCGGCTCTGTCCACTTCGAGTGGCTCCTCGACCTGCGGCACGGTGCCGACTACTTCCGCCGCTGGCACCGCGACAAGGCCAACTCCGGTGGCCTGATGGTGCACAAGGCCACTCACCACTTCGACCTGGTCAACTGGTGGACGGGCTCGACGCCTCAGACGGTGTACGCGCAGGGCGGGCTCTTCTTCTACGGCGAGGAGGCCGGCCGGCGCCGTGGACTCGCCCGTGAATACGACCGCGCACACGCCAGCCCGGCGGCCCTGGACGACCCATTCGCAGTGCATCTGGCCCAGTCGCCCGTGCTGAGCGCGCTGTACCTGGACGCGGAGGCGGAGGACGGCTATCACCGCGACCAGAACGTCTTCGCGCCCGGTGTGACCGATAGCACCGCTGCGGCAGACCCGAGAGAGTGACGGATGTTGCCGCGCGCTTCCGCTCCTGGATGGGCGACCGTCTCACCGAGCGCGAAGCGACGGCTGATGGTGTCGAAGGCCTCCCAGTGCCTCGACCTCTTCAGCCGGGCTGACAGCAGGACACGGTCGCGGCCATGCCTGCCGCTGTTCGACGTAGCGATCGCGATGGTCACGCCCGTCAAGGGCAGGCCGGCACCCGTTGACTGTCAGACCCGAAACAGGCAGCAACTCTCACTTAACTTGTCTCATGCATGAGGGTGCCGGACCCGGCAGGCTGGAGACACCCTCCCGACCCGGCGGATCGCTTCGGCGTCGGCGATCAGGCGTGGAAGGCGGGCCGCGCGATCAGTTCGACCTCGGCGACGCGGCCCCTGGCCTGGGCGCGGACACCGGCCTCGCACACTGCGGCGGCGTAGCCGTCCCACGCACTGCGGCGACGTAGCCGTCCCACGCACTGGGGCCGACGGCCTCGCCCCGACGGGTGGCGTCCACCCAGTGCTGCACCTGGCGGTCGTACGCCTCCTCGAACCGCTCCACGAAGTCGGGTGCGATCGCACCGCCGCAGCGCCCGGCTCTGCTGGTGACCATCACCCTCAACGCGGTTAGCAGGGCGTCTCGTGGGCAGGACCGGGAGAAGCGATGAGCACCGCGCCGCAGTCAGGATCAGCCATGGCGTGGCCGGGTCCGTGTAGGAGGTGCAGTTCTCGATGCGGCCGGCGACCTCCATCACGCGCTCGGCGTCGACGTCCACGACGGCCGCGACGTGAGCGCCGCTGATGACCTCGTTGATACGCCTGACGTGGTCGGCTCCCATCCGCCCCGCTCCGATGACGGCTATGCCGAGTGATCCGTACTGAGTCATGGCATCCCTCGTGCAGTGGTGATCCGTGGGTGGCGGTCGCGGCTGTGGCGCTCAGGCGCCGCAACCGCGCAGGAACGCGCGCGTGCGGCGGGCGATCGGGAGCGGCTGGCCGGGCGGGCACGGGTACATGTCCTGTTCCACGATGGCGAACAGCTCCACGCCCAGCGCCTGAGCGGCAGCGAGCACCGGCTCCAGCGCGGGGACACCGGCCGGTGGTTCGCACATCACGCCGCGCTCGACGGCCGGTCCGAACGGGATCTCGTTCTGGACGACGTCGGCCAGGATCCGCGGGTCGACCTGCTTGAGGTGGAGGTAGCCGATGCGCTCACCGTACGTCTTGATGAGCTTGACGCTGTCCCCGCCGCAGTAGGCGTAGTGCCCGGTGTCGAGGCAGAGGTTGACCACATCGGAGTCCGTCGCGTCCAGGAACTGCTCGACGTGGGCCTCGGTGTCGATGTGGGTGTCGGCGTGCGGGTGAACGACAATGTCCAGGCCGAACGTGTCGTGTACCCGGCGGCCGAGCCGGTTCATCCCGGAGGACAGATTGCCCCACTGCTCGGTGGTGAGCTCGGGGCTCTCGATAAGCTCGGCGGTCTTGTCGTCCCGCCAGAAGGAGGGGATGACGACCAGGTGTCCGGCGCCCACGGCCCGGGTCAACTCGGCGACCTGACTGACGTGTTCCCAGGTGGAGTCCCAGGCGTCCGGGCCGTGGTGCAGGGCGGTGAAGACCGTACCGGCGGTCACCTTGAGGCCGCGTTTGGCGACCTCGTCCGTGAGGCGCGCGGGATCGGTCGGCAGGTATCCATGAGGCCCCAGCTCGATCCACTCGTATCCGGCCTCGCAGACCTCGTCGAGGAAGCGTTCCCAGGGCACTTGCTGCGGGTCGTCGGCGAACCAGACACCCCACGAGTCGGGGGCCGAGCCGACGCGGATGCGATCCAGCGAAGGAGTGCGGGAGTTGGCGGCAGTCATCGATGTGTTCCTCTCGACTGTGGTCGCTACTGGGTGGGGTGGAGGGTGCGGGGCCGCCGACAGGCCGGCGCTCTTCTCGCTGTCGACCTCGTCCGTCGCGCTGGCAGTCGCAACGACGTGAGGCACTCCAACCACCCGCGGAAGTCCCGGCGTTGCACCGGCAACGTTCTCGGTCCGCTTCCCGGCGGAGCAGCCTGTGACGAGAAAGACCGATGCAGTCACGCCGACAGAGAACTCCGGGACGGAACCCAACTCCTTCGTTTCGACCGTGTCAAGAGCAGGTAAGGACATCACCGCATCACACCGTCAGTACGTCCGTATGTAAGGACAAAACCTTGACATGAGGTACCGCTGCGCCTTACACCTATGACGCCGAGCGCAGCTAGGTTCCCCGCCGGATACCCGAGGAGCACCCCGTATGACCGACTCGTTCGACCTGATCACCATCGGCCGTACCGGGGTGGACCTCTATCCCCTGCAGACCGGAGTGCCGCTCGCACAGGTGGAGACCTTCGGGAAGTTTCTCGGTGGCTCCGCGACCAACGTCGCAGTTGCCGCGGCCCGCCTCGGCCGGTCCGCCGCGCTAATCAGTCGCACCGGCCAGGACCCGTTCGGTACGTACATCCACCAGGCACTCAAGGAGTTCGGGGTGGACGACCGCTTCGTCACCCCGGTGGCCGCGTACCCGACCCCCGTCACGTTCTGCGAGATCTTCCCCCCGAACGACTTCCCGTTGTACTTTTATCGTCTACCCAAGGCGCCGGATCTCGAAATCTCGCCCGACGAGCTCGACTTCGAGGCCATCCGCGATGCAGGCATATTCTGGATGACGGGCACCGGCCTGTCCGAGGAGCCGAGTCGCTCCGCCACCCTTGCGGCCCTCGAAGCCAGGGGCAAGGCCGGCCCGACGGTGTTCGACCTCGACTGGCGTCCCATGTTCTGGGGCGACGCCGGAAGCCCCACAAGCGCCGAGGGCGCAGCCGGTGCCCCGAGCGGTGAGTCCACCATCGCCCGGGCGCGCCCCCTCTATCGGGCGGCTCTTGCCTACGCCACCGTCGCCGTCGGCAACCTCGACGAGTGCGAGGTCGCTACGGGATTGCGCGAACCTCACGCCTGCGCGGACGCCCTGCTGGACGCCGGGGTCGAACTCGCCGTCGTCAAGCAGGGCCCCAACGGTGTACTCGCCGTGCACCGCGACGGCACCACCGTCGAGGTCCCGCCCAACGTGGTTGAGGTGGTCAACGGCCTCGGAGCAGGCGACGCCTTCGGCGGCTCCCTGTGCCACGGCCTGCTCGCCGGCTGGGACATCGAACGCATCATGCGCCACGCGAATGCCGCCGGCGCGATCGTCGCCTCACGTCTCGCATGCTCCTCCGCGATGCCCACCGAAGGAGAGATCACGGACCTCCTCGCGCGCGGCTGACCCCACGGACCCCGAAAGAGAGCCCTCCTTTTGAGCATCAGCATCTCCCAACTCGCCACGATACGAGCCCAGCACCCGGAGGCCATCGCCGAGGCGGCCACCCGCCGTGTCCGCCGCCCCCTGCTCGGGGACAGCGGCCGGCTGATGATCGTCGCCGCCGACCATCCGGCTCGCGGCGCCCTGGCCGTCGGCGACCGGAAGTTCGCCATGGCCAACCGTGCCGACCTGCTCGAACGGATCTGTACAGCGCTGTCCAGGTCCGGCGTGGACGGGGTGCTCGCAACCGCCGACATTCTGGAGGACCTGCTGCTGCTCGGCGCCCTCGACGGCAAGGTCGTGATGGGATCGATGAACCGGGGCGGGCTGGTCGGCGCCTCCTTCGAGCTCGACGACCGCTTTACCGGCCACCGCGCCCAGGACATCGCGCGGCTGCGCTTCGACGCGGGCAAGCTGCTGCTCCGTATCGGCTACGAGGACTCGGGCTCCCTGTCCACGCTCGCCTCGACCGCGCGGGCCGTCGACGAGATGGCCGGACATCGGCTTCCCGTCTTCATCGAACCGTTCATCTCCCGCCGCGTCGACGGCAAAGTGCGCAACGACCTCAGCGCCGAAGCCGTCACCCGGTCCATCGCCATCGCCTCGGGCCTGGCCGGCACCTCCGCCTACACGTGGCTCAAGGTCCCGGTCACCGAGAACGCGGACGACATGGCCGAGGTCCTGGAGACGTCCACGTTGCCCACCGTGCTGCTCGGCGGAGACGTCGGCGACGAACAGGAGGGGGCGTACGAGAAATGGCGCAAGGCACTGCGGCTGCCCACCGTCCAAGGGCTCATCGTCGGCCGCTCGCTGCTCTTCCCCGCCAAGGGCAGCGTCGAGGACGCCGTGGACACTACCGTCGGTCTGCTCTGACCGACCCGGACCGGACCCACACAGGAGAGCCTCACCACCATGTCCAACCACCTGCCCGCCGGTCAGGCCGCCCGCGGACCGTACACCGCCGACATCAGCCCTGAGCGGGCCAACTGGGACCACAGCAGCCTGCGTGTGCTCGAACTGCCGCCCAGCGGTCGGCATTTCTTCGATACCGGCGACAGCGAGTGGATCGTCCTGCCGCTGTCCGGCTCCTGCACGGTCGCCGTCGATGGAGAGACCTTCCGGCTCAACGGCCGCGAAAGCGTTTTCGCCGCAGTGAGCGACTTCGCCTACCTTCCCCGCGACGCACACGCCTCCATCACCTCCACCGCGGGCGGCAGGTTCGCCCTCGCCGGGGCGCGCTGCGACCGGCGCCTGCCGGCCCGGTACGGTCCGGCCGAGAAAGTGCCGGTCGAACTGCGCGGCAGCGGACCTGCGTCACGCCAGGTCAACAACTTCGGCGCGGCTGGAGTCTTCGCATGCGACAAGCTCATCGCCGTCGAAGTGCTCACGCCCGGCGGGAACTGGTCCTCCTTCCCGCCACACAAACACGACGAGGACCGTCCGGGCGAGGCCCAACTCGAGGAGATCTATTACTTCGAGATCGCCCCGACACCCCACGGCACCGGCGGCATCGGCTACCAACGGGTCTCCCCGTCCAGCAACGGCCGGAACACCGACCTGCTCGTCGAGGTTCGCAGCGGCGACACCGTCCTGATCCCCGACGGCTGGCACGGACCTTCCATGGCCGTGCCCGGCAACGACATGTACTACCTCAATGTCATGGCAGGGCCGGGTACCGGACGCGACTGGCAGATCTGCGACCACCCCGACCACGCCTGGGTTCGTTCCACGTGGGCCGACCAGCCGACCGACCCCCGCCTTCCCCTGTACACCGCCCCCGCCACGTCACCCGCGAGGTCACGATGACTACCACCGTCCGCCTGACGGTCGCCCAAGCCCTGGTCCGGTTCCTGTCGGCCCAGCACACCGAGCGGGACGGCGTCCGCCGGCGGTTCATCACCGGCACGTGGGGCATCTTCGGGCACGGCAACGTAGCCGGCCTGGGACAGGCACTGCTGCAGTTCGGCGAAGAAGTGATGCCGTTCCACCAGGGGCGCAACGAACAGTCCATGGTGCATGCCGCGGTCGGCTACGCCCGGCAGCTCAACAGGCTGTCGGCGCACGCCGTCACCACCTCCATCGGTCCCGGTGCCACCAACCTCGTCACCGGTGCCGCCCTGGCCACCATCAACCGCATCCCCGTCCTCCTCCTGCCCGGCGACACCTTCGCCACCCGCATCGCCGACCCCGTCCTCCAGCAACTGGAACACCCTGGTGAGGGGGACATCTCGGTCAACGACTGCCTGCGCCCCGTCTCCCGCTACTTCGACCGGATCACCCGGCCCGGGGCGCTGATCCCGGCAGCCCTGAACGCCATGCGCGTGCTCACGGACCCCGTCGAAACCGGTGCTGTCACCCTCGCCCTGCCCCAGGACGTACAGGCAGAAGCCGCCGACTGGCCCGAGGAGTTCTTTGCCGACCGGGTCTGGTCCGTACGCCGCCCGGTGCCCGAACCGGGGGCACTGGCCGAAGCCGTGCGCGCTGTACGGGCCGCCCAACGCCCGCTGATCGTCGCCGGCGGGGGCGTGCACCACAGCGAAGCCGAGGAAGCCCTGCGCGCTCTGGCCGACGCGACCGGCATCCCCGTCGCCTCCACCCAGGCCGGCAAGGGTTCACTGCGCCACGACCACCCGTGTGACCTCGGCGGAATCGGCCACACCGGCACCGCCGTCGCCGACGACATCGCCCGTACCGCCGACCTCGTCATCGGTGTGGGCACCCGCTACACCGACTTCACCACCGCCTCCCACACCCTCTTCGCGCACCCCGGCGTCCGCTTCCTCAATCTCAACGTCACGTCGTCCGACGCACACAAACTCAGTGCCACCCCCCTGGTCGCCGACGCCCGCGTCGGCCTTGACGCCCTCACCCGGGACCTGTCCGGCCACCGGGTGGACGAGACATACGAGGTCGCGTACCGCACCGGTAAGACACGCTGGTCGCACGTCGTCGACGCCGCCTACCGGGCCGACGACGAGGACGCCCGGCCCACCCAGACCCAGGTCCTCGGTGCCCTCGACTCCGTCGTCGAGGACGACGACGTCATCATCAACGCCGCCGGATCCCTCCCCGGAGACCTGCACAAACTCTGGCGTGCGCGGTCCCCGCGCCAGTACCACCTGGAGTACGGCTACTCCTGCATGGGCTACGAGATCCCGGCCGCCATCGGCGTGCGCATGGCCGCACCTGGCACACCCGTCTGGTCACTCGTCGGCGACGGTACGTACCTGATGATGCCGACCGAGATCGTCACCGCCGTCCAGGAGGGCATCAACGTCAACCTGGTCCTGATCCAGAACCACGGTTACGCGTCCATCGGCGGCCTGTCCGAGCAGATCGGCGCCGAACGCTTCGGCACCGCCTACCGCTACCGCTCCGCCGACGGGACCTTCACCGGCGACCCGCTGCCGGTCGACCTCGCCTCCAACGCCGCCAGCCTCGGCATGGACGTACTGCGCGCCGACACCGTGCGGGAGCTGCGCCAGTGTCTGGCCACCGCACGCGAGTCCTCCCGGCCCACCTGTGTGTATGTCGAGACCGAGCCGACGACGAACGCCCCGGCCGCCCAGGCCTGGTGGGACGTGCCCGTAGCCGAAGTTGCTTCCCGCGACGCTGCCGTTGATGCCCGCAAGACGTACGAAGGACACCTGACCGACCGCCGCCGCCACCTCTGACCGTGACACACCACCACGGCGAAGCAGCGCGCCTCGGGACTCCGCAAGCCGAAGAGGTCGCCGACCGGTTTCATCTGTGGCAGAACCTCGGTCAGGCGGTGGAGATGACCGTGAACGCTGACCGCTCCCGCCTGGCCGAACCACTGCCCACCCCGCCACCCCTGGCGCCGGACGCCCTACGGCCGCTGTTGGAGTTGCAGGTCATGACCCGATACGCGACCCAGCACGCCGCCGTCCATGAACTTTGGGAACAGGGCTACCGAAGGCTTTGACCGGCCGGAAGCTCGGGCTGCACCAGGCCGACGAAGGGGCCGCCAACCCACATCGGCTGCGGGAACGCGATGCGGACCTGGACCGACTCACCCTCCACGTCCGCAAGTTCGCCGCCATGACGACCGGGCGACACGGCGATCGTCTTGAAGAATGGATCAGCAGTATCGAGCAGGAGCCCAGGGCATCACCCGATGACCCTCCCTGACTGACCAAGACCGTGTCCTATGTTGGGGTTCGGTCGTCGGGTCGGTCATGGGGCGGGGGTACGTGGAGCTGGATTATTCCGGACGGGCTGTGGGAGTCGCTGATCCCGCTGTCGAAGGTGCGGGCGCAGGATGGCGGGACGCAGGACACACCTGATGAGACGCCCCGGACATGGGCGGAGTCGAGGACTGCACGGGAGAGGTCGAGCAGGCCGGCGTCGTCCAGGCGTTGCAGGGGCGAAGACACAGGTCCGAGCCCGTGGACCGGGGCAAGCCGGGTTCCAAGATGCACGTCCTGTCGGACGCGAATGGCCTGCGACGTCCCTGACCTGCGAAAGTGGTTGTGGGGCAAGCACATTGGAGTCCGTATCGCGCGGAAGGGAATCGAGTCCAGCGAACGACTCGGCCGCCGCAGACGGATCATCGAGCGACGATGTCCTGGTTGACCGGCTACCGCTGTCTCAACCACCGCTACGAACGCCACCCGCTCAACTACCTGGCCTTCCTCGGCCTCGCCGCCGCCATCTGCTGCTACACGCGGTACGTCCGCCTCACCACATAAGACTCGGTCTGAATGGCCATCAGGCTCGATGAGCAGTGGGTGCTGATCACCATGACCGGACCCCGCAGGTCCATGGCGAACGCCACCTTGTGGGGCTCGGAAAGTCATCGCTGCAGATCAAGGGGCGTATCGGTACTCGTTGATGAATCTGCCGAGGACGGGTGTGCGCAGGGGCCGCTTGGGTTCGAGCGGGTGCAGGGGGCTGGCTGTTCCTGGGCCTCGGGCGGTCGTTGGTCCTGGGATCGGTGCGGCCGATGCCGGTTGTAGTGATGGCGATACTCGGCGAGGACCTGTCGGGTGTGGGTCTCGTTCATCATCAGAACGTGGTCCAGGGCTTCTTGGCGGATCGCGCCGATCACACACTCGCAGTGGGCGTTTATTTGAGGCGCTCCGGGCGCGCTGAGCAGCACCTCCATCTCCTCGGCTTCGAGGGCGGCGTCGAAAGGGGGCGGTGTACTTGCCCTCGCGGTCGCGGGGCACGAAGCGTAGCGACTCAAGGCGGGTGCCCGGGTCGGCGGTTGCCGGCCGGGTTGCCCACTGCGCGGTGGGGCTGGCAGTGACGTGGAGCCTGTGGGTGCCGTGCTCAAGGAACGCCGGCGCGTACAAGCGCCTGCCGGTCACGGTGTCCAGGTGGAAGGAGTCCGCCGCGGTGGTCCCCTCGGCCTGCGCGGTGAGGACTCGCGCCAGCTCGGACCGGTCCGACGCGGAGCCGGGTCGATGCCGGCCGCGTGCAGGATCTGCCAGACCGTGGACGGCGCGATCGGGAGCCCGAGCCGGGACGGCTCGCCCTGGGCCCTGCGGTGGCCCCACCGCGGGTTTTCCTGCGCCAGGGGCAGGACAAGCTTCTTGAGGGCTGCCGCGGTGCGTGGGCGGCCGGCGGCCGGTGCGCCGGCCGCAGTGGTCCCACTTGCCGGCGATCAGCCTGCGGTGCCTGGCCGGCAACGTCACCGGCGTGATGGAGAAGACGTCCCTCCAGCAGCGGCGGGGTATCAGCGGCGACAGCACGGCCAGCCAGAATCGGTCCGTGGGCTCGTAGCGGACCGGACCGTTGAGCTGTCGTCGCAGCACCGCGTTCTCGTGCCGCAGCGCCAGCAGTTCGGCGTCCTTGGCGGTGTCCCGGCGCAGCAGCACCGCCGGACGGACAGCAGCGCCGGAGCGGCCTTGTGCAGCGGCGAGATGATCACCCACGCAGCGTCCCAACCACCACCGATGGCTCCACACGCCGGCTTCCAGCTGCAGCGATGACTTTACGAGCCCTACACCGCCCCTTACGCCTCCGGCACCCGTACCGAGAGACCGCGTGCCGTGAACACCTGCTCCGCGTGGCGGCCGTCGACCGTGACGCGGCCGAACCTGCCCTCAAGGGTGCGGGCGTCGATCACCGGGACCGTGGTCCCCGGCGTCGGCGGGTGCTCGGCGTCGAGAGTGACGGCGAGGGTGCTGCCGCCGGAGGAGAGGAGCGCGCGGCGGGTGACGGCCAGCGCCGGTTCGCCGTCGCCGGACACGGCCACGGCGAGGGCCGTGCCGGGCGCCTGCCTGTAGGCGCCCCGCACCCGCAGCGGCGATGCCGCCCGCAGCGTGCCGCCGCGTACCGACACATCGCCCTGCCCGAGCGCGTCCCGCGAGCCGGTCGCGAGGATGCCTTCCTCCAGCGTCGTACCGCCGGTGTAGCGGTTGGCGCCGATGAGGGTCAGCGTGCCGCTGCCCCGCTTGGCCAGCGCGCCGGGCCCGCCGATGTCGTTGTGCCAGGCGTCGGCCGCGGCGAAGCCGCCCGCGGCGGCGTCGAGGGTGACATGGACGTCCGTGTCGAACGCCCCGTAACCGTCCGCGGCGGCAAAGAGGTTGAGCCGTCCCCACTGCTCGAAGCCGTCATCGAGGAGGACGTAGCCGGCGGGCAGGGCGGTCGTGCGCAGGACCTCGCGGCGCTGGGCGGCGGTGAGGTACGGCAGCCGCGTCTCCAGGAGCACCTCGGCGCCCTTGGGGACGGTCATCGCCTGATCGGTGGCCTGCCGCTTCGGCATGACGTACGTCAGGTGCGGCGTGACAGCGCACGCGTTGAGGGTCCGGTCCGCGTGCGGATCCGTGTCCAGGCCGGCCGCATGCGCGTACGCGTACAGCGTGTCCGCGGTCGTCCCCGTCGCCTTCTGGAAGTACGCGGCGGCCTGCGCCCGCGCCGCCGCCTTCAGTTCGGCGTTCTTCGGGTCGGCGAGGGTGGCGGCCGTGACCGCCGTGGCCAGGATGCGGCCGCTGATCACGTCGAGGGTCGAGTGCATGCCCGCGACGATCCGAGTGTGCGACAGCCAGAACGCGCGCGCCACCATCTCCTGGAACCGTTCCGGGACCGCGTACGCGATCGCAAGCGCCGCCATGTGGAAGGCGTTGGTGTGGCCGCTGGGGTAGCCGCCGTCCTGGGCCGGGGTCTCTGAGCGCTGCCGGAGCAGCTGCGGGGCGACCACGACGTCGGAGTCGTAGACCGGGAAGCCGAGTGCGTCCTTCTCGCCGGTGTCGACGACCTCGTTGTCTTCGGTCATGCGGTACGGACGCGGGTACTGGTAGGCGTACTTGCTCGGATTGCTCGACGAGTAGGGGCCGCGCACCGTGTCCACCAGCTCCGCGACCTTCCCCAGGTCCGAGTCGTGGGAGCCCGCGCCGAGCGCGGAGCCGGGGGGGGCGTCGGCCGGGAGCGTATCGTCGATCTTGCCGTCCGGGGTGCCGTCGGGCGCGGACGTGATGCTCGTGACCGCCTTCGCGCCCGCCCGGTAGAGATCGGCGAGCGGGCCGAGGCCGCCGATCGCCGCGTAACTCTGGTGCTGGCGGTCGTGGATGAACGCGGTCCGGGCCTCGTCCTCGGTGCGCCGGGTGGTGACGTCGACGCTGTAGCGCACGTTGGCGCGGAGCACCTCGAGGAGGATCGGCGTCCCGTTGTTCCAGGCGGAGCCCGTCTTCCAGATCGACGTGAAGCCGTCGAGGATGCGGATCGCGGCGTTCGTCGCGCCGGTCGAGTTGTCCAGGATGTTCGTCGTGTACGAGTCGACGAACGCCGCTTTGGAGTCGGCGGACGCCGCCGCGGCCGGCCAGACCGTGATCGCCGGGGCTGCGATCAGACCCGCCGAGACGCCGACGGAGTTGCGCAGGAACGTGCGCCGGTCGATGCGGTGGCGGTGTTGGATATGCGAATGCTGCACGGACGGCCATCCTTCGTCTTCGCGGGGATACGGGGAGATACCGGGTATCGCAGTACCGGGGTGTATCGCGGTGCGGAGCGACGGCGGGCGAACCGTGCCTGAAGCGTGCTTGTAGTGCGCCTGAACTGTGCCTGGCTGTTCCTGAACGGACGGGCTCAGAGCAGCTGTAGAGCGGTCGGGAAACCCCGGGACGGGCTTCGGACGGGCATGGCAGACGAGTGCTATGCGAATTCGTAAGGAAATTAACTAACGAAGTAAGGTGCGTCAAGGGGAAGTTTCGCGATCGCCGCTGTGAGCGGTGCGACCCGAGGGGGACCATGCGCCTGAGTGACAGCGCCCGCGCGGTATTCGCCGTGCTGGCCGCGGAGGGCACCGCCACCCGCCCGGAACTGGCCGCCGGTGCGGGCCTTTCCAAACCCACCGTCTCCACCGCCGTCGCCGAGCTGGAGGCAGCCGGGCTCGCCGCCTGCTCCGGCAGCGTCTCAGGCGGTGCCGGCCGGTCCGCCGCCGTGTACAGCCTGGGGCCCGCCGCGGGCGCCGTGCTCGCCGTCGACCTCGGCCCGGCCCGCACCCAGGTGCGCGGCTGCGCCCTGGACGGCACCGTACTCGCGCGGGCCGCCGGGTCGCGGCAGGGCGCCGCCGGCGTCGTCCGTGAGGTCCTCGACGCGCTGCCCGGCGGCGCTCCGCTGCGGGCCGTCGTCGTCGCCGTCGGGGACGTCACCAAGCGGGTCCGGGAGAGCACGGGCATGCGCCCCGCCACCGCGAAGGCCGGTCCGGCTTACGAAGCGATGGCCGTCGCGCTGCCGCCGGACGTGCCTGTGCACCTGGAGAACAACGTCAACTGCGCCGCGCTCGCCGAGCTCCACGAGGGCGCCGCCCGCGGCCGCGACAGCTTCGGCTACTTGCGGATCGGCGTGGGCCTCGGCCTCGGCATCGTCATCGGCGGCCGGGTCCTACGCGGCGCCAACCGCGCGGCGGGGGAGGTCGCCCGGCTGCCTTTCCCCTGGGGCGAGGGCCGGTCAGCCCCGGACCGGGAGGCCCTCGAGGCGCACATGGGCTCGCGCTCCCTGCTGGGCCGGACGGCCGCGGCCTGGCGGCGAGACGAGGACGGCCCCTGCCCCCGGACCGTCGAGCGGCTCTTCGCGCTGGCCGCCGAACAGCACGCCACGGCGCACGACATGGTGGCCCGGCACTCCGCCGATGTGGGCCGGCTCGCCGCAGCCGTCGCCGCCGTCCTCGATCCGGGGCTGATCGTCCTCGGCGGCGCCACCGGCTCCGACCCTCAGCTCCTGCCGGGCGTGCGCGGCGAACTGGACCGGCTCAGCTGGCCCACGGAGGCCGTCAGCAGCACGCTCGGCGACAGCGGTACGGTGGCGGGTGCGAGCAGGCTCGCGGTCGCGCACGGAATCGAGTCCGTCACCGGAGCGAAATCGTGATGACAGGGACCCGGTTGAAGCATTGACGCGTTGCCCGTCGCTCTGAGAATGTCCGGACAAGCGCTTTCCGTGGTCGGCGGGACCCGGCCGGGAGGAGTGCCCCGCCGTAGGACCGGTGCCATCCGGCGACCTACGGCGGCCGCGCGGGGGCGTGCCCGCGGCGGCCTCGGGGTGCTCTGTCCACCAGCGCGGCGCGGCCGGGCGAGGCCGCGCGCCGGAAGGCCGTACGCCCAGGAGCCGTAGTCGAGGCCGGGCACATCCGTCACGCACTCCAGGAGGACCCGGTGGGTCACCACATCTCGCGCAGAACCCTGTTCCGTACCGCGACCGGCGTCGCCGCGGCCGCCACGCTCGGCGGCACCCTCGCCGCCTGCGCGGGCGGAACCGGCGCAGGCACCGCGACCGACAAGCTGACCATGACCTGGTGGGGCAGCGACGACCGGCACGCGGCGTACAGGAAGTCCCTCAAGCAGTTCGAGAAGAAGAACCCGAAGATCAACGTCGAGCCGCGGTACTCCGGCTACGACGGCTTCTTCGACCGCTTCAACACCAACGTCGCCGGCGGCAGCGCCCCCGACCTCACGCAGATGGACACCGCGCTCGTCGCCCAGTACGCGAGGAAGGGCGTGCTTGCCCCCCTCGACGAGTACGTCGGCAAGGACCTTGACCTGACCGGCTTTTCCAAGCAGCTCCTCGCGGCGGGCACGGTCGACGGAAAGCTGTACGGCGTTCCGTCCGGGATCGGCGTCAATCAAGTGACGGTCAACCGCAGTGGCCTGGAGAAGCTCGGTCTCAAGCTCCCGAACCGCGAGTGGACCTGGGAAGACCTCCGGCAGACCGCCGTCGACGTCAACAAGAAGAGCGGTGGGAAGGTCTTCGGAGTCGACGACGGCGGTGGCGGCGCCCTCCAGGCCTTCGAGATCTTCGCCCGTGAGAAGGGCCAGTCCTTCTACGCGCCGGGCGGCAAGAAGCTCGGCTTCACCCCGGACACCCTCCAGGAGTGGTGGGAGTACTGGGTTGCGATGCGCAAGGACAAGGCATGCCCCGGCCCCGAGGTCACCTCGGCCGCGCACAACAACCTCACCAAGAACGGCCTTGTCATCGGCAAGACGCTGGTTACCTTCGACATCGGCGTGTACGGCGCGGGCGGCTCCATCACCAAGGAGACCCTCGACTTCCTGCCCACCCCGCAGGGCGACTGGAAGGGCGCCCGCGAAGGCAACTACGTCAACGGCGGTGTGCTGCTCAGCGCCACCAAGGCGAGCAAGCGCATCGCCGACTCGGTGAAGATCATGACCTTCTTCGCCCAGGACAAGGTGGCCATCGAGAACATGCAGCTGCAGCGTGGCATTCCGCCGACGGAGAACGCCCGCGCGATCGTCGCCCCGAACCTCTCCGCCATCGACAAGCGGAACATGGAGATGGCCGACTACATCTCTAAGCGTGTTGCCAAGGCCCCCGACTCCCTGCCCACGCCCGAGGCACCGCCGAAGGGCTCCGCCGAGATCTGGGACCTGCTCTTCCAGTCCAACCTGGCGATCGCCTTCGGCAAGAAGAAGCTGAAGGCGCAGGTCGGAGAGTTCTTCGACCAGGCCGAGCAGACCCTGGCCGAGTAGGACAGCAGCGCAACAGCGTCAGAACACAGGGGAGAAGGCCAGGGAGATGAGCATGACCACCGTCAAGAGCGACGAGGTCGCAGAGCAGCCGAAGGCGGCGCCCGCGACCCCGCCCGATGAGGGAGAGCGCGAGCGCATGCGCCGCCGCGCCGCGCGGAGGCGCGGCGGGGGATGGTGGCCGTACCTCTTCCTGGCCCCCTGGTTCGTCGGTCTGTTCGGGCTGACGATCTACCCGATGCTCGACTCGTTGTACCTGTCGTTCACCGACTTCGACCTGCTCTCGCCCGCCCAGTGGGTCGGCATGCAGAACTACACCCACATGTTCACCGAGGACCCGAAGTTCTGGCACTCGGTGAGCGTCACGGCCGTGTACGTGATCGTGTCGGTACCGCTGAAGCTGGCACTCGCGCTGGGCGTCGCGATCCTTCTCAACCGCCCACTGCGCGGCCTCGGCTTCTACCGTGCCGCGTTCTACCTGCCCTCGCTGCTCGGCGGGGCGGTCGCCGTCGCCATCATGTGGCGGCAACTGTTCGGCGGCGACGGCCTGTTCAACACGGTCCTCGGCTGGTTCGGGATCGAGGGCCAGGACTGGATCTCCAACCCGGACTCCTCCATCTACACGCTGATCCTGCTCGCCGTTTGGCAGTTCGGCACCCCGATGGTGATCTTCCTGGCCGGTCTGAAGCAGCTCCCGAAGGACGTCTACGAGGCCGCCGCCATCGACGGTGCCGGGGCCGTCACCCGCTTCTTCCGGATCACGCTGCCGCTGCTCACGCCGATCGTGTTCTTCAACGTCGTCCTGCAGATCATCGGCGCGTTCCAGACGTTCACCCCCGCGTACGTAGTGAGCTCCGGTACGGGCGGCCCGCTCGACTCGACGTTGCTGTACTCGCTCTACCTGTACAAGAAGGGCTTCACCGACCTGGAGATGGGCTACGCCTCGGCCCTGGCCTGGGTGCTGTTCCTGGTCATCGCAGTGTTCACGGCGATCAACTTCATCGCCAGCCGCTACTGGGTCCACTACGACGACTAGGAGTACGACACCTCATGTCCACCATGTCCACCATCGCCACCCGGGCCGCATCTCCTCTGGGTAAGCTCGGCAGGCTCCGTGAGCTGACCGGCCCCCGCCGCATCCTTCTCCACACCACGCTCATCGGCGTGGCCCTAGTCATGCTCTATCCGCTGATGTGGATGCTGAGCAGCTCCCTCAAGCCCGACACCGACATCTTCACGCAGCCCGGCCTCATCCCCCAGAACCTGCGGCCGGAGAACTACGCGGAGGGCTGGAGCGGTTCGGGCAACTCCTTCTCCCTCTACGTGACCAACTCGCTGATCGTCACGATCGGCGCGGTGATCGGGAACATCGTCTCCTGCTCGCTCGCGGCCTACGCCTTCGCCCGCTTCGAGTTCCAGGGGAAGAAGATCTGGTTCGGCTTGATGCTCGGCACGCTGATGCTGCCGATGCAGGCCACGCTGATCCCCCAGTACACGCTCTTCTACAACCTGACCTGGATCAACACGTTCCTGCCGCTGATCGTCCCGAAGTTCCTCGCGGTCGACGCGTTCTTCATCTTCCTGATGGTGCAGTTCATCCGCTCCATACCGCGCGAGCTCGACCAGGCCGCGATGATGGACGGCGCCAACCCCTTCCAGATCTACTGGAAGATCATTCTTCCGTTGATGCGGCCCGCCCTCGTCACCACCACGATCTTCACCTTCATCTGGACCTACGACGACTTCTTCAGCCAGCTCGTGTACCTCCAGCGCAACGAGCACTTCACCGTGCCGCTCGGCCTGACCCTGTTCCTGGACCAGACGAGCGGCTCGTCGTACGGCCCGATGTTCGCGATGGCGACAATCGCCCTGCTGCCTACGCTGATCTGCTTCCTGGTCTTCCAGAAGCGCCTGGTCGAGGGCATGGCCACGTCCGGAATGAAGGGCTGAGCGCACGTGCCGTACCTGTCGTACCTGCCACGCCAGCACACCCCGCTGCACGACCTGCCCGACGACCCGGCCGCGTACGACGCCGTCCTCGCGGCCGTCGTCGAGCAGGCCCTCGCCCGTGACACCGGCGACGGCAACCTCGAACACCCAGCCGCCGTCGAGGACATCGGCGACACCTCGCTCGGCATCACATCCCTCCTCGCGCTCGCCTGGCGGCGCACGAAGGACGACCGGCTGCCGGACCTCGTGCGCCGGGGCATCGCCTTCCACCTCCGCTCGCGCGTCTTCACCGACGACAACCCGGGCTACCCCAACCTTCGCGTACGAAACTCGCGTCTGCCGTACGCCCGTTACGTCCTCGACGCCGGCGCGCATCCCATCGGTGACTGGCCGAGCACGGTCTGGGCGCTGCTCCAGGCCGTCAACGTCCTGGACACCACGGAGGACGACGGGATCGTCGACGACGGGCAGCGGCGCGAGCTGCTCGATGTCGCCCACGGCTACTGGCGCTGGCTCACCGAGGCCACCTTCTTCAACCCGCAAGACGCCGCAAACCAGGCCATCGGCTGCGTCGTCGGCGGGCTGATGCTCGCCCGCCACCTCCCGTCGGCCGCCGACGCGGATCGCGTACGGCGACGGGCCATGGAGCTGTACGAGGACGAGATCCGGGCCCATCGCGTACGGGACAGGGGTGCCCTGCTCCCGCCCGAGCACGGCGGCGCGTACGACAACAACTACGGGCCGATCTCCCTCTCGTTCCTCGCTCAGGCCCACCGCGTCAGCGGCGAGCCCGTCTTCGCCGAGGACGGCGAGGCGCTCGCCCGCTACCTCGACGCGCGGCTCTGCGGCAGCGGCTTCGACAGCGGCGGGCCGCGCTACAGCGAGCAGCACTCGGGGTTCGAATCGGTGCTCGGACTGCGGTACTTCAGCCGTCGCGTCGACTCCGACCTCGGCCGCTACGCGGGTGACGCCCGCTGGGCGCGGCACGCGGCCGGTGCGGACGGTGGCGTCGACGGGCACTTCGCGTTCATGCTGGTGTGGCAGATCCAGGACGCCACAGGATGGCACCGCACTCCCCGTACCGGCCCGGTCCAGCACCAACTGCGCGCGGGCACGGTCACCGTGTCCTTCGACGACCGGATGACCCCTGCTGTCATCGAGGCGGCCGGAACGGTCGTGCTGGCGGCCGCCGTCGGACGGCAGCACGGCTTCGGGCCGGTCACGGACGACGCCTTCCTGCTCTGCCGCCCGATGGGGACGCTGCGCGTCCGCGACGTCTCTGCGGGCGGACTGGTCGCAAAGCTGGTGATCAAGCCCGTCGTCGGACGGGACCATGTGCTGCGGCATGTGCAGTCGCTGTACGTCACGGACGGCACGCGCCTGTGGACGACGGTCGTCGTCGAACGGCTGGGCGGTGACCGGTACTTGCTCGCCGGCATGCCGTACGTCGTCAGGGACGGGGTCGGTTTCCGCCGGGTCGGTGAGCTGTCGTCGGTGGCGTCCGCGGGCGAGCTGCGCCTCTCCCACCCCGAGCCGGACCGCGACGACCACTTCGACGCCCGCGGCGAGGCCACTCAGCAACAGGCGGCCTTCGCGCTCTCGCTCGACCCGCGCGGCTACGGCAGCCCCGACGAGGGCTGGAGCCACGTCGTCGCGACCACGGCCCTCGAAGCCGGCCCGGTGACGGGTGCGCCCGAGGGCCTGGACGTCTTCTCGGTGCGGTACGGGGAGTCGGCCGAGCCCTTGTTGACGACCTGTGAGCGCTCGACGGACGGGCTCACCGTCACGACGGAGGCCTTCACCGCGGTGCTCGGCGAGCCCGATGAGCACGGTGACCCGGGACTGTCGCTGATCTGATCTGCCCCGCACCCGCACCCTTGAACTGTTCACCCCCTGCAGGAGAGCCGCCATGCACGACGAAAGCAGCCGCATCGAGGGCCGCGTCAAGCGCGTCCACGAGCAGCGCATCAAGCCAGCGAAGTACGCGGAGAGGGTGCCCTTCGACGTGGAGGCGTGGCAGGCGCCGGGGGAGCCGGTGCCGTTCACCGAGGCCGCGGACGCCACGTACCTGCCCTTCGCGATGGGCACCCGATGGGGCCCGCCGTGGGGGACGACCTGGTTCCGGATGCGCGGGGAGGTGCCCGCCGAGTGGGCCGGGAAGCGCGTCGAGGCCGTCATCGACCTCGGCTTCGTCGGCGGCTGGCCCGGCAACCAGGCCGAGGCGCTCGTCCACACCGTCGACGGCACCCCGCTCAAGGCCGTCAACCCGCTCAACCAGTACGTGCCCATCGGCAACCCCGCGGCAGGCGGCGAGAGCATCGACTACCTCGTTGAGGCCGCCTCCAACCCCGACATCCTCGCCGACGACTTCGCGCGCCCCACCCCGCTCGGCGACCCCCGCACCGCCGGGGACGCGCCCCTCTACACCTTCCGCCGGGCCGACCTCGCCGTCCTGGACGAGGAGGTCTTCCACCTCGACCTCGACATCCAGGTCCTGTCCGAGCTGATGGCCGAACTCGGCGCACACGACCCGCGCCGGCACGAGATCATGCACGCCCTCGACCGCGCCATGGACACCCTCGACCTCGACGACGTGTCCGGCAGCGCCGTCGCCGTCCGCGCCGTCCTCGCGCCCGCCCTCGCCAAGCCCGCCCACGCCAGCGCCCACACCGTCTCCGGCGTCGGCCACGCACACATCGACTCGGCCTGGCTGTGGCCCATCCGCGAGACGAAGCGCAAGACCTCCCGTACGTTCTCCAACGTCACGGCCCTCGCCGACGAGTACGAGGAGTTCATCTTCGCCTGCTCGCAAGCCCAGCAGTACGAGTGGGTCCGCGACAACTACCCGCAGGTGTGGGAGCGGATCGTGCAGTCCGTCGAGCGCGGGCAGTGGGCGCCTGTCGGCGGCATGTGGGTCGAGGCCGACGGCAACCTCCCCGGCGGCGAGGCGCTCGCCCGCCAACTCGTGTACGGCAAGCGGTTCTTCATCGAGCACTTCGGCATCGAGACCAAGGGCGTCTGGCTGCCCGACTCCTTCGGCTACACCGCCGCCTACCCCCAGCTCGCCAAGCTCGCGGGCAACGACTGGTTCCTCACCCAGAAGATCTCCTGGAACCAGACCAATGCCTTCCCCCACCACACCTTCCAGTGGGAGGGCATCGACGGCAGCCGCATCTTCACCCACTTCCCGCCCGTCGACACCTACAACGCCCGCTTCAGCGGCACCGAGATGGCCCGCGCCGTCCGCAACTACCGCGAGAAGGGCGGTGGCACCCGCTCCCTCGCCCCCTTCGGCTGGGGCGACGGCGGCGGCGGACCCACCCGTGAGATCGTCGAACGGGCGCGGCGCCTGGCCGACCTCGAAGGCTCCCCGAAGGTCGTCGTCGAACACCCCGACGCGTTCTTCGCCGCAGCCGAGGCCGAATACTCCGACGCGCCGGTGTGGGTGGGCGAGCTCTACCTGGAGCTGCACCGCGCCACCTACACATCCCAGGCCCGCACCAAGCAGGGCAACCGACGCAGCGAACACCTCTTGCGGGAGGCGGAGTTGTGGGCGACGACGGCGGCGCTGCACGCCCCCGCGTACGTCTACCCGTACGAGAAGATCGACCGGCTGTGGAAGACGGTCCTGCTCCACCAGTTCCACGACATCCTGCCCGGCTCGTCAATCGCCTGGGTGCACCGCGAGGCCGAGGCCGAGTACGCGCGAATCGCCCGGGAGGCCGGGGCACTGACCGACGAGGCGCTGTCGGCGCTCGGGGCAGGTGGGGCGACGCGGGCGACGCAGGTGCCACGGGCGTTCAACACCAGCCCCTACGCCCGCTCCGAGGTCGTACGTACTCCGGAAGGCCCGGTGCACACCGAGGTCCCCGCGCACGGCAGCGCGCCCCTCGGCACCGGGACCGCACCGGCTCCCGTCACTGTCAGCGGGCGCGTCCTGGACAACGGCCTGGTCCGCGTCGAAGTCGCCGAGGACGGCACCCTGGCCTCCGTACGCGACCTGCGGCACGGTGGCCGCGAAGTCCTCGCCGGCAGCGCCAACCTGCTCCGCCTCCACACCGACCTGCCCAACCACTGGGACGCCTGGGACATCGACAAGCACTACCGCAACCGGTGTACGGAGCTGACGTCCGCCGAGTCCGTCACGGTGGTCTCCACCGACCCGCTGCTCGCCGCGATCCGCGTCGAGCGGGCCTTCGGCAAGGGCCGATCGCACATCACCCAGACCGTGACCGTCCGCGCGGGAAGCCCCCGTATCGACATCGAGACGGAGATCGACTGGCACGAGACGGAGAAGATCCTCAAGGCGGCGTTCCCGATCGACATACGGGCCCCGCACTCCTCCTCCGAGATCCAGTTCGGCCACGTCCATCGCCCCACCCACACCAACACCAGCTGGGAGTCGGCCCGTTTCGAGGTGTGCAACCACCGCTGGGTGCACATCGGCGAGCCCGGCTACGGCGTCGCCGTCATCAACGACTCCACCTACGGCCACGACGTCACCCGCACCGTCCGCGAAGACGGCGGCACCACCACGACCGTCGCCCTCAGCCTGGTCCGCGCCCCCCGCATCCCCGATCCCGAGGCCGACCAGGGCACCCACCGCCTCACCTACGCCCTGCTGCCCGGCGCGAGCATCGACGACGCCCTCGCCGAGGGCTACGCGCTCAACCTGCCGCTCCGCATCGCCGACGCGGCGGGCGCACCCGAGCCGGTGGTCAGTGTCGAGGGCGACGGCATCACCGTGGAAGCGGTCAAACTCGCCGACGACCGGTCCGGCGATGTCGTAGTACGGCTCTACGAGTCGCGCGGCGGACGGGCGCAGGGGTGCCTGCGGACCGAGTTCCCGCTGGGCGGAGCATCGCTCTGCGACCTCCTGGAGCGGCCCACCGGGCAGGCGCACTCCGAAGGTGACGCAGTGACCGTGTCACTGCGCCCCTTCGAGGTACAGACCCTGCGCCTGGCCACCGCTGCTCAGCCGTGAACACGCCGCGGTCGAGCATGACTGCTTTGACCTGCACGTTTGCTGATTCTGATGATGCGGCCTCGGATGGGCCTGCGACGATCTGCGGATGTCGCTGTCGGTCGTTGCCTCGCTCGTCCGAAATCTGATCACGGCGCCCGCTGCTGTGCTGCGTGCCCGCGTGGCCAAAGATGCGAGGGACGTTCGCCCAGCGCCGCCGCCCTGGGCGACCTTCTACCGGCCCTGTGCGTGCCGACAGCCTCCGTCACCCTATGCGACCTGCATGTACTCATGAATGAGGCCGCCGAGGCGGTCACGCCGGAGGATGCGCGACGGGCCGTCGGCGGCGGGCGGCTCGGGCGCGCCGACACCGTCGGGGCATCGCTGGCCGAGTGACCGGTGAGGCCGATGTTCGTTGTGGTGCCCGGCGTACTCGCCGATGACGAGCCGCAGGTGCCGTTCCCCGGTGATCAGGACGCGGTCGGTGGCCTCACGGCGGCAGGATCCGACCCAGCGCTCGGCGATCGCGTTCATCCGGGGCACACCCGGCAGGATGGGCACCACGCGGGTGCCCATGGCGGTGAAGACGGCGTCGAAGCCGTCGGTGAAGTAGCCCGCGTTGTCCCGGATCAGGTACCGGATGCCGACTGCGCCCACGTCGTCCAGTGTCATCAGGAGGTTGCGGGCCTGCTGGGTCGCCCAGTCGGCGGTGACGTGCCGGGTGATGCCGGCGATGTGCACCCGCCGGGTGCCGTGCTCGATGAAGAACAGGACGAACAGGCGGCGCAGGAAGATGGTGTCGACGTGGAACACGTCAGCCGCCCAGATCCCGGTGGCCTGGGCCTTCAGGAAGCGGCCCCAGGAGTGGTCGGCGCGCTCGGGCGCCGGGTCGATCCCAGCCTTCTTCAACGTCTCCCACACCGTGGAGGCGGCGACCTTCCAGCCCAGGTCGCGCAGTTCACCGTGGATCCGGCGATACCCCCACGAGCTGTTCTCGTGGGCCAGGCGCAGCACCAGGGAACGAAGCGCCTCCGGCTTGGGCGGTCGGCCGGGCCTAGGTGCGGATAGGTCCACTTCTTCGCGACCAGCCTCGCGTGCCAGCGCAGCACGGTACGCGGGGTGACCAGCAGCTTCAGCACCGAACGGTGACGCTTACTCAGCAACCCGAGCAGCGCTGCGAGCACCGCGCGGTCCCCGCGGGTGAAGGCCGGCTTGGGGCTGCCGCGCTGCAGGACCGCCAGCTGGTGCCGGAGCACCAGAAGTTCGACATCCTTGGCCCCGGAGGAGCGGGCCAGCAGGCGCAGCCAGCCGAGCAGCAGGCAACCGAATCGGTAGACCAGACGGAACGTCACGATTCCCCAGCGAGCGCCAGCGGGCTCACGAGTACCCTCGATGTGATCACATCGTGACCCTTAAAGTCGCAGCTCAGCACAGGTGACGGGGTTGTCGGCACCCACAGGCGCCGGCGGACGAGCTGTGGTTCGCGGCGTTGTCTGCGCTGATCCCGCGGCGTCGGTGGGCGCGTGTTTTTCCGTTGACGCCTGCAACTGTGCCGGCGTGGCACCGCAGACTTATCGCGCGCAAGTGGGACTACAGCAAGCGGCGGAGCAGGCCGGGCAGGCCGCCGACCGCGAGCGTGGT
>NZ_JBWKIS010000033.1:0-93798 GCF_056432625.1 Streptomyces sp. NPDC045026
CGACGACAAGAGCACAGCGAGCGCGGTAGTACCAGGCGATCCCAGCGAGCATGAGCCGACTGCCCATACAGCGGACATGCTCGACGGCATCGCCTGGTCGATCGCCTAGCCCGTCCTGCCCGCTCCTGGCCCCTTCCCGGCCGCTTCCTGCCCCCTTCCTGTCCCCTCCCCGGCCCCCCTTCTGACGTGTCGGTAACGCCTGACGGCGACTCCGGTGAGCATTCAGGGCGTCGTCTGAGCGGGGTCGAGGAGGGGGGCGACACGCTCTGGCGACACCCCGTCGGGAAAGTTCGTGAAGTTCTTCACAAGGAATTGGGCCCCGTTTGGCGAGGTTCCGGGTCGGATGGCCCGCGGAAGGGGGTCCTGGGGCCCTGGCGGTCGACGCGCGGGGCGTTCCAGGCTTGTTACGGGCAGATGAACCGGACGAGTGGTCCACCCCCGCCGAATGCCCGGAGCGGCAGCTCAACAGGGGTGCGGAACGACCGGAGTTATACGGTGGTTCCCCGCCGGGGTCATGACCTCCGTCACGTGGGCGGCGAAGTGTAGCAGAGGCCCCACCTGTGCTTGTGAAGGGGCGCACGAGCGACCCCCTCGGGACAGGTGGATACTCGATGGCATGAGCACCACGGAGCGTCCCAGGATCCTCGTAGTAGGCGGTGGGTACGTAGGCCTGTACGCAGCACGACGCATTCTCAAGAAGATGCGTTATGCGGAAGCGACCGTCACGGTCGTGGACCCGCGCTCGTACATGACTTACCAGCCCTTCCTCCCTGAAACCGCCGCCGGCAGCATCTCGCCGCGCAACGTCGTCGTCCCGCTGCGACGCGCTGTGCCCGGAGCCGAGATTCTCACCGGCCGGGTCACCACCATCGACCAGGACCGCAAGGTCGCCACGGTCGCCCCGCTCGTAGGCGAGGCGTACGAGGTTCCCTTCGACTACCTGGTGATCGCGCTCGGCGCGGTCTCCCGCACCTTCCCGACGCCGGGCCTCGCCGAGGTCGGTATCGGTATGAAGGGCGTCGAGGAGGCCATCGGCCTGCGCAACCACGTGCTCGAGCAGCTCGACAAGGCCGAGTCCACGAACGACGAGGAGATCCGCCGCAAGGCGCTCACCTTCGTGTTCGTCGGCGGTGGCTTCGCGGGCGCCGAGACGATCGGTGAGGTCGAGGACCTGGCGCGCGACGCGGCCAAGTTCTACAAGAACGTGAAGCGCGAGGACATGCGCTTCGTGCTCGTCGACGCCGCCGACAAGGTGCTGCCCGAGGTGGGCCCGGAGCTCGGCCAGTACGGCAAGAAGCACCTCGAGTCCCGCGGTATCGAGATCTACCTCGGCACCACGATGCCGTCCTGCGTCGACGGTCACGTCGTGCTCAGCAACGGCCTCGAGGTCGACTCCAACACCGTCGTGTGGACCGCCGGCGTCAAGCCGAACCCGGCCCTCGCGCGCTTCGGTCTCCCGCTCGGCCCCCGCGGCCACGTGGACACCGCCGCCACCCTCCAGGTGCAGGGCACGGACTACATCTGGGCCGCGGGCGACAACGCCCAGGTGCCGGACCTCGTCGGCCGCGCCGGGGGCAACCCGAACGCCTGGTGCCCGCCGAACGCCCAGCACGCCATGCGCCAGGCCGTCGTCCTCGGCGACAACGTGGTCTCCGGCATGCGGGGCTTCCCGCAGAAGGAGTACAAGCACGCCAACAAGGGTGCTGTCGCGGGTCTCGGCCTGCACAAGGGCGTCGCGATGATCGTCATGGGCAAGATGAAGATCAAGCTCAAGGGCCGTCTCGCCTGGTACATGCACCGTGGCTACCACGGGCTCGCCATGCCGACCTGGAACCGCAAGACCCGCGTGATCGCCGAGTGGACGCTCAACATGTTCCAGAAGCGCGACATCACCGCGCTCGGTGCCCTTGAGTCTCCCCGCGAGGAGTTCTACGAGGCCGCCAAGCCGGCTCCGGCGCCCAAGCCGGCCGCCGAGGCGCCGAAGGTCGAGGAGAAGGCCAAGGCCTCCTGACCTCGACCCCGGTCCAGTAACACCCCTGAAGGGGCGCTCGCCATCCGTGGTGCGAGCGCCCCTTCGGCGTTCCCGGAACCGCCCCTTCGGTGTTCCTGAACGGCCCCTTCGGCGTTCCCCGAACCGCCCGGACCGCGCCCTGACCCGCCGATATACGTGCCTGCTACACGTATTTTGCCGATCCGTAACGCAGTAACGGGACTGCGAGAGCGCCCCGTTGGTGTTTACGTGGTGTTGGACGATTCCGGGATCGTCTCCCATTACGGAGGTGTGCGCCATGCAGGACGCCGCACAGCGGCTGAAGAACCTCGCCGAACAGCTACTCGGAGTACCGCTTCCCGTAAGGCTTCGCGCCTGGGACGGTTCGGAGGCCGGGCCGCCCGACGGACCCACTCTCGTCGTACGCAACCGCCGTGCCCTGCGCCGTCTGTTGTGGAAGCCGGGGGAACTCGGCCTGGCCCGTGCCTGGGTGGCCGGTGACCTGGACGTGGAGGGCGATCTGTACGACGCCCTCGGCCGGATGGCCGGGCTCATCTGGGAGCGCCCCGAGGACGACAGCAGGAGCCTCGTCGAGGCCCTGAAGGAGCCCCGGGTCAGGGCCGCCGCCGCCGAGCTGGTCAAGCTCGCCGGGCCCTTCCTGCCGCCCGCCCCGCCCGGCGAGGAGATGCGCAGGCGCGGCCGCCTCCATCTGCACACCAAGGGCAGCGACCGACGGGCCATCAGCCACCACTACGACGTCGGCAACGACTTCTACGAGCTGGTCCTCGGCCCCTCGATGGTCTACTCGTGCGCGTACTGGGACTCGCCGGACGGCACCCTCGAGGACGCCCAGCGCGACAAGCTCGAACTCATCTCCCGCAAGCTCGGCCTGGCGCCCGGTCAGCGCCTGCTCGACGTCGGCTGCGGCTGGGGCTCCATGGCCATCCACGCCGCCCGCGAGTACGGCGTCGGCGTCGTCGGCGTGACGCTCTCGCAGGAGCAGGCCGCGTACGCCCGTAAGAGGGTCGCGGAGGAAGGGCTCACCGACCGGGTGGAGATCCGGGTCCAGGACTACCGCGACGTGCGTGACGGCCCCTTCGACGCGATCTCGTCCATCGGTATGGCCGAACACGTCGGCTCCGAGCGGTACCTGGAGTACGCCGAGGCGCTCTACGCCCTCCTCAAGCCGGGCGGCAGGCTCCTCAACCACCAGATCGCGCGGCGCCCCCAGAAGGACGAGTCGACGTACGAGGTCGACGAGTTCATCGACGCCTACGTCTTCCCGGACGGGGAGCTCGCGCCGGTCGGCACGACCACCGGGCTCCTGGAGCAGGCTGGGTTCGAGGTCAGGGACCTGGAGGCGATCCGGGAGCACTACGCGCTCACGCTGCGCCGCTGGGTCGCCAACCTGGAGGCCCACTGGCCCGCGGCCGTGAAACTGACGAGCCCCGGCCGGGCCCGTATCTGGCGTCTCTACATGGCCGCGTCCGCGCTGAGCTTCGAGCGCAACAAGATCGGCGTGAACCAGATCCTCGCCGTGAAGACGCCCCTGTCGGGCGAGCCAGGTACGCCCCTGAGGGCGCGTACCTGGAACTGACGGCCCGGACACACGGATGGGGCGCACCGGCACTCGGCCGGTGCGCCCCATCCGCCGTTTCGTTACTCGGACTTGATGGCCGCGAGCATGTTCAGGCGCGCCGCGCGGCGGGCCGGCCACAGGGCCGCCAGGATGCCGACGAGGGCGGCCAGCGCGAGGAAGATCCCGATCCGGCCCCAGGGCAGGACCAGCTCGTACGTCGTCAGGGACGTCGCCATCAGCTTGCCCGCCGCCCAGCCGAAGAACACGCCGAGGCCGACGCCGAGCACCCCGCCGAACAGCGAGATCACCAGCGACTCCAGGCGCACCATGCGCTTGATGCCCTTGCGGTCGAGGCCGATCGCCCGCAGCATGCCGATCTCCTGCGAGCGCTCGAAGACCGACATGGCGAGGGTGTTGATGACGCCGAGGACGGCGACGACGACCGCCATGGCCAGCAGGCCGTAGAGCATGTTCAGCATCAGCGTGAACATCTTCGAGATCGCGTTTGAGATGTCCTGCTTGTCCTGGACGAGGATCGCCGGGTTGTCGCCGAGCGCCTTCGCGATGCGGTCCTTTGCGGCGGCGGACGTGCCGCCGTCGGTCTTCACCATGACCTGCATGTCGGAGGGGTCCGCGACGTGCGGGGTCAGGACGGCGGAGTCCAGCATGATGCCGCGCATCATGTCGTTGCCCTCGTAGACCCCGGCGACGGTCAGCTGCTGCTTCTTGCCGTCCTCGAAGTTCGTGGTGAACGTCGAGCCGGTGCGCCAGCCGTGGTCCTTCGCGGTCTTGTCGTCCACGACGACGTCACGGCCGCCGATCCGGAAGGTGCCGTTGTCGACCTTGAGGTCGGTCAGGGAACCGATGGTCGCGCCGTTCACGCCGGTCAGGAACTCGGTCTGTCCGTCGATGCGCGAGGGCGAGTTGCCCAGGCCGCTGGTGGCGGTGACGCCGTCGACCTTCGCGAGCTTGCCGGCGACCTCGGGGGACAGGGAGTTCATGTTCGCCATGGAGACGACGTAGTCGGCCTTGAGGGCGGACGACGCCATCTTGTCGATGGCCTGCTGGGCGCTGCCCGCGATGACCGTCATGCCGGTGATCAGCGTGAGGCCGATCATCAGGGCGGAGGCGGTCGCGGCGGTGCGGCGCGGGTTGCGGACGGCGTTCTGCCGGGCCAGCTTCCCGGAGATCCCGAAGACGCGCAGGACCGGCCCCGCGGCCGCGATCAGCGGGCGGGAGAGCAGCGGGGTGAGGACGAAGACACCGATCACGAGGAGGCCCGCGCCGAGGCCCAGGGGGGCCTGCGCCGACGTGCCGTCGCTCATCGTCGTCGCGTACAGCGAGGAGGCGATGCCGGCCGCCGCGAACAGCGCGCCGACCGTGTTCCGTACGACGAGGGAGCGGGTGGTCGCCGTGGCGTGCACGCTGCTCATCGCCGCGACCGGCGGGATCTTCGCGGCGCGGCGGCCCGGCAGCCACGCGGCCAGCATCGTGATGACGACACCGACGGCGAGGGACGTGGCGATCGTGCCGGGCGAGACCACGAGCGGCCCGTCGGGGATCTGCGCGTCGGTCGCGCCCATCAGGGAGCGCATCCCGGCGCCGATGCCGATGCCCGCCGCCAGACCGGTGACGGCCGCGACCACGCCGACGACGAACGCCTCCGCGAGCACGGAGCGCGTGACCTGCCTGCGCGAGGCGCCGACGGCCCGCATGAGCGCGAGTTCCTTGGTGCGCTGGGCGACGAGCATCGTGAACGTGTTGGCGATGATGAAGACGCCGACGAACAGCGCGATACCGGCGAAGACCAGCAGGCTCGACTTCATCGAGCCCATGCTGGACGAGATCTGCTCGGCCTGGTCGTCGGCGAGCTGCTTGCCGGTCGTGGTCTCGGCCTGCCCCTTCGGCAGGGCCTTGTCGAGCGCGCTGCGCAGGGCGGTCTGGCTGGTGCCGGCGGCGGCCTTCACGTCGATCTCGTCGTACGAGCCCTGCTTGTGCAGGAGCTGCTGCGCGGTCGCCGTGTCGAACAGGGCGAGGCTGCCGCCAGCCGCGACGTTGCCGTCCTCGGTGGTGAAGATGCCGGTGACGGTGGGCGTCAGGACGGGCCCGTCGATGGACATCCGTACGGTGTCGCCGACCTTGTAGCCCGCGCGCTTCGCGGTCTGCGAGTCGAGCGCGACCTCGTCCTTGCCGCTGGGCGCCCTGCCGCTCTTGAGGGGGTAGCGCGGGTCCGTGTTCTCGGGGGAGCCCCAGTAGTTGGCGCCCTGGGTGGAGAAGCCGTTCCCGACGAGCTTGCCGTCCTTGTCGGCGACGGCCGCGAAGCCGCTGACGACGCCGATCGCGGACGCGGCGCCCGGCGTCCTCGCGGCCCGGTCGAGGGTGGCCTGCGTGAGCTTGGGGTCCTTGGCGACCTTGTCGCCCTTCGACTCGGCGCTCTTGGGCGTGATGGCGACGTCGACCTGGTCGAAGCCCTTGGCGGAGCTCTTCTGGAAGGCGTCGGAGATGGTGTTGGTGAAGACCAGGGTGCCGGAGACGAAGGCGACGCCGAGCATGACGGCGAGCACGGTCATCAGGAGCCTGGCCTTGTGCGCGAACACATTGCGCAAGGCGGTACGGAACATGGGTTACTCAGTCCAGGGGTACGGCGACGAGGCGTCGAGGCGGCGGCGGGGCGGCGGCTGTGCGGGCGGGCGTCAGCTGGTACGGCCCTTGGCGTCGAACTGCTTCATCCGGTCCAGGACCGAGTCGGCCGTCGGGCCGTACACCTCGTCGACGACGCGGCCGTCCGCGAGGAAGATCACGCGGTCCGCGTACGCCGCGGCGACCGGGTCGTGGGTGACCATGACGACGGTCTGGCCCAGCTCGCGCACGGAGTTGCGCAGGAAGCCGAGGACCTCGGCGCCGGAGCGCGAGTCCAGGTTTCCGGTCGGCTCGTCACCGAAGATGATCTCGGGCCGGGAGGCCAGGGCGCGGGCGACGGCCACGCGCTGCTGCTGGCCGCCGGAGAGCTGCGAGGGCCGGTGGCCGAGCCGGTCCGCCAGGCCCACCATCGTGATCACGTTCTCCAGCCACTGCTTGTCCGCCTTGCGGCCCGCGATGTCCATGGGGAGCGTGATGTTCTCCAGGGCCGTCAGGGTGGGCAGCAGGTTGAACGCCTGGAAGATGAAGCCGATCTTGTCCCGGCGGAGCTTGGTGAGCTGCTTGTCCTTCAGGGTGCCCAGCTCGGTGTCGCCGATCCGGACGGAGCCCGACGAGAAGTTGTCGAGGCCGGCGACGCAGTGCATCAGGGTCGACTTGCCGGACCCGGAGGGGCCCATGATCGCGGTGAACTCGGCCTGTCGGAAGTCGACGGAGACCCGGTCGAGCGCGACCACCTGGGTCTCGCCCTGTCCGTAGACCTTGGACAGATCCGTGGCGCGCGCGGCCACTGCGGTGGCCTTGCCGGCGATGGGAGTGGTGGTCACGGAAGGGTGCTCCTGTCGGACGACGGGTGGGGACGGGGTCCCGTTGGAGGGACCCCTCCATCGTCGTGGCCGTATCGGGCCGTGAAGTCAGCCGCAGTTCCGGTTCCTGGGGGCGACTTCGGGGGGACCGAAGACGCCCGGGTCATACCTGGGGATGACCCGCGACCCTGAGAGCGAAGATCACTTCGGGAGGTGAAATCCCGTCAATCCGTAGTGACGGGGGAGGGGGCGCCGACGGACGTGAAAGCGCCTGCGGCATGTGCGGATGACGGCTACCGTGGTCTGATGCACCCTCAGACGTCAATAAAATAAGACAACATCGAGCGGGCGTTCCGCTGTTCGGGGGATCTGTCCCGATAGGCTCAGGACCTCGTTGCGGAGCCCACGGCCTGCCCGGATGGTGGAATGCAGACACGGCGAGCTTAAACCTCGCTGCCCCTTCGCGGGCGTACCGGTTCAAGTCCGGTTCCGGGCACCTCCCACTTCCCCTCCCCCCTTCTCTTCGCCTCTCCGCTCCGGCTTCGCCGTCTCCTGTCGCCGCGTGTCGATCGAATCCGATCGCCGCGGCGTTTTTCGTGCCCCAAGAGCCCGCGGTGCCGTTTTCCGTGTCCCGGGACCGTTGACAGCGGTCCGGGTCGGGCGGAGACTCCGCTGAGCACATTATGAACGAAAGTTCACCACGCGAACAAGGCTGAGCGAAAAAGAAGGTATCCATGCGCACCACCGTCGGCATCATCGGAGCGGGCCCTGCCGGACTGCTCCTCGCCCGGCTCCTGCACAACGCCGGAATCGACTGCGTCGTCCTGGAGAGCCGCGACCGCGCGTACGTCGAACAGCGCCAGCGCGCCGGGATCCTGGAGCAGGGCACCGTCGACGTACTGCGCGCGGCCGGCGCGGCGGAACGCATGGACCGTGAGGGCCTGCCGCACGACGGCATCGAGCTGCGCTTCGACAAGCGCCGCCACCGCGTCGACTTCCCCGCCCTGACCGGCGGCAGGTCCGTGATGGTCTACGCCCAGACCGAGGTGTGCAAGGACCTCATCGCCCTCCAGCTCGCAGAGGGAGGCCCGCTCCTCTTCGAGGCGCAGGCGCTGGCCGTCGAGGGTGCCGAGACCGAGCGCCCCGGAGTCCGCTTCCGCCACGAGGGCCGCGAGGACGTCCTCGACTGCGACTACGTCGTCGCCTGCGACGGCTCGTGGGGCGTGGGCCGCAAGGCCGTACCCGCAGACGTCTCCCAGGTCTTCGAGCGCACGTACCCCTTCGGCTGGCTCGGCATCCTCGCCGATGTCGCCCCGTCCCACGACGAGTTGGTCTACGCCCGCCACGACCGCGGCTTCGCCCTCCTCTCCATGAGGTCCCCGTCCATAACCCGCGCCTACCTCCAGGTCCCCGAGGCGGTGAACGCCCAGGACTGGAGCGACGAGGAGATCTGGGACGAACTCGACCGCCGCCTGGAGACCTCGGACGGCTGGCGGCTGGAGCGCGGCACCATCACCTCCAAGTCCGTCACCCCGATGAGGAGTTACGTCCACGAGCCGATGCGCCACGGACGCCTCTTCCTCGCCGGGGACGCCGCCCACATCGTCCCGCCGACCGGCGCCAAGGGCCTCAACCTCGCCGTCGGCGACGTCGTCACCTTCGCCCGCGCCCTGACCCACTCCCGCGAGACCGGCTCCACCGAGCGCCTCGACGCCTACTCGCAGACCTGCCTGCGCCGTGTCTGGCAGGCCGAGCGGTTCTCGTACGCGATGACGACGATGCTGCACCGCGCGCCCGACGCGACGCCCTTCGACGACCGCATCCAGCGTGCCCGCCTCGACCGGATCACGGCCTCACGCGCCGCCGGCACCGACCTCGCCGAGGGCTACACGGGCTTCCCGCTCGACTGAGCCCGCATGACTGCACGAGACGCGACCGACCGGCGCTCGTTCGGAGGAACACCGGGCATGCCCCGGACGTTGCGGGTAACAGGATGGGAAAGATCCTCCCTGAGCACTAGGCTGGGGTCTTTGCCTGCCTATTACCCTTGAGCCAAGGCCGCGCAGGGTGGCTATGGAGGAGTGAGATGAGGAGCAGTAACCCGGTCTTCTCGCGACGGGGGTTCAGCCGCGACAACGGCTACGCGGGCTTCAACGCGCAGCCGCAGGCCGGGGGACCCGCAGTCGGCACCCAGGGCAACCCCTACGCCGGCAACAACCCGTACGCGCAGAACCCCTACGCCCAGCAGGACCTGCAGCACGGCGCTCCGCCGCAGGCCCCGGCCACCACCGGCCGCATGACGATGGACGACGTCGTCATGCGCACGGCCACCACGCTCGGCGTCCTCGTCGTGACGGCCGCGCTCGCGTGGGCGCTGCTGCCGGTCGACGCCGCGAACATCAACAAGTCGTACGGCATCGCGATCGGCGCAGGCCTCGTCGCGATGGTGCTCGGCTTCGTCCAGTCGTTCAAGCGCAAGGCGTCCCCGCCGCTGATCCTCGCGTACGCGGCGCTCGAGGGTGTCTTCCTCGGCGTCCTGTCGAGCATCGTCGACAACCACATCGCGAGCGGCGCGGCCATGCAGGCCGTGCTCGGCACGATGGCGGTCTTCGTGGCCGTCCTCGTCGCGTACAAGGCCGGCTGGATCCGCGTCAACCGCCGCTTCTACGGCTTCGTGATGGCCGCGGCCATGGGCTTCATCCTGCTCATGGCGGTGAACCTGCTGTTCGCCGTCTTCGGCGGCGGTGACGGCCTCGGCTTCCGCAGCGGCGGCCTCGGCATCGTCTTCGGCATCATCGGCGTGCTGCTCGGCGCGTGCTTCCTCGCCCTCGACTTCAAGCAGGTCGAGGACGGCATCGCGTACGGCGCCCCGCGCGAGGAGGCCTGGCTCGCGGCCTTCGGCCTCACGATGACGCTGGTCTGGATCTACCTCGAGTTCCTGCGCCTCATCGCGATCCTGCAGGGCAACGACTGATCACTTGGCTGTCAGGCCGTCAGGCCGTCAGCTGCAGAAGGGCCCGCGCACCGACGGTGTGCGGGCCCTTTTCATAGGTGCGGCTGTCTTGGGGACGGATGGGTCGGGGGTGGAACGCTCAGCCCAGGCGGCGGGCGGCCCGCCGCAGGTCGTACTCGTGGATGATCGCCTTGGCATGGCCGTACGCGAGGTGGTGCTCCCCGCGCAGCCAGCTGACCTTGTCTTCGAAACGGAGGAAGCAGGGGCCTTCCTCGACGGTGCGCAACCAGTCGGAGATCTCACGACCGGTGCAGTGGGGGATGCGAGCCAGCAGATTCTGGTGGGTCTCCTGCGAGAACACTTGGGACATCGGCGCCTCCGGACGCGTTGCGATGTAGCCGGTCCTTCAGGCCACCGTGCCTGAGCGTTCGGTTGTTGGCAACAGTCGAGGGAAGGCGCATAGGGTCGCGGCATGCTCGATACGACGCCGTTGACGGACGCAGTGGACCGATTCGCCGACCGGCTGCGCGCCGCCCCGCAGAGCAGGCTCCAGCGGGGGGCCGCCGCCGAGGCGCTCGCCCTCGCCAGGGAACTGTCCGCCTGGGCGCAGCGCCTGGAGGACCCGGAGGGACCCGTACGGGAGATGCCGGACGCCGGGATGTTCGCCGGGTCCGACCAGATCACCGTCGCCGCGCGCGATCTGTCCGTCGTCCTTCAGGAACCCGCCCAGCTGGCCGAGGCGCTCGCGCTTGTCGAGGAGGCACAAAAACGCGCCGGGGTGTGAGCCGACCCGGCGCGTTCTCGTCATGCGTTCTCGATGTGCGATCTCGACGTGCTGCGTTCTCGATGTGTGGGGCTGGAGGCCGAGCGGGGGCGCTCAGACGGAGGCTATGACCCGGTCGGCCAGGATGTAGACGTTCTCGCGGCCGCAGGTGAACGTGAGCGCGTACGCGCCCGAGACGCCCGAGCCGCCCAGCAGCACGGGGCTCTCGCCCTCGCGCAGCGCCGCGGCCAGCTGCTCCGCGGTCTCGCGGTGGCCGGGGGTCATGCAGAGCGTCGTGCCGTCCACGAAGACGTACACGTCGAGCGTGCCGAGCGGCCCCGGGCGCACATCGGCCAGGGCGGTGCGGGCCTCGGCCAGCTCCTCCAGGCACGCCACCGTCCGCTCGTGGTTGCTGCTCCCGCCCGAGACGGGCGACTGCACCGGCACGAAGTCGGGGTGCGAGGGGTGACGGCGACGGGCGGCCGCGAGCTCCGCGGACTCCCCGGAGAACTCGTCGGCGCCCGCGTCGGCCGGCTCCACCACGGGCTCGAGGCCCGCCGCGAGACCCGGCTCCAGGCCCGCGAAATCGGCCTGGCGCGGCATGAACAGATCGTCACCGAGACCCAGCGCGCCGCCGAGCATGGACGGCGCGTCGGAAGCGTCCCGCGCCTCCTGCGCGGCCCAGAAGGCGCGCGCCTCGGCGAGCTCGCGCTCCCGCTCCTCCGCGAGGGCGTCGGCGACGGCCGCACGTATCTCTTCGGTGTCGGGCGTGGTGCGCGCGGCGGGCACGCCACGACCGGCGCCGATGGCGCGGTCATGGGCGAGCTCGTCCCGTAGTTCGGTGATCTGCCTGCGCAGTCCGTGGACGGTGTGCAGGGCAGCGGCGCCCACGGCCGTGGCGGCGGCCGTGGTGATGAGCAGAGCAAGAGGCATGGCGCTCACTGACGTACTCCCGGTTTCAAGTCGACCCCCGACTTCCTACATCAGCTTGAAGCCTGGACCATCCCGCTGTCAGTGCATTACGTCACGAAATGGACAGTTCTTTTGGCCGGGTGTTTAGGGGTGTTATGCCCTGGGGGCCCTGCTGACCTGCGTAAACCGTTTCCCCCAGGAGATACGTCACATCCTGGGGGAGATTGGATCACGATTCAGCAGAGGCGCAACCCCGCCCCTCAGGTCACCAGGTTCAGCTGAGGCGCTCGATGACCATCGCCATGCCCTGGCCGCCGCCGACGCACATGGTCTCCAGACCGAACTGCTTGTCGTGGAACTGGAGGCTGTTGATCAGGGTGCCGGTGATGCGGGCGCCCGTCATGCCGAAGGGGTGACCCACGGCGATCGCGCCACCGTTGATGTTCAGCTTGTCCTCGTCGATGCCGAGGTCACGCGCGGAGGGGATGACCTGCGCGGCGAACGCCTCGTTGATCTCGACCAGGTCGATGTCGCCGATGCCGAGCCCGGCGCGCTTCAGCGCCTGCTTCGACGCCTCGACCGGGCCGAGGCCCATGATCTCGGGGGACAGGCCCGAGACGCCGGTGGAGACGATGCGGGCGAGCGGCGTCAGACCGAGCTCGCGGGCCTTCGTGTCGGACATGATCACGAGGGCCGCGGCGCCGTCGTTGAGCGGGCAGCAGTTGGCCGCCGTGACCAGGCCGTCGGGGCGGAACACCGGCTTCAGGCCCGAGACGCCCTCCAGCGTGACACCCGCGCGCGGGCCGTCGTCCTGCGAGACGACCGTGCCGTCGGGGGTGGTGACCGGGGTGATCTCCCGCTCCCAGAAGCCGTTCTTGATGGCCTGCTCGGCCAGGTTCTGCGAACGCACACCGAACGCGTCCATGTCCGCGCGCGTGACGCCCTTCGTCCGCGCCAGGTTCTCGGCGGTCTGGCCCATCGCGATGTACGCGTCCGGGACGAGGCCGTCCTCGCGCGGGTCGTGCCACGAGGCGCCCTCGGACTCGGCGACGGCGACCGTACGGGCCTCCGCCTCGGCGAACAGCGGGTTGTGCGTGTCCGGCAGCGAGTCCGAGTTGCCCTTCACGAAGCGCGACACCATCTCGACACCGGCCGAGATGAAGACGTCGCCCTCGCCGGCCTTGATGGCGTGCAGCGCCATGCGGCTGGTCTGCAGTGACGAGGAGCAGTAGCGGGTGACCGTACATCCCGGCAGGTGGTCCATGCCCATCTGCACGGCCACGATGCGGCCCAGGTTGTGGCCCTGCTCGCCGCCGGGCAGACCGCAGCCGAGCATCAGGTCGTCGATGTCCCGCGGGTCGAGCTCAGGGACCTTGGCCAGCGCGGCCTGGATGATCGTGGCGGTCAGATCGTCCGGGCGCAGGTCCTTGAGGGACCCCTTGAACGCGCGGCCGATGGGGGAGCGGGCGGTCGAGACGATCACGGCTTCGGGCATCAAGGCTCCAAGAGGTCTACGCGTACGGGCTGTTCGCCTACGAGCTAAAGGCAGGACCGTGAGGGAAGTTACCTGTACGTACCGTCCAGGTCACCGGTGTGCGCATGTGATGCCTGACGCATTTTTCTAAGCGCTTGCTCAGGGCGATGTCGGGGTAGGGGCGTCAGTGAAACGGCTGGATGTCCAGCGGCGTCGGATCCTGCGTCGCCACCCGCCTGCGCCTGCGGCGCTTCAGCAGAGCCCAAGGACCCCGCGGGCCCGTCGGCATCGCGGCCGTCACCTCCGTACCGCCCTCTCCCGCCGCCTGGGCCGCCGCCCTGGCCACCGGCAGGAAACCCTCGCGCCGCGACACGTCCGGACGCTCCTCCTCCGGCCACAGCCCCAGCGACGCGCACAGCGTCGGCAGCACCGCCATCGCCGCCGTCGCGTACCCCTCCGCCGACGGGTGGAAGTTGTCGGGACCGAACAACTCCCGCGGGTTCGCCAGGAACTCCGGGCCGAGCAGGTCGCCCAGCGACACCGTGCGCCCGCCCTGCTCCACCGTGCCGATCGTCTGCGCCGCCGCCAGCTGCCGCGAAGCGCGCCGCGCCAGATACCGCAGCGGCTGGTTCACCGGCTCGATCGTGCCCAGATCCGGGCACGTCCCCACGACCACCTCCGCACCCGCCGTACGCAGCCTGCGCACCGCCGCCGACAGATGACGCACCGACCGGGTCGCCGGCATCCGGTGCGTCACGTCGTTCGCGCCGATCATCACGACGCACACGTCGGGCACCCAGTCCGGATCCGAGAGGATCACCGCGACCTGCCGGTCCAGATCGTCCGACCTGGCGCCCGGCAACGCCACGTTGCGCAGCTCCACCGGCCGCTCGGCCACCGCCGCGAGCCCCGAGGCGAGCAGCGCGCCCGGGGTCTGCCGGGCCCGGTGCACGCCCTGCCCCGCCGCCGTCGAGTCCCCCAGCATCGCGAACCGCAGCGGCTCCGTCTCCGCCACCTCCGTGGCCGGACGCTCGGCGAACACCCTCCCGTACAGACCGTTCGCTGAGGGGACCTGCACGCTCCCCCTGCCGTGATTGCCCACCTGCCGCTTCGCCAGCTGGACCTCCGCGATCACCAGACCGACCGCGGCCGCGCCGACCAGACCGATACCGCCGCCGCCGTACGCCGCGCCCGCGGCGATCCGCCGTGCCACCCTCGCCCTCGACATACGTCGCAGCCACCTGCCTCTGCGTAGTCCTTTTCAGCCGTACATCCAGTCATTGCCCCGTGAGCACGGTCGGCCAATCGCAACAGGCGGTGAAGGGGCGGCACTCGGCTTACGCTGACCGCACATCACATCGCGGATCCCTCGCAGATCCATCGCAGCCCGGAGACAACGGTGCAATTCCACGACTCGATGATCAGCCTCGTCGGCAACACCCCGCTCGTGAGGCTCAACAGCGTGACCGAAGGCATTCAGGCGACCGTCCTGGCCAAGGTCGAGTACTTCAACCCCGGCGGTTCGGTCAAGGACCGCATCGCCCTGCGCATGATCGAGGCGGCGGAGGAGAGCGGCGCCCTCAAGCCCGGCGGCACGATCGTGGAGCCGACCAGCGGCAACACGGGGGTCGGCCTGGCCATCGTGGCGCAGCAGAAGGGGTACAAGTGCATCTTCGTGTGCCCCGACAAGGTGAGCACCGACAAGATCAATGTGCTGCGCGCGTACGGCGCCGAGGTCGTCGTCTGCCCGACCGCCGTCGACCCCGAGCACCCGGACTCGTACTACAACGTCTCCGACCGGCTCGTGCGTGAGACGCCCGGCGCCTGGAAGCCGGACCAGTACAGCAACCCCAACAACCCCCTCTCGCACTATCACTCCACCGGCCCCGAGCTGTGGGAGCAGACGGAGGGCGAGATCACGCACTTCGTGGCGGGCGTGGGCACGGGCGGCACGATCTCCGGCACCGGCCGCTATCTGAAGGACGTGAGTGAAGGCCGCGTACAGGTCATCGGCGCCGACCCGGAGGGCTCGGTGTACTCCGGCGGCTCCGGCCGCCCGTACCTCGTGGAGGGCGTGGGCGAGGACTTCTGGCCGACCGCGTACGACCGCACGGTCGCGGACGAGATCGTCGCGGTCTCCGACAAGGACTCCTTCCAGATGACCCGCCGCCTCGCGAAGGAGGAGGGCCTCCTCGTCGGCGGCTCCTGCGGCATGGCGGTCGTAGCGGCCCTCCGCGTGGCGGAACGCCTCGGCCCGGACGGCGTGGTCGTCGTCCTGCTGCCGGACAGCGGGCGCGGGTACCTGAGCAAGATCTTCAATGACGAGTGGATGGCCGACTACGGCTTCCTCGCCGACACCGGCACGAGCGCGCGCGTGGGCGACGTGCTCCAGGACAAGGAGGGCGGCGCCCTCCCGTCGCTCGTCCACATGCACCCGGAGGAGACCGTCGGTGAGGCCATCGAGGTGCTCCGCGAGTACGGCGTCTCGCAGATGCCCATCGTGAAGCCGGGAGCCGGGCACCCGGACGTGATGGCCGCCGAGGTCATCGGGTCCGTCGTCGAACGGGAGCTGCTCGACGCGCTGTTCACACAGCGCGCCTCGCTCGGCGACCCGCTCGAGAAGCACATGTCGGCGCCGCTGCCGCAGGTCGGCTCGGGTGAGCCGGTGGAGGACCTGATGGCCGTGCTCGGTTCCGCGGACGCGGCGATCGTCCTGGTGGAGGGCAAGCCCAAGGGCGTGGTCAGCCGTCAGGACCTGCTGTCCTTCCTCGCGAAGAGCGGCGGGAAGTAAACGGGAGCGGGTTCGTGCAATCGGTACGAGCGCGTCACGTGCGCGCAGCACCCGCTTAACACGGGTCCGGCACATTGGTGGGTGTCGGCAGGGGTGGGAGCGGCTCCCCGCCCAGGCCGGCACCGTAGCGGCGTCAAGGACCTCCGGAGCGGCTCCCGGACCTCCACGGACGCCTGCGGACGCGGTGACCCGGCCCTGACCCGGTTCCGTGTCCTTCGCGGGGACCGCCGTCGTCCCGCCCCCCGTCAACGGGGGTGCGGCGGTCCCCGCGCAACACTCCTCTACTCGACGAACAGGCCCCGCTCTGTGGCGCGTGTGTCGAATTCCTCCAGGCGGGCCTGTGCCTCGGGCAGGTTGTCGCACATCGCTTCCAGGAGCACGCGTCCGAGCAGCATCGGTGAGCACGCCGTGTCGAAGGCGAGGCCCTCGCCGACCGCGGCGGGCAGGAGCAGGTCCGAGTGCTTGGCGACGGGGGCGAAGGCCGAGTCGGCGACGGTGATCACGGTGAGGCCGGCCGACTTGGCGTAGGCGAGCGCGTCGACGACCTCTTTTGGGTGGCGGGGCAGCGCGAAGCAGAGGAGGGCGCTGGCTCCGGCGCGGACCGCGGCGTCGATGCGGTCGGCGAGCATCGTGCCGCCCTCGTCGAGGAGCCGTACGTCGGGGTGGACCTTCGCCGCGAAGTACGAGAAGCCGTAGGCCTGGGAGGCGGCGGCGCGCAGGCCGAGGACGAGGAGCGGGCGGGAGTCGGCGAGGAGGCGGCCCGCGCGTTCGACGGGGGCGGGGTCGGCGAGGAGCTGCGCGAGGTGGCGGAGGTTCTCGATCTCGGCCTCGACGGCCTGCTGGTACTCGTTGGCCGAGGTGGCCGTGGGGGGTTCGGCGGGGGCGACCTCGCGCAGGTGTTTGCGCAGGGCGGGGTAGCCGTCGAAGCCGAGTGCCACGGCGAAGCGGGTGACGGAGGGCTGGCTGACCCCGGCGAGCTCGGCGAGTTCGACGGAGGAGAGGAACGGGACGTCGGCGGCGCGGCGCACCATGCAGTGCGCGATGCGGCGCTGAGTGGGTGTCAGGCGGTGTACCTCGAAGAGCTGCTGGAGTCGTGCGGCAGGGCTGTCGTTCATTCCGTTCCCCCGGTTCCGTCATGTCCGTGTGGTGTGTCTGTTCCGTCGGCGATGCGGGTGAAGCTGTCCAGGAGTCCCGCCGCGGCCCGGGTGACATCTTCCGTCAGGGGACGGTCGGTGGCGTCCGGGTCGAGGACCGAATCCGCGAGTGCGAAGGCCCGGCCGACCGGGAGTTCGGGGTCGGGGCGCATGTCGCGCTGGCGCAACGCCCTTACCGCGGCGACCAGTTCGCAGCCGACGACGAGGCGGTAGGCCTCGCAGACGCGCAGGGTCTGGCGGGCGGCGAGGGACGCGAAGCTGGCCTGTTCCTCGACGCCGCGGGAGAGGACCGCGTGGCCCAGCGAGGCGGGGGCGGCGAAGGCGCGCAGGTCGCCGAGGGCCGCTCCGGCGGCGTATTCGAGGATCATCACGCCCGACGAGGCGGGTTCGCCGTCGGCGAGGAAGGGGCGCAGGCGGGTGTAGGAGGGTTCGTTGAGGGTGGACAGACGGGACGTGGAGAGCCGGGCGACCTGGGCGATGGCGAGCCTGAAGTGGTCGAGCGCCAGGGCGAGTTGGGCCATGTAGAAGCCGCCGTGGTGGTAGGCGGCCATGTCCTGGGGGGAGATCAGGGGGTTCTCGGCGGCGGCGTTGATCTCGACGGTGAGTACGTCTTCGAGGGCGTCGGCGGCGTCCTGGGCGGGGCCGTGGATCTGGGGGACGCAGCGGAAGCCGTACGGGTCCTGGATGCGGCCGAGGGGCGGGGTCGGGCGTTCGGGGGCGCCGAGGATCGTGCGCATGCGGGCGGCGACGGCGTACGAGCCGCGGTGGTGGCGGGCCTCGTGGACGGGCAGGGCGTACGCCTCGTAGGAGCCGTCGACGGCCAGCAGGGAGAGCGCGGCGACGAGCTGGGTGGCGGAGATCAGGTCGCGCAGTTCGTGGAGGGCGAGGGCCGACTGGCCGAGGGTGAGGGCGTTGCTGCTGATGAGGGCGAGGGCGTCGTTGTTGTCGAGGGGCTGGGCTTCGGGGGCGCCGTCGCCGCGCCAGGGGTGTTCGCCGGCGAGGGCGAGGCCCATCTGGGCGAGGGCGGCGATGTCGCCGGTGCCGACGGAGCCGAATTCGTTGACGACCGGGTAGGCGCCGGTCTCCAGGGCTTCGCAGAGCGCCGTGACGACGGTGGGGCGCAGTCCCGCGCCGCCGGCGAGGAGCTGGTTGGCGCGGACGGCGAGCATGGCGCGGACCTGGCGTGCGGGCAGTTCGGCGCCGATGGCTCCGGCGTGGCTGCGCAGCAGGCGCAGGCCGTGGTCGGCGGCGGCCTCGGTGGGCACGTCCTCGTTCCGGTTCGCGCCGACGCCGGTGGAGCGGCCGTAGACGCGGCCCCAGGCGGCGATCTCGCGGGCGGCGTTCCAGGACTCCTCGACGCGTTTCATGGCGTCGGTGCCGGGGACGGGCCTGGCGGCGGAGTCTGCCAGGCGGACGACGTCGGGCACGGGGAGACCGTGCCCGTCGAGCACGACGACGGGCGTGGGACGCTGGGGGGCCGTCATTCGGGGCTTACCCGCGGTGTCCGCGATGTGAGACGACATGGTGCGCCAAACCCTCCTCAACCGGACGTTTTGTCTCGTCCCTCGGTCGCGTTAACCAGCGATTTACCGGGCGATGTGCGCCGGGGCATTGACAATTTATTCAGATACAGAGAACTCTGCATGACGATATGCAGCCCGGGCAAGGGGACTCCACATGATCCAGTTCGATACGGTCCACAAACGCTTCCCGAACGGCACGACGGCAGTGCACGACCTGACGCTCGACATGCCGGAAGGGGGCGTGACCGTCTTCGTCGGGTCCTCCGGTTGCGGCAAGACGACCAGTCTGCGGATGATCAACCGGATGGTCGACCCGACCTCCGGCACCATCCGCGTCGGCGGCCGTGACGTCCTCGAGCAGGACGCGGCCGAGCTGCGCCGCTCCATCGGGTACGTCATCCAGCAGTCCGGCCTCTTCCCGCACCGCACCGTCCTCGACAACATCGCGACGGTGCCGCTCCTGCTCGGCTGGGGCCGGCGCAAGGCGCGGGCGCGGGCGGCCGAGCTCCTGGAGACCGTCGGCCTCACCGCCGAGGCCGGCAAGCGCTACCCGCACCAGCTCTCCGGCGGCCAGCAGCAGCGCGTCGGCGTGGCCCGCGCGCTCGCCGCCGACCCGCCCGTCCTGCTCATGGACGAGCCGTTCGGCGCGGTCGACCCCGTCGTCCGTACTCAGCTCCAGGACGAACTCCTGCGCCTCCAGCAGGAGTTGAACAAGACCATCGTCTTCGTCACGCACGACATCGACGAGGCCGTGCGGCTCGGCGACCGGATAGCCGTCTTCCGCACGGGCGGTCACCTCGTCCAGTGCGCGCCGCCCGCCGAACTGCTCGCCCGCCCCGCGGACGACTTCGTCGCCGACTTCCTGGGCGCCGAGCGCGGCCTGAAGCTGCTGTCCCTGACCACGCTCGCGGACGTCGGCCAGGGGCCGGCCCCCGAGGGCACCGGCTGGGAACTGGTCCTCGACGCGGCCCGCAAGCCGCTGCTGTGGCGCGACGAGGGCACCTCGGCCGAGGTGCCGGTGCGCCCGCTGCGGGACACCGACTCGCTCCTGTCGGCGCTGAACGAGTCGATCGCGGCGCCCGGCGGCCTCGTGGCCCGGGTCGACGCGGACGGCGTCCTGACGGGCGTCACGTCCCGCGACGAGATCCACGACCGCGCGGGCCTCGCCCACATCGCCGCCGGCACGCGCGTGGACACGCCCAAGGACGCCGACGCCGCCGCCGACGACACCAGCGCCGCCGCCGTCCAGAAGGACTCGGACGTGGCCTCATGACCATCGACTGGTCCTGGATATCGGAGCACACCTCCGACCTCACCACGCTCACGGTCTCGCACCTCCAGGCAGCGCTGTCCGCCGTCCTGCTGGGCCTGGTCATCTCGCTGCCGCTGGCCGTCGTCGCCCATCGCGTCAAGCCGCTGCGCGGCTTCCTGCTCGGGTTCTCGAACGTCCTGTTCACGATCCCGTCGATCGCGGTGTTCGTGCTGCTGCTCCCGGTCTCCGGGCTCACCCGCACCACCACGGTCATCGGCCTGACGATCTACACGCTCGTGGTGCTCCTGCGGAACACCGTCGAGGGCCTCGACTCGGTGCCGGCGAAGACCAAGGAGGCCGCGAAGGCCATGGGGACGCGCCCGCTGCGCACCCTGCTCACCGTCGAACTGCCCCTCGCGCTGCCGGTGATCATGGCGGGGGTGCGGATCGCGACCGTCATGTCGATCTCCCTGGTCTCCGTGGCGACGTACATCGGTGACGGCGGGCTCGGCCAGCTGTTCACCGACGGGTTCCAGCGCAACTTCCCGACCCCGGTCATCGCCGGCGTCGTGCTGACCCTGCTCCTCGCGCTCGCCGCGGACGCGGTCCTCGTCGCCGTGCAGTACGTGCTGACCCCCTGGACCCGCCGCAGGAGGAGTGCCTGAGATGTACGAGCTCTTCAAGAACCTCGGCGCGTGGCTGGTCGACGGCGACCAGTGGGCGGGCCCCGACGGCATCGGGCACCGCCTCGCCGAGCACCTCCAGTATTCGCTGCTCGCCACGCTCATCGCGGCCGTCATCGCCCTGCCGCTCGGCCTGCTCATCGGCCACACCGGGCGCGGCGCGTTCCTCGCGATCAACCTGTCCAGCTTCGGCCGCGCGCTGCCGACCGTCGGCCTGGTCGTCCTCGTCTTCCTGGCGAGCGGCCTGTCGATGTGGCCGGTCTACATCGCGCTCGTGGCCCTCGCGGTCCCGTCGATCGTCACCAACACCTACGCGGGCATGACCGCCGTCGACCCGGAGGTCAAGGACGCGGCGCGCGGCCAGGGCATGCGCGGCCACCAGGTCCTGTTCCAGGTCGAGCTGCCGCTCGCGATGCCGCTGATCATGACCGGCCTGCGGCTCGCCCTGATCCAGGTCGTCGCGACGGCGACCATCGCCGCGTACGTCTCCTTCGGTGGCCTCGGCCGCTACGTCTTCGACGGGCTCGCCCAGCGCGACCTCGTGCAGGTGCTCGGCGGTGCCGTCCTCGTGGCGGTCGTCGCCGTCGTACTCGACCTCGGGCTCTCCGCACTGCAGCGCGCCCTCTTCCGCCACCGTCCCGCCAAGTCGGCCTAGGAGCACGCAAGATGAACCGCAGGACTGTCCTCGGCGGCCTGTTCGCCGCAGCCTCCGTCCCCGCGCTCGCCGCGTGCGGCGGCGGCATCACCTCTCTCGACGGCCAGGGCTCGGGCGGCGGGGGCGGTGGCTCCAGCAAGAACGGCGTCACCATCGGCACCGCCAACTTCACCGAGAACCAGGTGCTCGGCTACCTGTACGCGGCGGCCCTCGAAGCGGCCGGTGTGAAGACGAAGGTGCGCCCCAACCTCGGCACCCGCGAGATCCTCATCCCCGCCCTCAAGGGCGGCGACATCGACCTGCTCCCCGAGTACCAGGGCGCCCTCCTGCACTACCTCGACCCGAAGTCGACGGCCACCGAGGAGGGCGAGATGCAGAACGCCCTCGCCGTCGCCCTGCCCAAGGGCCTGCAGATCCTGCCCTACGGCCTGGCGGAGGACTCCGACGCGTTCGTCGTCACGAGCGAGACGGCGAAGAAGTACAAGCTGACCTCGCTCGCCGACCTGGCGAAGCACAACGGCAAGCTCGTCATCGGCGCCGCCCCCGAGGTGAAGAAGCGCCAGGTGGGCGCGGTCGGCCTGAAGGACGTGTACGGCGTCGAGTTCAAGGAGTTCAAGTCCCTCGACTCGTCGGGGCCGCTCGTCAAGGGCGCCCTGAAGAAGGGCGACGTCGACGTGGCGAACCTCTTCACCACCGACACGGACATCGTCGACAACCACTGGGTCGTCCTCACCGACCCCAAGAACCTCGTCCCCGGCCAGCACGTCGTCCCGCTCGTCGCCGACCGCAAGGCCGACTCGACGGTCCGCAAGGCGCTCGCGCGCCTGGGCAACGTCCTGACGACGGAGCAGCTCACCGAGCTCAACCGGCAGGTGGACAAGGAAAAGAAGGACCCCGAGGACGTGGCGAACGCGTACGCGCGCCAGCACGGGATCAGCAAGACGAGCAAGGGCTGAAGGAGAGTCGGATCATGGCCGAAGCACTCGTGGAGCGGCGCTCCATCGACGTAGTCCCCGACGGGGAACGCCACGGCACGGCGTTCTCGCAGTTCACGCTCTGGCTCGGCGCGAACCTCCAGATCACCGCCGTCGTGACGGGCGCACTCGCCGTCGTCTTCGGCGGGGACGTGGTCTGGTCGCTCGTCGGTCTCGTCGTCGGCAACCTGCTGGGCGGCGCCGTCATGGCGCTGCACTCGGCACAGGGCCCGAGGCTCGGCCTGCCGCAGATGATCCAGTCCCGCGCCCAGTTCGGCGTGCGCGGCGCGGTCGTCCCGCTGCTCCTGGTGATCCTGATGTACGTCGGGTTCTTCGCCAGCGGCAGCGTCCTCGCCGGGCAGGCGGTCGGTGAGCTCACGCACACCGGCGACACCACGGGCATCATCGTGTTCGCCCTGGTCACCGGCGCGATGGCGACCGTCGGCTACCGCGTCATCCACGCGCTCGGCCGGGTCGCCAGCATCGTGTGCGCGATCGCCTTCGTCTACCTCGGCATCCGGCTCCTGGACCGGGTCGACCTGTCCGCGCTGCTGCACGACGTGCACTTCGACGCCCCGATGTTCCTGCTCGCCATCTCGCTCTCCGCGTCCTGGCAGCTCGCCTTCGGCCCGTACGTCGCGGACTACTCGCGCTATCTGCCCCGCACGACCTCGGCGAAGGCCACGTTCTGGTGGACGCTGTCCGGGTCGGCGATCGGTTCGCAGTGGTCGATGACGTTCGGCGTCCTCGTCGCGGCGACCGCGGGCGAGAAGTTCCTCGACAACCAGGTCAGCTACGTGGTCGGGCTCGGCGGCGCCGGGATCATCGCCTCGTTCCTGTACTTCGTGATCGCGCTCGGCAAGCTGACCATCAACGTGCTCAACACGTACGGCGGCTTCATGTCGATGGTGACGAGCGTCAGCGGATTCCGGGGCCAGAAGGTCCTCTCGCAGCGCGCCAGGACCGCGTACATCGCGCTGATCATGATCGCGGGCACGGTGGTCGCGCTGGTCGGCAAGGACAGCTTCCTGTCGTCCTTCAAGGACTTCCTGCTGTTCCTGCTGACGTTCTTCACGCCCTGGTCGGCGATCAACCTGGTCGACTACTACCTGATCTCCAAGGAGCGGTACGACATCCCGGCCCTCTCCGACCCGCACGGGCGTTACGGCGCCTGGCGCTGGGACGCGCTCGCCGTGTACGCCGTCGGGCTCCTGGCCCAGCTCCCGTTCCTCGCCACGGCCTTCTACACGGGTCCGCTCGTCGGGCCGCTCGGCGGCGCCGACATCTCCTGGATCGTGGGCCTCGTGGTGCCGGCCGTCCTGTACTGGGCCGTGGCCCGGCGCAACACGGCGCACATCCCCGAGCGGACGCTGCGTGAGCCGGTGGCGGCCGAGTAGGGCCCGGCCCAGGGACAAGAGGGGGGCTAGCCCCACTGTCACGGCGGGGTTCGCTCCGTAACGTTGGCCGGTATGGAAGCCCGTGACGCCGAACTCAAGAAGGAACTCGACGCCACCCTGCACGCACGCAGGGAACTCGGCGAAGAGTACGAGTCCGCGCTGGTCGACTCGTTCCTGGACAAGGTCGAGCAGCGCCTCGACGGTGCCGTGGACCGCCGGGTCCGGCGGCAGCTGGCGGAGCAGCAGATGGTCGTCGCCCGGGGCACGCGCTCACCGCGCGGCGACAGCGACAGCTGGGGCGAGCGCTTCGGCTTCGGCATCGTCTCCCTGGTCCTCGCCATCCCGCTGTCCGCGATCGCCGTGGTCAACGCCGATCTGCCGGGCCTGCTGATCGCCTGGGCGGGCATCGTCGGCGTGAACGCGCTGCACGCGGTGCGGTGGATGCCGCGGTTCGGGGCGCGCAAGGAGCGAGACTCCTCGGACTGGGAGGACTGAGCCCCCGCGCGCGGGGGACGCCGCACCCAGCGGGGCGCGGCGCCGTCCCTGAGCGGGCGGGAGGGCCAGGAGGCTCAGACGTCCAGCTCCACCTCGATCCTCTTCAGCTGGTGGCGTGCCATCGCCAGGTTCGCGCGGCTCGAGTCGAGGACCAGGTACAGGAAGAGGCCGTTGCCGGAACGCCCCGACAGCAGGCGGATCAGGTGGTACTGGGTGCCGAGCGTGATCAGGATGTCCTCGATCTCGTCCTTGAGGCCGAGGTGCTCCATGGTGCGGAGCTTCGCCCGTACGACGTCGGTGTTGCCCGCGGCGGCCACTTCGAGGTCGAAGTCCTTGCTGCCGCCGATGGTGCCGAGCGCCATCCCGCTCGTGTAGTCGACGAGCGCGGCGGCGGTGGCGCCTTCGATCGAGGTGACGGCGTCCTTGAGGGAGGCTTCGGTGTTGGCCATGGTCGGTCCTTTCGAGGGATGCGCGTGTGCGGTGGAGTCGGTCAGGAAGCGGACGGGGGCGGTACGGGGCGTGTCGGCAGCCGCTGTTGCCGGGGCGACGGCCGTGGCTGGCGCCGGTCGGGCGCGGGCCGCGGTTCGACGGGTGTCAGAACGTCCGCCACGAGTTCGCCGATACGCGCCCCGGAGCGGCGGCCCTCCAGGTGCAGGCGGCCGACGCTGACCTGGTCGTCCGCGAGCAGCGTCAGGACGGCTGACGGGCCGGCCGCGTAGGTGGCCACATAGCCGTGCGTGCCGCGCACGAGGAGTTCGCGGAGGTCGCCGCGCCCCGTCGCGTCGGCCATGCGCAGGGCCACACCGAGCGAGGCGGCGGTGAGCGCGGCGAGGGACTCGGCCTCCACGCCCGGGGTGTCCTGGGCGAGGACGAGCCCGTCGACACCCGCCGCGAGCGCACCCGTGAGGCGGGGCATGCGAGCCCTCAACCGGTGCAGTTCTTCGAGGACTTCTGCCTCGGCCGTCATCAGCTGTCTCCTCTCGGCGCGCTGGCGGAGCGCGCGTCTCACAGGGCCTCCAGCGCGTCTCTGAGGCGGCGTAACAGGGCGACATCGGCGTCGGCCGACGCCGTGCCCGCCCAGGCGGGCACGGCCGGGGCGGACGGCAGAGGACGCGGCGCCGCAGCCCGTACGAGGCCGGCGGCGGCGAGTCTGCGCAGATCCACCAGGGTGTGGAAGGCGGGCCTGCCGAGGACGTGGGAGATGTCGGCCGCGGTGCGCGCCCCGTCCACCAGGGCGAGCACCGCGCGCTGGCGCGGTGGCACGGCGGGGCTGTGGCCGCCGCCGTCCCGTTCGAGGGGCGCCGTGTCGGTCGCGGCGTCGGGCCGGATGCCGTGCAGCAGCTCGCGCCGGCGCAGCGTCTCGGCCTCCACGGACGCGACGGAGACGGGGTGGACGGTGCCGAACCAGTGGGCGGCGCCGTAGCGGAAGCGGGCCGGGGCGCCGCTGGGCGCGAGGGCGAAGAACGCGGCGTCGTAGAGGGCGCCCAGGTGGCACAGTTCGAGCGCGCCGTCGGTGAGCCGGCCGCTCTCCACGAGGTAGCGGCCGACCCGCTGCCGTGTCCCGGCCGCGTCGACGGCCTCCCACCAGCCGTCGGGGTGCAGGGTGCCGCCGGTGGTGAGCAGGACGTCGATGCCGGGCGTCGCGGGGCTCTCGGCGTGCACGACCTGTCCGTCGGCGAGGTAGAGCGTGCCGCGGTCGCGCAGCAGGGCGCCGGTGGCCCGCTCCTCGGCGAGGCGGCGCAGCATGGGGGAGACTCCGGCCGGTGCCGTGGTGCGCCCCTCGGCCCTGGCCGCTGCCGTCGCGGTCACCCGAGCACCAGCCGGTCCGCCATCTCGCCGAGCCGGATGCGGGACAGCGCCAGGTTGCCCTGTTCCCGGTCGAGCCAGAGATGGAGGAAGACGCTGCTGTCGAACGTGGTCCGCACGAAGCGCAGCACGTGATAGCCGTCGCGGCTGGTGACGATGACGTCCTCGACCGGCGGCTCGCCGGCGGACCAGTCGGCGCCGCCGGCGGGCGCGAAGGCGCGGTGCTCGGCTGTCATCCGGGCCAGCTCGGCGGCTTCCGCGGCGGTCGCCTCGTGGTCCCCGTTCGGCGAGTCCCCGACGGTGCCGAGGGCGAGCCCGCTGGTCCAGTCGACCACAGAGGCACCCCGCGCACCGGGCAGCCGCATGGCTTCCAGCAGGCACTCGTCGATTCCGGGCACACCGGACTCCTCCCGTACGTGACGTTCGGCCGTGTGCACGACGCTACGCAACGTACGGAGGCCAGGTGAGGGTTCTGGCATTTTCCAGTGGAACATGCGCGGAGCTACTAAAATCCGCCAACCGGCTTGATATCCGCGGGAGTCGGGGGCATCGAGCGCCCCCTGCGGAAGCTCCCGCAGGTCCTTGCGCGCAGTGCGCGAAGAACATCAACCACCTTCCTCGTCCGATAGATTGATGGGCCATCAATTCATGACCGGCAGGGCGAGGGGACAGATGGTGCGGCACTTCGGTGAGCTGGAACGGGCGGTGGTCCTGATCGATCCCGCGCTGCCGGACTCTGTACGCGAGGGACTGGAGAAGATCACCGGCCGCACCGTGGCACGCTACGACGCGTCGTCCGCGCCGGATCCCGAGCAGCCCGTCATCCACGTGGGCCCCGTCCTGCCGGAATCGCTGCGCGGAGGTCGACTCCGCTGGTTCCACAGCACCAACGCGGGCGTCGACGCGCTCCTCGTCTCCGGAACCTGGCCCGAGGGCGCGCTCCTCACCCGCACCGTGGGCCGCATGGGCGAGCGGATCGCCCAGTACGTACTGGCCTGGATCCTCGCCGAGTGCCAGACCGTCCCGTCCTTCCTGGAGCAGCAGCAGCGCGCACAATGGCGCCGCATCCCCTCCGAACTCGCGGCGGGACAGCTCGCGTTGGTCTACGGCGCGGGCCGCATCGGCGAACGCGTGGCGGCGTATCTGCGCGGCTGCGGCATCCGCACCCTGAACGTCGCGCGGACCGCCCGCACCCTGCCGGACGGTGGAGAGGTGGTCACGGCCGAGACGGCCGACGCCCTGCTCGGCCGGGCGCGCTGGGTGGTGTCCGCCCTTCCGCTGACCGCCGGTACGGAGGGCTACTTCGGCGCCGAGCGCTTCGCCGCCATGCGCGGCGCCACATTCCTCAACACCGGCCGCGGGGCCGGTGTCGACCTGGCAGCGCTCGCCGCGGCCCTGGACGAGGGCGCGGTGCGCGCGGCGGTGCTCGACGTGCTGCGTGAGGAACCCGCCGCATCCGACGCCGCGGTGTGGCGGCTGCCGCGCACCGTGGTCACGTCGCACTCCGCGGGCATCACCGGGCCCGACGACGTGTGCGCCGACTTCGCGCTCTGCTGGGATGAGCTGCGCGCGGGGCGCACCCCCGTGCTCGCCGTGGACCCCGGCCGCGGCTACTGACACCCGTAAAGCCACACCCGCTGTCCCCCTACCCGCTGTCGCCACGGGCGTCAGTGGGTCAACCCGCCGTGGAGATGTATTGACTAGCTCTATTCATAGCGCCAGGATGTGAATAACCACGGCAACATTTTCTAGGAGGCAGCCATGTCAGGACCCCGCCCCGTACGAGCCCCGCGCGGTACGGAACTGAACACCCTGGGATGGCAGCAGGAGGGCGCCCTGCGGATGCTCATGAACAACCTCGACGCCGAGGTTGCCGAGCACCCCGACAAGCTGGTCGTCTATGGGGGCACCGGCAAGGCGGCCCGGTCCTGGGAGGCGTTCGACGCGATCGTGCGCACGCTCAAGACGCTGAAGTCGGACGAAACCCTCCTCGTGCAGTCCGGCAAGCCGGTCGGCGTGATGCGCACGAACGAGTGGGCGCCGCGCGTGCTGCTCGCCAACTCCAACCTGGTGGGCGACTGGGCCAACTGGGAGGAGTTCCGCAAGCTGGAGGCCGAGGGCCTGACCATGTACGGCCAGATGACGGCCGGTTCGTGGATCTACATCGGCTCGCAGGGCATCGTCCAGGGCACGTACGAGACCTTCGGCGCCGTCGCCCGCAAGAAGTTCAACGGCACCCTCGCCGGGACCATCACCCTCACCGCCGGCGTCGGCGGCATGGGCGGCGCCCAGCCCCTCGCGGTCACCATGAACGAGGGCGTCGCGATCTGCGTCGACGTCGACGAGACCCGCATCGACCGCCGCATCGGCACCCGCTACCTGGACGTGAAGGCCGACAACCTGGACCACGCCCTCGAGCTCGCGGTCCAGGCCCGTGACGAGCGCCGCGGCCTGTCCATCGGAGTGGTGGGCAACGCCGCCGAGATCTTCCCGGAGCTGCTGCGCCGCGAGGCCCCGATCGACATCGTCACCGACCAGACCTCCGCCCACGACCCGCTGGCCTACCTGCCCGTCGGCATCTCGGTCGAGGACTGGGACAAGGAGCGCGAGGCCGACCCGGCCGGCTTCACCGACAAGGCGCGCCACTCGATGCGCCTGCACGTCGAGGCCATGATCGGCTTCCTCGACCGCGGCGCCGAGGTCTTCGACTACGGCAACTCCATCCGCGACGAGGCCCGCAAGGCGGGCTGCGAGCGCGCCTTCGACTTCCCCGGCTTCGTCCCGGCGCACATCCGCCCGCTGTTCGAGGAGGGCCTCGGCCCGTTCCGCTGGGCCGCCCTGTCCGGCGACCCGGAGGACATCGCCAAGACCGACAAGGCGATCAAGGAGCTGTTCCCGGAGAACAAGCACCTGCACCGCTGGATCGACATGGCCGCCGAGCGGATCGCCTTCGAAGGCCTGCCCGCGCGCATCTGCTGGCTCGGCTACGGCGAGCGCCACCTGGCCGGTCTGAAGTTCAACGAGATGGTCGCCTCCGGCGAGCTCTCCGCCCCGGTCGCCATCGGCCGTGACCACCTCGACTCCGGCTCGGTCGCCTCCCCGTACCGCGAGACCGAGGCCATGAAGGACGGCTCCGACGCCATCGCCGACTGGCCGCTGCTCAACGCCCTGGTCAACACGGCCTCCGGCGCCTCCTGGGTCTCCATCCACCACGGCGGCGGCGTCGGCATGGGCCGCTCCATCCACGCCGGCCAGGTCTGCGTCGCCGACGGCACCGAGCTGGCCGCGCAGAAGATCGAGCGCGTCCTCACCAACGACCCGGCGATGGGCGTCATCCGCCACGTCGACGCGGGCTACGAGCACGCGGCCGACGTCGCGGCCGAGCGCGGGGTGCGGGTTCCGATGCGCGAGGGTGACGACGCGTGACGAGTTCTTCCTTCGGCGAGATGTGGCGCGACCTCGCGCCCATCGGCCGCAACGACGAGAGCGGCGGCTACCGCCGCTACGCCTGGACCGGCGCCGACACCGACTGCCGGGCGTGGTTCAAGGCGCAGGCCGAGTCCCGCGGTCTCACCTACGAACTCGACCGCAACGGCAACCAGTGGGCCTGGCTCGGCGACCCCGCCGCGGGGGACGCCGTCGTCACGGGCTCCCACCTGGACTCCGTACCGGACGGCGGCGCGTTCGACGGGCCCCTCGGGGTCGTGTCGTCCTTCGCCGCCCTCGACGAACTCCGCCACAGGGGAGTGGAGTTCACCCGACCCCTCGCGCTCACCAACTTCGGTGACGAGGAGGGCGCCCGGTTCGGCCTGGCCTGCGTCGGCTCCCGCCTCACCGCGGGCCGGCTCACCCCCGAGCAGGCGGCGCAGCTGCGGGACGGCGACGGCGTCAGCCTCCCGCAGGCCATGGAGCGGGCGGGCCACGACCCGGAGGCGATCGGGCCCGACCCCGAGCGGCTCGCGCGCATCGGCGCGTTCGTCGAGCTGCACGTGGAGCAGGGCCGCGCCCTGGACCTGTCCGGCGACGCCGTGGGCATCGCGAGCGCCATCTGGCCGCACGGCCGCTGGCGCTTCGACTTCCGCGGCGAGGCCAACCACGCGGGCACCACCCGTCTCGTGGACCGCCGCGACCCGATGCTGTCGTACGCGCAGACCGTCCTGGCGGCCCGCCGCGAGGCGGAACTCGCGGGCGCCGTCGCCACGTTCGGCAAGATCTCCGTCGAGCCGAACGGCGTCAACGCCATCCCGTCCCTGGTCCGCGGCTGGCTCGACTCCCGCGCCGCCGACCAGCAGACCCTCGACACGGTCGTCACGGCCGTCGAGAAGGCGGCCCGCGAGTACGCCGACGCGCACGGCATCGACCTGGAGACCGTGCGCGAGTCGTTCACGCCGGTCGTCGAGTTCGACCACGCGCTGCGCGACGAACTCGGCCGCATCCTCGGCACCGACGACCAGCTCACCGTCCCGGTCCTCGGTACCGGCGCGGGACACGACGCCGGAATCCTCGCGGACTCCGTGCCGACCGCCATGCTGTTCGTGCGCAACCCCACGGGCGTCTCGCACTCCCCGGCCGAACACGCCGCGGAGGACGACTGCCTCGCCGGAGTGAGCGCACTCGCCGACGTACTGGAGGGCTTGGCGTGCAGGTGACGTACTGGCTGGAGCATGCCTGGCTCGACCCGGAGGTCGAGCCGGGCGTGGTCGTCGAGGTGTCCCCCGACGGCCGCATCGCGGACGTGCGCACCGGCGTCGGCACCCCGCCCCCCGGCGCGAGAGTCCTGCGCGGTCTGACCGTCCCCGGCCTGGCCAACGCCCACAGCCACGCCTTCCACCGCGCCCTGCGCTCCACCGTCCAGGTGGGCTCGGGCACGTTCTGGACGTGGCGCGAGGTCATGTACGCGGTCGCGGACCGGCTGACCCCGGACACGTACCACGCGCTCGCCAGGGCGGTGTACGCGGAGATGGCGCTCGCCGGGATCACCACCGTCGGCGAGTTCCACTACCTGCACCACGCGCCGGGCGGCACCCCGTACGACGACCCGAACGCGATGGGCGAGGCCCTGATCGCGGCCGCCGCCGAGGCCGGCATCCGCATCACGCTCCTCGACACGGCGTACGTCTCCTCGGCCATAGGGGACAAGCACAGCGGCAAGGAGCCCGACCGCCACCAGCGGCGCTTCTCCGACGGCACCACCGAGGCGTGGGCCGAGCGGGCCACGCTCCTCAAGGACCGCGACCACGCACGCATCGGCGCGGCGATCCACTCCGTGCGGGCCGTCCCCGCGGACCAGCTCGGCACGGTCGCCGAGTGGGCGAGCACGCGCGGCGCGCCCCTGCACGTCCACCTCTCCGAGCAGACCGCGGAGAACGAGGCGTGCCTGGCCGCGCACGGCCGCACGCCGACCCGGCTCCTCGCGGACCACGGCGTGCTCGGCCCGAACACCACGGGCGTCCACAACACGCACCTCACCGACGAGGACATCGCCCTGCTCGGCGGCTCCGGCACGGGCACGTGCATGTGCCCCACCACGGAACGCGACCTGGCCGACGGCATCGGCCCCGCCGTCGCCCTCCAGAAGGAGGGCTCACCGCTCTCCCTGGGCTCGGACAGCCACGCCGTCATCGACCTCTTCGAAGAGGCGCGGGCGATGGAGCTGAACGAGCGGCTGCGCACGCGGACCCGGGGCCACTGGACGGCGGCGGCCCTGCTGCGCGCGGCCACGGCCGACGGGCACGCGGCGCTCGGCTGGACCGACGCCGGACGGATCGAACGCGGGGCGCTCGCCGACCTCACGACGGTGGCGCTGGACTCCGTACGCACGGCGGGCCCGCTGCCGCGGCTCGGCGCGGAGACGGCGGTGTTCGCGGCGTCGGCCGCGGATGTGCGGCATACGGTCGTGGGTGGCCGGCACGTGGTGCGTGACGGGCAGCACGAGCTGGTCGGGGATGTCGCGGGGGCGCTGACAGCGGCGATCGGGGTGCTGCGGGCCTGAACACGTCCTGGGGGGCTGCGCCCCCAGACCCCCGCGATCGCCCTTCGGGCTCGTCCTCAAACGCCGGACGGGCTGGACATTCCAGCCCCTCCGGCGTTTGAGGAGCGGGGTCCGGGGCGGAGCCCCGGGACTGTCGGGAAGGGGCGGGTTCGGGGAAGAAGAACAATCCACCCACGGAGAGAAACCATGACGAAGACCACCACCGCCCTCACCAACATCGGCTCACTCGTCACCAATGATCCGGCCCTCGGCGACGGTCCCCTCGGACTCGTCGAGAACGCTGCCGTCGTCATGGAAGGCGACCGCGTCGCCTGGGTGGGCCCCACCGCAAAGGTCCCGCCGGCCGACGCCACCCACGACGCCGAGGGCCGCGCCGTCATCCCCGGCTTCGTCGACTCCCACTCCCACCTGGTGTTCGCGGGCGACCGCACCCAGGAGTTCAACGCCCGCATGTCGGGCCGCAGTTACTCCGCCGGAGGCATCCGTACGACGGTCGCGGCCACCCGTGCCGCCACCGACGCGGAGCTGGAGGCGAACCTCACCCACTACCTCGCCGAGGCGCTGCGCCAGGGCACGACGACCTTCGAGACGAAGTCGGGCTACGGGCTGACCGTCGAGGACGAGGCGAGGGCGCTGCGCATCGCGGCGCGCCACACCGACGAGGTCACCTACCTCGGCGCGCACATCGTGTCGCCGGACTACGCGGACGACCCGGCCGCCTACGTCGCGCTCGTCACCGGCGAGATGCTGGACGCCTGCGCCCCGCACGCCCGCTGGATCGACGTCTTCTGCGAGAAGGGCGCCTTCGACGGCGACCAGGCCCGCACGATCCTCAGCGCCGGCAAGGCCCGCGGCCTGCACCCCCGCGTCCACGCGAACCAGCTCAGTTACGGGCCCGGGGTCCAGCTCGCCGTGGAACTCGACGCGGCGAGCGCCGACCACTGCACGCACCTCACGGACGCGGACGTCGACGCTCTCGCGAACAGCGGCACGGTCGCCACGCTGCTGCCGGGCGCGGAGTTCTCGACGCGCGCCGAGTGGCCCGACGCCCGCCGTCTCCTGGACGCGGGCGCGACCGTGGCGCTGTCCACGGACTGCAACCCGGGCTCGTCCTTCACGTCCTCGGTGCCGTTCTGCATCGCCCTGGCCGTACGGGACATGGGGATGACGCCGGACGAGGCGATCTGGTCAGCGACGGCGGGCGGCGCGCGGGCGCTGCGCCGCGACGACATCGGCCGCGTGACGCCGGGGGCGTACGCGGACCTGGCCCTGCTCGACGCGCCGAGCCACGTCCACCTGGCGTACCGGCCGGGCGTACCGCTGGTGTCCGCGGTCTGGCGGCGCGGCGTGCGCGCCGCCTGACCGGGCACACACGCCGCCTCCGCACGCACGCGCCGCCTCCGCGCCGAGTGCGCGGAGGCGGGCCGGCGTGACGGCTATTCGTCCAGCGTGAGGCCCTTGCGCAGGCGCACCAGCGTCCGCGAGAGCAGCCGGGACACGTGCATCTGGGAGATGCCCAGCTCCTCACCGATCTCCGACTGCGTCATGTTGGCGACGAAACGCAGGGAGAGGATCTTCCGGTCCCGGGACGGGAGTTCGGCGATCAGGGGCTTCAGGGACTCGACGTACTCGATGCCCTCGAGCCCGTGGTCCTCGTACCCGATGCGGTCCGCGAGCGCGCCCTCGGAGTCGTCCTCCTCGGGCTGCGCGTCCAGGGAGCTGGCCGTGTAGGCGTTGGAGGCGGCCATGCCCTCGACGACCTCGTCGTTCGTGATGCCCAGGCGCTCGGCGAGCTCGCCCACCGTCGGTGCGCGGTCGAACTGCTGGGCGAGTTCGTCGCCCGCCTTGGCAAGATCGAGACGGAGCTCCTGGAGCCGCCGCGGAACGCGGACCGACCAGGACGTGTCACGGAAGAAGCGCTTGATCTCGCCGACGATGGTCGGCATCGCGAAGGTCGGGAACTCGACGCCACGGCTCAGCTCGAAGCGGTCGATCGCCTTGATGAGGCCGATCGTGCCGACCTGGATGATGTCCTCCATCGGCTCGCTGCGGGAGCGGAACCGGGACGCCGCGAACTTCACCAGGGCGAGATTGAGTTCAACCAGCGTGTTACGGACATACGAATACTCGTGGGTGCCCTCTTCGAGGGACTCCAGCCGTTCGAAGAGCGTTTTGGACAGGGCCCGTGCATCCCGGGGAGCCACCTCGTCGAAAGGCGGGATCTCCGGCAGGCCGGCCAGGTTGTCGAAGGCCTCGTGTTCCGGTGGGGGTGTCGACGTCGACGCCTGGTCAGTACGCGATTCGTCGAGCCGGGGTGACATGATGTCCTCCATCGTTCTCGGCATATGGCTGCCGATGCCAATACGTGCACTGCGGTGTGCGGCGCCTCCGTAGCCGGCCGTGGTCGATAGCTGTCCTTACTAGGCCTACCCGCTTTTACGCTCCGCCCGCAAGTGCGCTATGTGGGTAAATGTCCGATTCCTAGGGGTTGTTCGGGTACCGGAGGGCGTAGCAAAGGCGTAGTGTTCGAGGGCGTCAATGAACAGCCACGACGGTCGAGAAGACTCGGAAGAGAGAGACGTCATGGACCGCGGGACAGTCGGCAGCGCGCATCGGGGCCGGCTTCTGGTCGAGGTGCGGGAAGAGGGCGCCAGCGCCGTCGTGACTCCGGTGGGTGAGCTGGATCACCACACCGCCGATCTATTGCGAGAACCCCTGGAGAGCTGCCTCACCGCCGGATTCTCACGGCTGGTGATCGACTGCTCACGGCTCGAGTTCTGTGATTCGACCGGGCTCAATGTGCTGCTCGGTGCCCGCCTCAAGGCGGAAGCCGCCGGAGGCGGAGTCCATCTGGCCGGGATGCTGCCCGTGGTGGCCCGGGTCTTCGAGATCACCGGCGCGGAGGCCGTCTTCACCGTCCACGAGTCGCTCGACGCGGCTCTCGACGACTGACAGGGCGCGTACGCAGGTGAAGCACGGAAGTTACGCGTCAGTTGTCTCTACGTGATCGAGGCGTTACCAGCGTCACACCAGCCATGCCGAACAAGTGGGTGTTCTCACGGATCGGTCGGGCAGGAGACAAGCTGGGTCCCACACCGGACCACGCCTCCACGGCGAATCTTTTCCACACATCACACGTCAAGAGTCTCGGTGAGGTGAAGTGCTGATGAGCGCCACCCGGCCTTACTCGCCGGGCGACCGCGGCCCGGAGCCGGAAGCCACCGGCGATACCGGTGGCACGCCAGGTCTGTCCTCCGCCGACGTCGGACGGACAGCCGGGCACCAGAGCCGCACGCTGAACCTGGTCGGGGCGGCCGGCATCGTCCCCCTGGCCCGTGACTTCGCCCGCGAGGCGCTGCACGCCTGGGGCTGGATGCCGGCGGACACAGCCGACCGGCGGGCCGCCGCCGAGGACGTCCTGCTCGTCGTCTCCGAGCTGGTCACCAATGCCTGCCTGCACGCCGAGGGCCCCGAGGAGCTGCGCATCTCCTGCGACAGCAAGGTGCTGCGCATCGAGGTCTCCGACCGGGGGGCCGGGCAGCCCGCGCCCCGGACCCCGCACCGCGCCGGCCGGCCCGGCGGGCACGGAATGTTCATCGTGCAGCGCCTGTGCATGGACTGGGGGGTCGTCAGGGCCACGGGCGTCCCCGGCAAGACCGTCTGGGCCGAAGTCGGAGCGCCCGCCTGACCGGAGGCCTTGGGGGGCTTGGGGTTACCCAGCGTTCGTATGTCTTTTCGCCCGCGCCGGATCCCATCGGATCCGGCGCGCACTTATGTCTTCCCTCGGCAAGGTCCCCGGCGTACCTTGAGCGCCCAATCTGATGTGCCGTCAGTAACTTGGCGCGTGCAACTCAGGAACTCCCGGCATGAGGGGAACTCGAGGTGTCGTACCGGACGTACCAGAAGCGAACGGCAGCGCTCGCGCTGGCCGCGGCCCTGGCCGGCTCCGGGGTGCTGATGGCCGCCCCCGCAGCCCAGGCCGATGTGCAGGACGTCAACTACCAGTGCAAGACGCCGATCGGGAACAAGGGAGCGGTCTCCCCGATCGACATCAAGGGCGTCAAGAGCGGCAGCGGCTACAAGATCACCATGTCCTTCCAGAAGGGCGTGTCGTCCAGCCCGGTGGAGCTCGGCAAGGGCGCGATGAAGCCCAGCGCCGTCATCAAGCTGGGCGGTGCGGAAACGGGCTCCCTGCCGGTGTCCGGACCGCCGAACGCGGAGGCGATCCCCGCCAACACCCCCATCAAGATCAGCGATCTGTCGGGCACCTACACGCCGGCGAAGAGCGGCAAGGTCACCTTCACCGCCGGTGTCCTCACCATCAAGGCACTCGGCACCACGACGACGTGCACACCCGCGAACAGCCCGAAGCCGTCACTGACCCTGGACGTCAAGTCGGCCGGGGGCGGCGGCACTTCGGGCGGCTCGACGGGCGGCTCCGCGAGTGCCCCCTCCGGCGGCGAACTGCCGCAGACGGGACCCGAGGACTCCGCGATCGCGCTCGGCACCCTCGGCGGCACGGTGCTGCTCGCCGGCGCGGCGGGCGTGCTGTGGCTGACGCGGCGCAACCAGGCGGCGCGCTGACCGCGGCGGCCCGCCCGTCCGACACCCGTACGCGATGACCTGGAGCCGCCGATGCCGTCCCCTCCCCGGGCCCGCGCCCGCCTGCGCGCGCTGTGCGGGGCCGCTGTCCTGCTGGCCGCAGTGGCAGGGGCGGTCCCGGCGGCCGCGTCCGGCACGGCGCCCGCCTGGTCCGTCACCCCGTCCGCCGGCGGCGGCACCAGGCCCGCGCAGGACGGTCGCCCCTACTTCTACGCGGAGGGGGTGCCCGGCACCGTGCTCCAGGACAAGGTGGCCGTCACCAACCCCGGCGACAGCCCCCTGACCGTACGGCTGCGCGGCGCCGACGCCGACAACACCGGCACCGGCGCCCTCTCCCTGCGCACGAAGTCGACCGACACGGGCGCGTGGATCACCTTCGCCCGGCGCGAGGTGAAGATCCCGGCGCGCACCCGCGCCGAGGTCCCCTTCACCGTCACCGTCCCGGCCGACGCCACCCCCGGCGACCACCCGGGCGCCGTCGTGGCCAGCGCGAACGGACGTGACTCCGGAGTCAGCATCCATCTGCGGGTCAGCGGCCCCACCCTCTCGGCGCTCACCGTCGAGCGGGTCCGGGTCGCCGGCGGCCGGATCTCGTACGACCTAGTCAACCGCGGCAACACCGTGCTGACGCCGAGACTGGCTGTGCGCGCCGACGGCGTACTCGGCCGGGCGCTCGACCGGCGCCCGCGCACCCTGCCGGTCGAGCTGCTGCCCGGCCGCCGCGTCACCCTCAGCGAACCCTGGACGAACACCCCCGCCCTCGACTCGGTCCGGGTGCGGCTCACTGTCACGGCCGGCGGCGGCGCCCACGACGAGGCGACGGCGACGAAGCGGTTCGTGCCGTGGGGCGGCGTCGCGGGGGCGGGCGCCGCTCTGCTGGCTGCCGGGGGAGGGGCCTTCTGGCTCGTACGCCGACGACGGCAGGCGGAGGACGGGGGGAACGGCGACCGCCCGGACCACCCGGACCACGGGACCCCAGAGAGCTCGGAGACCCCAGAGATCCCAGAGAGCGCAGAGATCCCAGAGATTTCAGAGATCCAAGGGAGTTGGTCATGAACCGCCGCCACCGCTGCGGGCCCCGGCTGTGGGCGGCAGCGCTCGTCCTGGTCACCGCGCTCGGCCTCGCCGCCCTGCCGCAGCAGGCCGTCTCCGCCGCCTCCGCCGCGGAAGGACCGGCCGTCACTCTCTCCAAGTCCCAGGCGGGGACCGGCGGTTCGATCACCGTCAGTGGCTCGGGCTGGCGCTCGAAGACGCTGCTCATGATGCTCATCTGCGGCCAGTCCGAACCCGGCAAGGGAGTCATCGGCGGCACCAACTCCTGTGCCAACGCCGACGGCCGGGCCGTCACCACAGGGTCCGACGGAACCTTCAGCAAGGAGCTCCCGGTCGCCGAGCCGCCCGTGCCCTGCCCGTGCGTCGTCCATGTAGCGACCGTCACCGGCGACAAGGCGCAGGTGGACGCGGTGCTCAAGGTCGCGGGCCACCCCGTCAAGGCCCTCCCCGCGCAGGCGGGTGCCGGGAAGCTGTCCGTCCTCACCGACACCCGGCTCGACGGGTCGAGCGGCGTCCTGACCTGGTTCGGCGCCCCGGCGACACGCACGTTCGTCTTCACCGTCGGCAACGTCGGCTCGGCCCCCCTCAAGGACCCGGTCTTCCAGGTCGGCACCTCCCACGGGGTGTTCGCCCCGCAGTGGGAGGACCAGCAGTGGCGCGGCACGATCGCCCCCGGCCGGAAGGCGCAGATCAAGCTGCCCGTCGAACTCACCTCGGGCGCGCACGGCAACTACCTCGTCTCGCTCAAGTTCGGCGGCAAGGTCCTGGCCGAGCAGCCGTGGGGCGTGGGCCGTCCCTGGGGGGTCACCCTCTTCTGGATCCTGCTCTGCGTCGTGATCCCGGCGGCGGTGTTCCGGATCGGGATGGCGGTCGTGGACCGCGTAAGGCCCCGGCGGTCCGGCGGGGCGGGACGTCACCGCAGCGGGCTGCGCCTGTCCGAAGTGACGGCGCGGCTGCCGAAGCTGACCCTCCCGGAATCGTCCCGCCGCTCCACGGACAAGGCCCCCGACCCCACCAAGGCTTCCGCTACTTCCACCTCTACTTCTACGGCCCTGCCCTGGTTCACCCCCGACACGGATCCGGGCGCACCGGCCGGTCAGCTCTCCGCACCGTCAGACAACAGCCCGACAACGAAGGGAAACACGTGAGCACCCAACGGAGAGTGAGCGCGGCCGGCGTCGCCCTGATGCTGGGCGGTGCGGGCCTCCTGCTCGCCGCCGCACCGGCACAGGCCGCCGAGGTCGCGTACAAGACCGAGTGCATACCGCCCGCGATCTCCGGCCTGCCCGCCGTGGAGGGCACGACCAAGGTGGAGATCACGGCGCCCGCCGAGGCGAAGGTGGGGGACGAGGTGGAGGTCGTCTGGAAGACGACCCAGGCCGCGTCCAGCAACCCGGATGTCCTCGACCTCGACAAGGACACGGTCCTGCCGACCGGCACGGTGAAGGTGGGCGGCGCGCAGACCGCGGACCTGGCGGTGGAGGGCACCCGCACCAACCCGCCGATCAAGAAGAACAGCCCCATGGTCCTGTCCGACATGAAGGGCAAGATCAAGCTGACGGCGCCGGGCGAGGTGACGCTGACCCCGGACAAGTACAACATCAACGTCAGCAAGCCGATCTCGACGGACACCAAGTGCTCGCCCAAGGAGACGGTGAAGCCCGGCGCGACCATCAAGGTCACCGACGGGGGCGGCGCCACCACGGGCGGGCTGCCCACGGGCCTCCCGACGGGCCTGCCCACCGGGCTCCCCACGGGTCTGCCGACGGGCGGCACCAGCGGTGGCGGCTCCAACGGCGGCTCCTCCGGTACGGGCGGCAGCGACACCGGCGGTAGCGACACGGGTGGCAGCGGCGGCAAGAGCGACTTCACCGGCAAGGAAGTCCAGATCCCGTACAAGTGCAAGACGCCCATCGGCGACAAGGACGCCACCTCGCCGGTGCAGATCAACGCCAAGAAGGACGGCGGGAACTACGGCCTGACGGTCCAGTTCAAGAAGTCCGTCATGGACAGCCCGGCGGACATCCCCGCCGACTCGGTCAAGCCGTCGATGGAGGTCACCCTGGGCGGCGCCGACAAGGGCACGGTCCACGTGGAGGGCCCCACGAACAAGGAGCCCATCAAGTCCGGTGCGCCCATCAACATCCCCGACCTCACCGGCACCTACAAGCCGGGCGCCGACGGCAAGTCGACCCTGTCGCCCGGAGTGCTCACGGTGAAGGCCCTGGGCACGACGACGACCTGCACCCCGTCGAAGACGGAGGTCTCCCTGGAGATCGACACGGCGGCCCAGCCGGGCGGCGCGGCGGGCGGCTCCGGTTCGGCCGGCGGCTCGGCGGGCGGCTCGGACACCTCCGGCGGCCTCGCGGAGACGGGCTCGTCGAACGACGGCATCCTGCGCGCCCTCGGCCTGGTCGCGGGCACGGTGATCCTGCTGGGCGGAGCGGTCTTCACCTTCCTGCCGAAGCGACGCCGGGTGGGGTGAGCTGAGAGGGCCGCCCTCACGTGGCGCCGCGTACGTACGTGCGCCGGGAAACGCCGAAGGGCCGCCCCACCGAATCCGGTGGGGCGGCCCTTCGTAGGTGTGCGGCCGAGCGAGAGCGACTAGCGCACGTCGCCCATCAGCTCCTTGACCTTCTTGCGGTACATGAACACCGCGCCGCCCGCGATCACCGCGAGTGCGGCTTCCAGGCCCACGACGCCCGTGCCGTTGAGGTCGACGCCGGCCGTGGAGAGCAGACCCGTCACCGCGTCGCCCGCCGTCACCGCGAGGAACCAGACGCCCATCATCTGGGAGCCGTACTTCGCCGGGGCCATCTTGGTGGTCACCGAGAGGCCGACCGGAGAGAGGGCCAGCTCGCCGACCGTCTGGACGAAGTAGATCAGGACGAGCCACCAGGGGCTGACCTTGCCGTCGCCCGCGGCCGTCAGCGGCAGCAGGAAGACGAAGAAGGAGATGCCGACGAGGGCCAGGCCGAGCGAGAACTTGGTGACCGTGCTCGGCTCCTTGCCCTTGCGGGCCAGCGCCAGCCAGATCATGGCGGCGACCGGGGCCAGCGCCATGATGATCACCGGGTTCACGGACTGGAACCAGGAGACCGGGAAGTCCCAGCCGAAGACGCTCGTGTTGGCGTGGCTGTCGGCGAAGATCGACAGGGTCGAGCCGCCCTGGTCGTAGATCATCCAGAAGACGGCGGCGGCGACGAAGAACCAGATGTAGCCGGAGACCTTCGACTGCTCGGTGCTCGTCAGTTCCTTGTCGCGCTTGATGCGGCCGAGGACCATGATCGGGACGATCAGGCCGATCAGCATGAGCGGGACCATCACCCAGTTCAGGGTGTAGGTGCCGGTGCCCACGACGATGCCGTAGAAGACGACGGCGATGAGCAGCCAGATCATCGACTTCTTCAGCGTGGCGGCACGCTCGGCGGCGTCCAGCGGCTTCGGGACGACCGAGGACTGCTCCGACAGGTGGCGGGTGCCGAGCAGGAACTGGCCGAGGCCGATCGCCATGCCGACCGCGGCGAGCGCGAAGCCGAGGTGCCAGTTCACGTTCTGGCCGACGGTGCCGATGACCAGCGGCGCGGCGAACGCGCCGAGGTTGATGCCCATGTAGAAGACGGTGAAGCCGCCGTCACGGCGCGGGTCGTCCGGGCCGTTGTAGAGGTGGCCGACCATCGTCGAGATGTTGGACTTCAGCAGACCCGAACCGACGGCCACGAAGAGCAGGCCGACGTAGAAGATGCCGTTCGAGGGGACGGCCAGCAGCAGGTGACCAACCATGATCACCGCACCGGCGATCGCGGTCGTCTTACGCGGTCCCCACACGCGGTCGCCGAACCAGCCGCCGGGCATGGCGAGCAGGTACACCGTCGAGACGTAGACGGAGTAGATGGCGATGGCCGTGCCCGCGTCGAGGCCGAGGCCCTCGGGAGCCACCAGGTACAGCGGGAGCAGGGCGCGCATGCCGTAGTAGGAGAAACGCTCCCACATCTCGGTCATGAACAGAGTGGCCAGACCGCGAGGGTGGCCGAAGAAGGTCTTACCGCCGGAGGGTGCCCCGGTGGATTCCTTCGTCAGGCTGGTCGCCATGGAAGTTCCTTGCTGGTACGGGTCGCGGGTCGTGGGTGACAGCGCGGCCAGTGAGGGGGGTGGCCGGCACCGGGACCTGCCGTCCTTCATCCCCACGCCCACAGGGGATCGCTCTCCGTGTACGAAGACGTGCACGGAGACCAGGTACGGAGTCCCGGGATCCACACCCCGTGCGCGGCTTCGCGTCCGGGGTCCGGCCCACAGGTCATTCCTTCAACGCTGGTGGTGACCAGCTCACACATGAAAGAGACCTTCGCAGCGCGGTGCGCTCAAAGGTCCTTCTTTAGTGCATCAGGCGTTCAGTCACCATACGACACGACAGTGCGGCATATGGAAGGACTTGAGAGATGGATCACAGGCCCTGACGGAACCGTTCGCGCGCATTCGAAGGCATCCCCCAGGTTCTCATCCCACAGGCGCAGGCCCGCCCGGCCAGGTCGCCGCCCTGGCGGATCGCCCCCCGGCCGCCTTCCGGCGCGGACTACCATCACTGCATGACCCGTGTACTGCTCGCCGAGGACGACGCGTCCATCTCGGAGCCGCTGGCCCGTGCCCTGCGCAGGGAGGGTTACGAGGTCGAAGTGCGTGAGGACGGCCCGACCGCGCTCGACGCGGGACTCCAGGGCAACATCGACCTCGTCGTACTCGACCTGGGGCTGCCCGGCATGGACGGCCTGGAGGTCGCCCGGCGCATGCGCGCCGAGGGGCACACGGTGCCCGTCCTCATCCTGACCGCCCGCGCCGACGAGGTGGACACCGTCGTCGGCCTGGACGCCGGCGCCGACGACTACGTCACCAAGCCGTTCCGCCTCGCCGAACTGCTCGCCCGCGTACGGGCCCTGCTGCGGCGCGGCGCCGCCGAGCCCCAGCAGCCGCCCGCCACGCACGGCGTCCGCATCGACGTCGAGTCGCACCGCGCGTGGATGGGCGACGAGGAACTCCAGCTCACCGCCAAGGAGTTCGACCTGCTGCGGGTCCTGGTGCGCGACGCCGGCCGGGTCGTGACCCGCGACCAGCTGATGCGCGAGGTCTGGGACACCACGTGGTGGTCGTCGACGAAGACCCTCGACATGCACATCTCCTGGCTGCGCAAGAAGCTCGGTGACGACGCCGCCAACCCGCGCTACATCGCCACCGTGCGCGGCGTCGGCTTCCGTTTCGAGAAGAGCTGACGTACTGGTACAGCTATGCGCCGCCGTCTGATCAACTCCACGCTCGCCGTCGTGCTCGTCGTGATCGCTGTCTTCGGGGTCTCGCTCGTCATCGTCGAGACCCGCACGATCACCAACAGCGCCCAGGAGCGGGTGGACTCCGAGGCGGTCCGGCTCGTCAGCATCGTCGACAGCCGGCTCCTCGGCGACGAACAGGTCAGCGGCGCGATCCTGGAGAACCAGGTCGGCCCCGACCGGTACGCCAGGATCGAGCTGCCGGGGCGCGCCCCCATCCAGATCGGGGCGCGCCCCGCAGGGGACGTCATCCAGGCCACCGCCAAGGGCGAGAAGGGCGAGACGGTCACCGTCGAGGAGCCCCGCTCCTCCGTCACCCGCGAGGTCGGCCGCACGCTGCTGATCATCGCCGGGGTGGCGCTGCTCGCCGTCATCGCCGCGGTCCTGCTCGCCGTACGCCAGGCCAACCGGCTCACGTCCCCGCTCACCGACCTCGCCTCCACCGCGGAGCGCCTCGGCTCGGGCGACCCCCGCCCGCGTCACCGCCGCTACGGGGTGGCCGAACTGGACCGGGTCGCCGACGTCCTCGACTCCAGCGCGGAGCGGATCGCGCGCATGCTGACCGCCGAGCGGCGCCTGGCGGCCGACGCCTCGCACCAGCTCCGTACGCCCCTCACGGCGCTCTCCATGCGCCTGGAGGAGATCACCGTCACCGATGACCTGGACACGGTGAAGGAAGAGGCGACGATCGCGCTCGCGCAGGTCGAGCGGCTCACGGACGTCGTGGAGCGGCTGCTCACCAACTCGCGCGACCCGCGTACGGGGTCCGCGGTCTCCTTCGACCTGGACGAGGTCATCAAGCAGCAGCTGGAGGAGTGGCGTCCCGCCTACCGCAGCGCGGGCCGCGCCATCGTCTCCTCGGGCAAGCGGCATCTGAAGGCCGTGGGCACGCCGGGCGCCGTCGCCCAGGTGCTCGCCGCGCTGATCGAGAACTCCCTCATGCACGGCGGCGGCACGGTCGCGCTGCGCACCCGCGTCACCGGCAACCAGGCCGTCGTCGAGGTCACGGACGAGGGACCCGGGGTGCCGGCCGATCTGGGTGCGCGGATCTTCGAGCGGACCATCAGCGGCCGCAACTCGACGGGGATCGGCCTCGCGGTCGCCCGCGACCTGGCCGAGGCGGACGGCGGCCGCCTGGAGATGCTCCAGACGAACCCGCCGGTGTTCGGCCTGTTCCTGTCGCGTACGCCGCTGAAGAAGGCGGCGCCGGGCGAGGGGACGGAGACGGTCCGCTAGCGGACCGGCCGGTGAGCGGCCCCGGTCAGCGGTGGGTGCGCTGGATGTCGGAGCGGCGGTCCCCGCGCCCGTCACGCCCGTCGCGCCCGTCGCGCCCGTCACGGCCGTCCCGAGACTCCTCCAGGAACGATTCAGCGCCGGTGACGGTCTCGCGGCCGGGCAGCGTCTTGAAGACCCACGTGCGGTACGACCAGAAGCGGAACAGCGTCGCGATGCCGATGCCGACGAACTTGAAGACGTTGCGCTGCAGCGAGCTCTCCCAGCCGAAGCCGTAGATTGCCAGGTACAGGACGCCGTTCTCGATCACCAGGCCGACCGCGCTGAACGCCAGGAACAGCGTGAGCTCCCGCGTCCGGCCGCCCTTGTCGCGGTCACGGTAGGTGAAGTAGCGGAACCCCACGTAGTTGAACGCGATGGCGATGACCGTGGCGATGATGTTCGCCCGCACGGCCTGAAGGTTCGTCGTGTGCCACAGAAGGTTGGAGACGCCGAAGTTCACGAGGGTTCCGAGCGCGCCCACGGCACCGAACTTGGCGACCTCGCGGCCCAGCTGGTCGAGTCGCGCACGCCATGCGGCAGGTCCGTTCATCGTGCTCGCCCCAGCCCCCGTAGTTCCGATATATCGACTCGGTCATGCTAACCAGGCGGCAGGTCGGGCGCCTGGGGACGCCTAATCCTGGCATCGCGGGACGGCCGATACCCTGGGGGTGTGACGTTCCCGGTAGTCGGCATGGTCGGCGGGGGGCAGCTCGCTCGTATGACACACGAGGCGGGCATCCCGCTCGGCATCAAGTTCAAGCTCCTCAGTGACACTCCTCAGGATTCCGCGGCGCAGGTCGTCAGCGATGTCGTCATAGGCGACTATCGCGACCTGGACACGCTGCGTGACTTCGCGCGGGGCTGTGACGTGATCACCTTCGATCACGAGCACGTGCCCACGGAGCACCTGCGGGCCCTGGAGGCGGACGGCATCCCCGTGCGCCCCGGACCCGAGGCGCTCGTGCACGCCCAGGACAAGGGTGTGATGCGCGCGAAGCTCACGCAGATCGGCGCTCCCTGCCCGCGCCACCGCCTCGTGAAGGACCCCGCCGACGTGGCGGCCTTCGCGGCGGAGGGCGCCACTGACACGAGCGACGGTTTCCCCGTGATCCTCAAGACGGTGCGCGGCGGCTACGACGGGAAGGGGGTGTGGTTCGTACGGTCCCTCGACGACGCGGCCGAGCCCTTCAAGGCCGGCGTCCCCGTCCTCGCGGAGGAGAAGGTCGACTTCGTACGGGAGCTCGCGGCCAATGTCGTCCGCTCCCCGCACGGTCAGGCCGTGGCCTACCCCGTCGTCGAGTCCCAGCAGGTCGACGGGGTGTGCGACACGGTGATCGCGCCCGCCCCCGGCCTCGATGAGGGCCTCGCCCTGCGCGCCGAACAGCTGGCCCTGCGGATCGCGAAGGAGCTCGGTGTCGTCGGGCACCTCGCGGTCGAGCTCTTCGAGACCCGCGGACCCGACGGGACTCCCGGCATCCTCGTCAACGAACTGGCGATGCGCCCGCACAACTCCGGCCACTGGACCCAGGACGGGGCCGTGACCTCGCAGTTCGCGAACCACGTCCGCGCCGTCCTCGACCTCCCCCTCGGCGACCCGCGCCCGCGCGCCCCCTGGACGGTCATGTGCAACGTCCTCGGCGGCGACTACCCGGACATGTACTCCGCGTACCTGCACTGCATGGCCCGCGACCCGAAGCTCAAGATCCACATGTATGGCAAGGACGTGAAGCCCGGACGCAAGGTCGGCCACGTCAACACCTACGGCGACGACCTGGACGACGTGCTGGAGCGCGCCCGTCACGCAGCCGGCTACCTCAGAGGAACGATCACCGAATGAGCACGTCCCCTGTCGTTGGCATTGTCATGGGTTCCGACTCCGACTGGCCCGTCATGGAGGCCGCCGCCCAGGCTCTCGACGAGTTCGAGATCCCCTACGAGGTGGATGTCGTCTCCGCGCACCGCATGCCGCGCGAAATGATCGCGTACGGCGAGCAGGCGGACGGCCGCGGCCTCAAGGCGATCATCGCGGGAGCCGGGGGAGCCGCCCATCTGCCGGGCATGCTCGCCTCCGTGACCCCGCTGCCCGTCATCGGTGTCCCCGTCCCGCTGAAGTACCTCGACGGCATGGACAGCCTGCTGTCCATCGTGCAGATGCCCGCGGGCGTCCCCGTCGCCACCGTCTCCGTCGGCGGCGCGCGCAACGCGGGCCTCCTCGCGGCCCGCATCCTCGCCACGCACGACGAGGAACTCCTCGGCCGCATGCGGGAGTTCCAGCAGGAGCTGAACGACCAGGCCACGGAGAAGGGCAAGCGGCTGCGCGCCAAGGTCGACGGCGCGTCCGGCTTCGGCTTCGGGAAGTGACCGCGATGACCACCTCCCTGGAGCGGGCCCGCGCGATACTCGCCGACTTCCCCGTCGTCGACGGCCACAACGACCTGCCGTGGGCGCTGCGCGAGCAGGTCGCGTACGACATCGACGCGCGGGACATCGCCGTCGACCAGAGCGCGCATCTGCACACCGACCTGGCCCGGCTGCGGGCCGGCGGGGTCGGGGCGCAGTTCTGGTCCGTGTACGTGCGCTCGGACATGGCCGGTGACGTGGCGGTCAGCGCCACCCTGGAGCAGATCGACTGCGTCCAGCAGCTGATCGAGCGCTACCCGGCAGACCTGCGCCGCGCGCTGACGGCCGCCGACATGGAGGCCGCCCGCACCGAGGGCCGTATCGCGTCCCTCATGGGCGCCGAGGGCGGCCACTCCATCGACAACTCGCTGGCCACGCTGCGCGCGCTGCACACGCTGGGCGTGCGCTACATGACGCTCACGCACAACGACAACATCGCGTGGGCGGACTCGGCGACGGACGAGCCGGGCGTCGGTGGGCTCTCGCCCTTCGGCCACGAGGTCGTACGGGAGATGAACCGGGCCGGCATGCTCGTCGACCTCTCGCACGTGGCGGCGACCACGATGCGGGCCGCGCTCGACACCTCGGTCGCGCCGGTGATCTTCTCCCACTCGTCCTCGCGCGCCGTGTGCGACCACCCGCGCAACATCCCGGACGACGTCCTGGAGCGACTGCCCGCGAACGGCGGCGTCGCGATGGCCACGTTCGTGCCGAAGTTCGTCCTCCAGGCCGCCGTCGACTGGACGGCCGCCGCGGACGATAATCTGCGCGCACACGGTTTCCACCACCTGGACACGTCGGCGGAGGCCATGAAGCTCCACCGCGCGTTCGAGGAGGCGCACCCGCGCCCGATCGCGACCGTCTCCACCGTCGCCGACCACCTCGACCACATGCGTGAGGTCGCCGGCGTCGACCACATCGGCATCGGCGGCGACTACGACGGCACGGCGTTCCTGCCGGACGGCCTGGGCGACGTCTCGGGCTACCCGAACCTGATCGCGGAACTCGTCGACCGCGGCTGGTCGGACCCCGACCTCGCCAAGCTGACCTGGCAGAACGCGGTACGGGTCCTCGGCGCGGCGGAGGACGTGGCCCGGGACGAGCAGTCCCGCCGCGGCCCGTCGAACGCGACACTGGCCCAGCTCGACGGCTGACCGACCGGGCTCGACGGCTGAGCGGCCGGCCGGGCCCGACGGCCGGCAGTCCCGTGCGAAAACCTCCGGAGTTCTTCGGCTCCGGAGGTTTGGGCGTCCTGCTGTCGCCCGAACGCGCCGCCCACCAGGTGGGTGCGGGCCATGCGTGTGACGGTGATCTTTACTGCCGACACCGTCGATGCCCGGAGCTTTGCCATGGCAGACCTGCAGTCCGAACTGACCGCCGCAACCGAGATAGGTGAGCTCGACGAGCTCGCCCCACCGACCGACGAGCTCACCTCACCGACCGAGGAGGCTCCCGAGCCCTCCGCGGACGACGCACTCACCCGCGCCCGTGCCCTCCTCACGACCGACCCCGTCGCCGACGGCTACTGCGGTCTGCCCGCAACGCTGCGCACGCTGCCCTGGTACGACCTCGAACTGGGCGAGAGCTCCGTCGACACCGACCTCCCCCGGCTGCGTGACGGAGGCGTCGGCTCCCTCCTGTGGACGCTGCGCCTGCTGCCCGGCACGGCGCACGCCGAACACCCCGTCACCGCGGTCCTCGAACAGCTCGACCTCGCCAAGCACGTCGTGGCCGAGTACCCCGAGGGCCTGCGCCTGGCCCGCTCCGCCTCCGAGCTGTGCGACGCCCGCGCCTACGGCCGTATCGGCGTCCTCATGGGGCCCGCCCCGGCCGCAGCCATCGGGGACTCCCTCGCCACGCTGCGCGCCCTGCACACGCTGGACCTGCGCGTGCTCACCCTCACCGGCACCTCCTGGGCCACGGAGGCGGGGCTGACCCGGTTCGGCGAGGAGGTGGTGCGCGAGATGAACCGGCTCGGCGTCCTCGCCGACCTCACCGGCGCCTCCGAGCGCACGGTCCGCCGGGTCCTCGCCGTCACCAAGGCCCCGGTGATCCTCACCCACTCCGGGGCCCACGCCCTCAACAGCCACCCGGACAACGTCCCCGACGACCTGCTCGCCGAGCTCGGCGCCGCCAGGGGCGTGTGCCTCGTGCCGTGCTCCGCGGAGCGCACCGGCCCCGGACTCGGCGACGTCGCCGACCATCTGGACCATGTGCGGCGGGTGGCGGGCCCGCAGTCCGTCGGCCTCTCCGGCGCGTACGACACCGGAGCCGTGCACCCCGAGGGCCTCGCCGACGTCTCGCGCTATCCGCACCTCATCGCGGAACTGGCCGGGCGGGGCTGGCCGGAGTCAGATCTGGCCCAGCTCACGTGGGGCAACGTCCAACGCGTGCTGCGCGAGACGGAGTTCGCGGCGCGGGCCGCAGCGCTGCGCCGCCCGCCGTCGACGGCGAGGATCGAAGGCCTCGACGACTGACGGACAGGACAGGTACAGCCTCGACGTCTGACGGACAGGCGCAGGGGAGCGGACTCAGCAGGCGCACAGGCAGAACGGGTGCCCTGCCGGGTCCGCGTAGACCCGCCAGGTGCGCGAGCGGTCCTCCGCGTCGAGGACCCTCGCGCCCAGGGCCAGTACGCCCTTCTCCGCCGTGTCGAGGTCCTCGACCGTGAGGTCCAGGTGGAACTGCTGCGGCCGGTCGGGCGCGGGCCAGGCCGGTGCCACGAAGTCGGGTGCCGCCTGGAACGCGAGCGGCCGGCTGCCCGGCACCTCCAGGTCGACCCACGTGCCGTCGTCGCTCGTCACGGTGCCGCCGAGCACCGCCGCGTAGAAATCGGCTAGCGCGCGCGGTTCGGGACAGTCCAGGACGACGACACCCAGCGTGGCGAGAGCCATGACATCTCCTCTATAGGGGTTCAGGCAGCCGGGCGGCCCATCGCCCGGTACGTCCAGCCCGCCTCGCGCCACAGCTCCGGGTCGAGCGCGTTGCGCCCGTCGAGGATCAGCGGCGTGCCGGCCAGCGCGCCGAGCGCCGCCGGGTCGAGCTCGCGGAACTCGCGCCACTCTGTCAGGTGCAGCACCACGTCCGCGCCCCGCACGGCCGCCTCGGCGGACTCCGCGTAGCCGAGCGTGGGGAACAGGCGCCGGGCGTTGTCCATGCCCTTCGGGTCGTAGACCGTGACCTGGCCGCCCTGGAGGTGGATCTGACCCGCGACGTTGAGCGCCGGGGAGTCGCGTACGTCGTCGGAGTCCGGCTTGAACGTGGCGCCGAGCACCGCGACCCGCTTGCCCAGGAACGAGCCGCCGCCGAGCGCCTCGCGGGTCATCTCGACCATCTGGCCGCGGCGCCGCATGTTGATGGAGTCGATCTCGCGCAGGAACGTCAGCGCCTGGTCCGCGCCCAGCTCACCGGCGCGCGCCATGAACGCCCGGATGTCCTTGGGCAGACAGCCGCCGCCGAAGCCGATCCCGGCCCGCAGGAACTTGGCGCCGATCCGCTCGTCGTAGCCGATCGCCTCCGCGAGCTTCTTGACGTCGCCGCCCGCGGCCTCGCACACCTCGGCCATGGCGTTGATGAAGGAGATCTTCGTCGCGAGGAACGAATTGGCGGCCGTCTTGACCAGCTCGGCCGTCGGGAAGTCCGTCACCACGAACGGCGAGCCCTGTCCGACCGGCGTCGCGTACACCTCGCGCAGCGTCTTCTCGGCGCGGTCGCTGCGCACGCCGACCACGATCCGGTCCGGGTGCAGCGTGTCCTGGACGGCGAAGCCCTCGCGCAGGAACTCCGGGTTCCAGGCCAGCTCGACCTCGCCGCCGGCGGGCGCCAGCTCCAGGATGCGGGCCGCGAGCCGCTCGGCGCTGCCGACGGGCACGGTCGACTTGCCGACGACGAGCGCCGGCTTGGTCAGGTGCTGGGCCAGCGACTCCACCGCGGCGTCGACGTAACTCATGTCGCAGGCGTACTCGCCGTGCTTCTGCGGGGTGTTCACGCACACGAAGTGGACGTCGCCGAACTCGGCGACCTCGGCCCAGTCCATGGTGAAGCGCAGCCGCCCGGTGGATCCCTCGATGCCGGCGACGTGCTTGCGCAGCAGCTCCTCCAGACCGGGCTCGTACATGGGGACCTCGCCCCGCGTGAGCATCTCGATCTTCTCGGGCACGACATCGAGCCCGAGCACCTCGAAGCCGAGTTCGGCCATGGCGGCGGCGTGTGTGGCGCCGAGGTAGCCGGTGCCGATCACGGTGATCTTCAAGGCCATGGGAACTCCAGAGGTGTACGGCTGCAGTGCGGTGCCCGAGCATAGTCGGGCGTGGTGCGGCCCCTCACAGGGCACGTTTCCCCTGTCGCGTAGCTCACGTATCCCTCGCGTGGGCGGGCGCATAAAATTTGGGTTACTTAACGGTAATTAGCGTCCTTGGAGCGTGAGACACCTTGGCAGGATCGCCCGAATTCGACCTGTACCGTCCGGCCGAAGAGCACGACATGCTCCGCGAGTCCGTGCGGGCTCTGTGCGAGGCCAAGATCGCGCCGTTCGCCGCGGCGGTGGACGAGGAGGCGCGTTTCCCGCAGGAGGCCCTCGACGCCCTCGTCGCGAACGACCTCCAGGCGGTGCACGTACCGGAGGCCTACGGCGGCGCCGGAGCCGACGCGCTGGCGACCGTCATCGTGATCGAGGAAGTGGCCCGCGTCTGCGCCAGCTCCTCCCTCATCCCGGCCGTGAACAAGCTGGGCTCGCTGCCCGTCATCCTCTCCGGCTCCGAGGAGCTGAAGAAGAAGTACATGACGCGGCTCGCCAAGGGCGAGGGCATGTTCTCCTACTGCCTCTCCGAGCCGGACGCGGGCTCGGACGCGGCGGGCATGAAGACGCGCGCGGTCCGCGACGGCGACTCCTGGGTCCTCAACGGCGTGAAGCGTTGGATCACCAACGCCGGTGTCTCCGAGTTCTACACGGTGATGGCCGTCACCGACCCGACCAAGCGCTCGAAGGGCATCTCCGCCTTCGTCGTCGAGAAGTCCGACGAGGGCGTCTCCTTCGGCGCCCCGGAGCGCAAGCTCGGCATCAAGGGCTCCCCGACGCGCGAGGTCTACCTCGACAACGTCCGCATTCCGCTGGACCGCATGATCGGCGAGGAGGGCACCGGCTTCGCCACCGCGATGAAGACCCTGGACCACACCCGCATCACCATCGCGGCCCAGGCGCTCGGCATCGCCCAGGGCGCCCTCGACTACGCCAAGGGCTACGTCAAGGAGCGCAAGCAGTTCGGCAAGCCGATCGCCGACTTCCAGGGCATCCAGTTCATGCTCGCCGACATGGCGATGAAGATCGCCGCCGCCCGCGCCCTCACCTACCAGGCCGCGGCCGCCTCCGAGCGCCTCGACGCCGACCTCACCTTCCAGGGCGCGGCGGCCAAGTGCTTCGCCTCGGACGTCGCCATGGAGGTCACCACGGACGCCGTCCAGCTCCTCGGCGGCTACGGCTACACCCGTGACTACCCGGTCGAGCGCATGATGCGCGACGCGAAGATCACGCAGATCTACGAAGGCACGAACCAGGTCCAGCGCATCGTGATGGCCAGGAACCTGCCGTAGTCCGGACCTTTTGAAGCAGCCCCCGGCGTCACGCCGGGGGCTGTTCTGCGTCCGGCCACAGTGGTCAAAACCGTCAACTCCCAATGCAGCAAGGACCGTACGCGGTCCGTGACGTGTGTCGTACGCTGTGCGCCTGTGGTCGCGCCCTGGGGGCGCGGGCCGCGTGGGGCCGGGGGGCCGCCGTACCTGCGGGCCGGCTCGTGACGCGCACTCCCGGTGGTGACGAGGGAGTTGAGGGATGGTCATGGGGGGCCTGACGGACCGGCACGTGGTCGGCCAGCGGATCAGTGACCTCGCCGACGAGCGCGGCCTCGCGCCGAGAGCCGAGGAACTGCAGGCGTTGGCCGGGGCCTTGCGTGCCGCGGAAACCGACGGCCTCGGCGTCTGGGCCGACCTGGACCTGCTCGCCGCGTACGGGCGGCCGGAGAGCGTGGCGGTCGATCCGGCCGTCGAACACAAGGCGTGGGGCTGGCTGGAGGCCGGGCTCGGCGCGCTGGTCTTCCTGCCGCTGCTGTTCACCTGGCACGGCCTGACCCAGGCGTCCAGCGCGTACGGGGCACTGACGGGCGACAACCCGAAGGCGGCGGCGCGGCCCTTCCTCCAGCTGTGGCAGTCCGGGTTCGAGGGACACCTCGCCGGGCTCTACACCTTCGGCACGGTCGCGATGAGCGCGACGGTGGCGATCGCCGTGCTGTTCGCCCTGGCGCTCGTGCACAGCTTCCGCAAGGCCGCGGTCGACCGTCGCGAGGAGGACGCGCGCCGTGCCGCCGAGCAGCTGATGGCGCGTCTGGTGCCGGCGCTCAGCCGTGCCCAGCTCGTCCTCAACGAACACCGGATGTCGTCCCCGGTCAGGTTCGCCGCCGAACTGACGGGCGCCGCCAAGACGCTGACCCGGCTCGGCAACCGGGCCGCGAAGACCAACTCCGAACTCGTCGCCGCCGCCGAGACCGTCGGCGCCGCGCTGAAGGAGGCGGAGCGCCAGCTGGGAGCGGTCGGCACCTCCGTACGGCCGCTGGAGGAGGCTGCCGGACGGATCGAGACGGCCGTCAGCGGCAGTGGTGCGATGGTGCGCGAGGCGCTCGAGGACGTCCGGTCCGTGAACGGAGAGGTCCGCGACAGCCTGGGCAGGGCCGGGGAGCGGGTCGAGGACTCGGTGACCGTCCTGGCCGCCTCGCAGCGGTCGTTCACCACCGGCGTCGAGGTCGCGGCGGATGTGTCGGCGCAGGTTCTGGGGCGCCTCGACGCCGCCGCGGAGGAGTCCGCGCGCTTGTTCGCCGCCGCCGAGGAAGCCGTACGGGAGTCCCGGAAGGCGGCGGAGGAGACGCAGGACGCCGTGCGGGACTCGCAGAGCGCCGCGCAGGAGACCCAGACCGTGGTGCGGGCGATGGCGCAGCAGGCCGGTGCGCTGCGCGAGACGGCCGAGAAGTTCGCCCGGCTCGTGGAACTGGTGCACAACTCCGGGGGAGTCGGTCTGCCCGTTCCCAGGCCGCCGGAGGGCGCACCGCCGGCGCCGCCCGTACCGCCGTGGCCCGCGCGCGGTGTGGATCTGGGCAAGCCCGGCGACGCGGGTGAGGCCAGGGGGTACTCCGTCGACGATGCCGTGCCGGGCCGGACGGGCTCCGCGGGATGAGGGCGCGCAGGTTCAACCCGCTGCATCTGGCGGGCTGGCTCTTCGCCGACATGCTGCTGGTCCTCGCGCTCGTCGCGATGGGCGACCAGGGCGACCCCCAGGCCGCCGAGGCCCGGCCGACGCCCTCGGCGTCCGCGAGCGCCAAGCCCGCACCGTCGAAGAGCCCCGAGCACAAAGGCCCGCGCGCGGTGACGCGTACGCCCGTCAAGGTGTCCATCGACGCCGCTCAGGGGGACCGGGGCCGTATCGAGAAGCGGCTGCGCGAGGTGACGGCGAAGTACCGGGGACGCCAGGCGGCGTTCGTCCTCACCTTCGGCCGCAACAGCGACCCGGGCGCCGGCGGCGCGTACGCCCACGAGGTCAACTCGCTGCTGGCGAAGGCCCGTCCGGACATGTTCAGGAACGCGACCACCCGCGACTTCTGGAAGGGCGCGGCCACCGGGGGCCATGCCGACATCGAGATCTACTTCTACACCTACGCGAACTGACGACAGGCTTTCCGGAGGCACGAGGCCATGCAGATTCTGCCGTTCTACCTGCTGTGCGACGAGTCGGGCTCGATGTCGGGAGACCCGATCGAGGCGATCAACAGCGCATTGCCCGAGCTGCACCACGAGATCAGCACCAATCCGACGGTCGCCGACAAGACCCGGTTCTGCCTGATCGGTTTCTCCGACGAGGCGAAGGTGCTCCAGCCCCTGGTCGACCTGAGCGACATCGAGGAGGTCCCGGCGCTCGCCGCGGGCGGACTGACGTCGTACGGCGCGGCCTTCCGCGAGCTGCTGCGCTGCGTCGAGGCGGACGTCGCGTCGCTGAAGGCGCAGGGACACGAGGTCTACCGGCCGGTCGCGTTCTTCCTGTCCGACGGCATTCCGACCGACGACGGCTGGGAGCAGGACCACAAGGACCTGCTCGGCTCGAAGTACGCCCCGAAGATCATCGCGTTCGGGATCGGTGACGCGGAGCCCGCGACGATCGGCCAGGTCGCGAACTTCCGGGCGTTCATGCAGCAGGACTCGACCGTGTCACCGGCGAAGGCCCTGCGGGAGTTCGCGTCCAGCCTGACCCGCTCCATCGTCCGGTCGGCGAGCAGCATCCCGGCCGACGGCGGGTCCGGTTTCACCCTGGCCGTGGACGAGACCGTCCCGGGCTTCTCCACCGTCTCCCTCGACAAGCTGTGAGCGAAGGGCGTACGCGGATGAACGAGAGCGAGGAAGCGGGGCGGCCGCGCTGGGCGGCGACCGACCCGCACGGCTTCGTGGTGTCGGACGGCTCCCCGGCCGTGCGGGACGACTACGAGCTGCCGGCGCCGGTGCGGGACGACCACGAGGTGCCGGTGCGGGTGCGGGACGACATCGAGGTGCCGGTTCAGGCGCAGGACGTCGAAGGCCCGGAACTCCCCGCTGTCGCGGCCCTCGGCGCGCCCGCGCACAGCGGTCCGAAGGCGCCGAGCTACCCGCCGGTCCCGCAGGGACTGCCCGCCGTGATGGGGGACTTGGCGGCGGCCGTACTGCCGGACATCGTCCTCGACGGTGCGGCGTACCCGGGAGTGACCGTCCGCGCGGCATCCGTGCGCGGGGACTCCCACCGCTATGCCGGGGAGCCGCGGCAGGACGCGCTCTGCGTGACCCGCATCGGAGGCGAGGAGCAGGGCGGTGAGCTGCTGATGCTCGCGGTCGCCGACGGCGTGGGCTCCGCCCCGCGCTCCCACGTCGGGTCGAACGAAGCCTGCCGGCTGGCCGCCCGCTACCTCGACCGCTCCACCTCCCTGCACGAGGCGATCCGCACCGCCGACGCCGAGGGGTTCCAGCGCGCGGCCGACAACGTGGTGCGCCAGATCGGCAACCTGCTGGCCGACCTCGCGCTGCAGCACGACGAGCGTCCCGACGCCTTCGCCACCACGCTGCGGATCCTGCTGGTCCCCCTGGACCCGCGCATACGTACCCGCGGCTTCCTGGCGGTCGGGGACGGCGGCACAGCCCTGCTGCGCCGCGGCTTCTGGCACCTGGACTTCATGGGGGACGCGGACGCCGAGAAGGACGGCGACGTCATCGACACGCGCACGGCGGCGCTGCCCCGCGCCCGCACCGCCGTGACCCGCCTGATCCACCCCGCTCAGCCCGGCGACGTCATCGTCCTCAGCACGGACGGCCTGTCGTCCCCGCTGGCGGGTGACGCCGGCCTGCGGGACTTCCTCAGGCAGGCGTGGACAGGAGCCGAGGTCCCGGCTCCGGCCGACTTCCTCTGGCAGTTCCAGTACCGGGTCAAGTCCTACGACGACGATCGCACCGCCGTCGTCCTGTGGGAGCACGGGGAGGCGCAGTGACGTTCCACAACGGCGCCGATCTCCCGTACAGCGGGCTCAAGTTGCTCGGCAAGATAGGGGACGGCGGGCAGGGCGAGGTGCACTCGGTCGGCGGCCCCGGTGACCTGCTGTACAAGAACTACCGCGAGCCGCACAAGGTCGACGGATCGTCCCTGGCGGCGCTGGTGGCGTACCGTCAGGCGCTCGCCGCCGCCGACAGGGACCGCCTCGACGCGGAGACCGCGTGGCCGCTGTGCCGGGTCCTGGACGGGGAGACGGTCACCGGCTTCCTGATGCGCAGGGCGCCGGCAGCCACCAACTGGCGCACTCCCAAAGGCGATACGAAGCTCATCGAGCTGTCCTATCTGCTCCGTGAGCCCAAGGCGGCCTGGCGGGCCGTGCCGCAGCCGGAGCCGGCTGCGCGGCTCGGGATCGCCGTCGCGCTGGCCGGGCTGTTCGGGCGTCTGCACGCGGCGGGGCTCGTGGTCGGCGACCTGTCGCAGGCCAATGTGCTGTGGACCCTCACGCCCGAGCCCGCCGTCTTCCTGCTCGACTGCGACGGCATCCGGCTCGTCGGCCGGCCGGCCGTGCTCGACCAGGCGGACACCCCTGACTGGCACGACCCGCTCGCCCCGGCCGGTACGGCCACCGTCGACAGCGACCGGTACAAGGCGTCACTGATGCTCGGGCGGGTGCTGATGCGGGACCCGTACGCGCATCCGGGCCAGCCGATGGCGCCGCTGTCCGGTCTCCTCGACGACCGGCGCGAGGCGGCGGTACGCACACTCTGGGCCCGCGCGGCCGGTCCTTACGGAAGCCGGCCCGATCTCGGGCAGTGGCAGACCGCGCTCGCCGGGCGCGAGACGATCAAGCTGATCGCGGCCGCTCCGGCGCCCCGCCCCGCGGTCGACCGCTCGAAGTTCGACAGCGGACGGCGGCGCGGCACGATACAGCTGGGCGGCCGGGGAGAGCCGGGGCAGTCGGCCTGAAGTGAGATCCAACTGCCCCGTTCCTCACGTCAGTTGCCCGACACCGTCACCGTCTCGTCGTTCTTCAGCTCGCCCACCAGCTGCTTGACCTTGGTCTTGTCCCAGACGAGGTTGCCGTTGACGGAGCCGGAGACCGGCATGTTCATCGACTTGCCGTCGCCGCCCGTGACGCCCTTCATGGCGAAGAACATCGAGCCCAGGTCCCACAGGCTCATGTCCTTGTCGACGACGAGCGAGTCGAGGCCCGCACCCATCGTCGGGTAGAGCTTGAACGGGTTCATGACCGTCGACGGGGTGGCCACCTGGTGGGCCAGCGCCGACAGGAACGCCTGCTGGTTCTTGGTGCGCTGGAGGTCGCTCGCCGCGAACGCGTGGCGCGTGCGGACGAAGGCGAGGGCCTGCTGGCCGTTCAGCGTCTGCTTGCCCTTCTGGAAGTCGGCTCCGGACCACTTGTCCTTGAAGCCCTCCTTCAGGTTCATCTCGACGCCGCCGACCGCGTCCACGATCTTCGCGAAGCCGCCGAAGCCGATCTCCGCGTAGTGGTCGATGTGCAGCCCGGTGTTGAACTCGACGGTCCGCACGAGCAGTTCGGGGCCGTCCTCCGCGTACGCGGCGTTGAGCTTCACCTGGCGGCCCTGGTTCGGGTAGAGCTTGCCGGAGTCCGAGCCCTTGTAGGACGGGATGGTGACGTTCGAGTCACGCGGCAGGGAGATCATCGTGCTGCCGTTGTCGCCGGTGTGCAGGATCATCATCGTGTCCGTGCGCTTGCCCTCGGCGGACCCGGTGTGCAGCTTCTTCTTCTCCTCGTCGGACATTCCGGCCCGGCTGTCCGTGCCGACGATGAGGTAGTTCGTGCCCTGGCCCGTCTCGGGCCGCTCTATGACCTTGGAGAGGTCGACGTCACGGTGGAGCTTGGAGTCGGCCCAGAAGTACGTGCCTATGCTCACGCCGAGGAAGACGACGACGAGGGTGAGGACGGCCCACTTGATGCGCCGGCGCCAGTTCGGCCGCGGCCGCGGGGGCGCGTACCCGTCGGCCGGGTCGTTGTCGTTCGGTACGTAGCCGCTGCCGCCGCGGCGCCCGCCGCCACCGCCGTAGACCTGGCCGGTGTTGTAGCCGCTGTCGTACTGGTCCCCGTAACCCTCGCCGTACGTGGGCTGCGCGGGGACCGTCGGCCGGGGCGGCGCGGAGCGGCGGGGGCCGCCGCCCTGCCCGCGCTGCACGTGCGGCATCGCGCGGGCGCCCTCGGGGCGCGCGCTGCCACTGCCGCGACCGTAACCGCGGTCGTCGCCGCCCTGGCTGTCGCCCCAACCCTCTGGCCAATCATTCATGGCCACAGTGTGCCGTCCGGTGCTGTGTGCCCCACAAGGGTGGGTGGGGAATCGGACCCGGGCTGTTGCAGAGCTGACACAAAGCAACCCGTGTCCTGCCCGGCATAAGGTGGAGGCCATGACAGACCAGGCCCGCGGCACGGAATCCGAAATTCCGGGTAAGCCGACCTCAGCTTCCCGTACGACGTTGTCGCACATCATGACCCACAACGACACCAACCTGCTCGGAACGGTACATGGTGGCGTGATCATGAAACTGGTCGACGACGCGGCGGGCGCCGTGGCCGGACGGCACTCCGGCGGACCCGCCGTCACCGCCTCCATGGACGAGATGGTCTTCCTGGAGCCGGTGCGCGTGGGCGACCTGGTCCACGTGAAGGCTCAGGTCAACTGGACGGGCCGGACCTCCATGGAGGTCGGGGTGCGGGTCCTCGCCGAGCGCTGGAACGAGTCGACACCGGCCCAGCAGGTCGGCTCCGCGTACCTCGTGTTCGCCGCGGTGGACGCCGACGGCAAGCCGCGCTCGGTGCCGCCGGTCCTCCCGGAGAGCGAGCGCGACAAGCGGCGCTACCAGGAGGCCCAGATCCGCCGCCAGCACCGGCTCGCGCGCCGCCGGGCGATCATGGAGCTGCGGCAGCAGCGCGCGGCCGACGGCATCGAGGACTGAAGCCCGCCGGGCGGCGTCAGCCGCACACCACCTGGTCCCCGGTGACCGCCCCGAACTCGCCCTGGCGCGAGTCCTCGGCCCGCACCGCGCGCACCGCCTTGAAGTCCGGGCCCGCCACCACCTTCAGTACCGCACCCTGTCCCGGCACGACCCGCAGCTGCGCCCCCGGCAGCGCCGCCGCAAGCGCCGTCGCCGACCGGTCCCAGCGCGGGTCGTAGAGGACCACGGTGTGCTGGGCGGTGCGCTGCGCCGCGTTCACCGGCGCACCGCTCGTGCGGAACCCCGTCCCGCGCAGCCCCGCGTCCACCTTCCCGCCGAGCCCCGGCGTCATCGTGCCGTTCTCGACCTGGACGCGGATCTGCTGCGGGGCGACGCCGACGACCGTCTCCCTCTTCTTCTTTTGGTGCACGGCGAGCGGCTTGTCCTCGCGCAGCGCCTTGAACAGCTTCTGGGACTTCGCCGGGTCCCACCTCACCGTCGAGCCGATGCCCTTGACCGGGACGCTGGCGTTCCCGATCGGCACGGTCGCGAACTCCGACGACGAGGGGGAGAACCCCCGCATCGCCTGCCCGAGCTCGACCATCCGGTCCGTGCCGAAGCCCCTGTCCGCCCGCACGGAGCTGAGCAGTGTGCGGGTCACATCGCGGAATTTCACCGGGTTCAGGAGCACCCCGGACGAGGTGGCCTTCGCGATGAGCGCGGCGAGGAAGCGCTGCTGGCGCTGCATCCGGCCCAGGTCGCCCGCCCCGTCGGTGTGCCGGGCGCGCACGTACTGGAGGGCCTGGCCGCCGTCGAGCCGGTGCGTGCCGACGGCCATGTCGAGCCCGGTGTACGAGTCCTTGAGCGGCTGAGCCGTGCAGATGTCGACGCCGCCGAGCACGTCCACCGTCTTCATGAAGCTGGCGAAGTCGACCTCGAGGTAGTGGTCGATCTTCACCCCGGTCATGTGCTCGACCGTGCGCACGGTCAGATGGGGCCCGCCCTCCGCATACGCCGCGTTGATCTTCACCGGGTGCTGGTGGTGCTGCTTTCCCGTCGTCAGGTCGGTGTGCGACGGGATCTCGGCGTACGAGTCCCGGGGCAGGCTGACCACGCTCGCGCGGTGCTGGTCGGCGGAGAGGTGCACGATCATGATCGTGTCCGTGCAGTGACAGGGCGCACCGCCCAGCCGGTACTTCTTCTTCTCCGCCGGGGTGATCTTGTCGCGGCCGTCGGTGCCGACGAGCAGCACGTTCATCCCGTGACCGCCGGAGGGCCGGTTCTTCATGTCCTTGAAGGGGTCGACGCGGTTGATCTCGGTGTCGAGCCCGGTGACGACCGCGTGCCCGATCCCGGCGGCCGCGAGCACCGTGACCGAGACCGATGTCGCCACCCGCATGGCCCACCGCGGCCTCCTCTTCCGTACGGGGGCGGGCACGGGGGGACGGCCGGGCACCTGCCGTGGGGGGCGCGGCGGGCGTGCGGGGGAGCGGGTCGGCGGAGTGGGCACGTGGGGACACCTCCGAGAAGGTGGGCGTGGGATCGCGAGCACCGTAGGCCGATACGATCTCCTGCCCGCGGCAGTGACCACGGCGGCGCGCGCCGGTGTCCCCCATTAGCGGTAACGTGACGCCTGATGAACGCGAATTCCGACAAGCAGCTTCCGCCCGTATCGGTGATCATGCCCGTCCTCAACGAGGAGCGGCATCTGCGTGAGGCCGTCGAGGCGATCCTGGCGCAGGAGTACGACGGCGAGATGGAGGTCGTGGTCGCCCTCGGCCCGTCCACCGACCGCACGGACGAGATCGCCGCGCAGCTCGTCGCCGAAGACCCCCGCGTCCATACCGTGCCGAACCCGACGGGCCGCACCCCCGCCGCGCTGAACGCCGCGATCAAGGCCTCCCGCCACCCGGTCGTGGTCCGCGTCGACGGGCACGCCGCGCTCTCGCAGGGCTACATCGCGACCGCCGTCCGCCTCCTGGAGGGGACCGGCGCGATGAACGTCGGCGGCATCATGCACGCCCAGGGCACGAACGACTGGGAGAAGGCCGTCGCCGCCGCGATGACCTCGAAGGTCGGCGTCGGTAATGCCGCGTTCCACACGGGTGGTGAGGCGCAGGCCGCCGAGACCGTCTATCTCGGCGTCTTCCGGCGCGAGGCGCTGGAGCAGCAGGGCGGGTACAACGTGGAGTTCATCCGCGCCCAGGACTGGGAGCTGAACTTCCGCATCCGCGAGGCCGGGGGCCTGATCTGGTTCTCGCCCGAGCTGAAGGTCTCGTACCGGCCGCGGCCCAGCGTGAAGGCGCTCGCCAAGCAGTACAAGGACTACGGTCGCTGGCGACACGTCGTCGCCCGCTACCACGCGGGTTCGATCAACCTGCGCTACCTCGCGCCGCCGGCCGCCGTGTGCGCGATCGCCGCGGGCGTCGTCGTGGGCGCGCTCGTGACGCCGTGGGGCTTCGTGATCCCGGGCGGCTACCTGGCGGCCATCGCGGCCGGTTCGGTGCCGGCCGGCAAGGGGCTGCCGCTGAAGGCGCGCCTGCAGATCCCGGTCGCGCTCGCCACGATGCACATGTCGTGGGGCTGGGGCTTCCTGACCAGCCCGCGCTCGCTGGCCAAGAAGGTCATCGCGTCGCGGCGCCCGGCCGTACTCAGCGAGGCGTGAGCCTTACGTCTGCTTTCTCCGGGGCCGAGCCGCTCGGCCCCGGAGCCTTGGCCTGCGTCACCAGGTGAAGTTCTTGTTCACCTTCATGCAGGCCTTCTTGTCCGAACCGTTGAGCGCCAGCGCCGTGTCCGGCGCGGTGTCGTCGTCCTTCGACGACTTGGGGTAGGAGTTCCCCTGCCGCCAGTCGTCGCCGACGATGAGCGTCACTCCGGAGACGTCGGTCGACTTCTTCACCGAACTCAGCGGAATACCAAGGGACTTGGCGACCCGCTGGGCATCGCCCTCCAGGTCGACGCTCGGGAAGCGGATGACCGTCTTCTCCTCGCTCAGCGACTGCGACTGGTCGGCTGACGCCTTCGCGAAGCCCTTCGCGGTCAGGATCTGCGACACCGTGTTCGCCCGCCCCGACGCGGCGGGCAGCTCCGCCGTCCGCGTGCCGTTCTGCACCTGCACCGCGATCTCGTCGTCGGGCGCCGCCGGGTCGTCCGACTCCTTGGGCGGCGACTTCTTCTTGTCCTTGCCGTCCAGGGCCACGTCCTCGCGTACGAGCCGGAACAGCTTGTCGGCGTCGCCCGGCTTCGGGGCCACCCGCGGACCCACGTACACGAACGGCATCGTCGTCATCGTGATGCGGTCCGGCGCGGGCTTCTTCAGCTCGTTGCTGAGGTCGTAGAGCTTCTTGATCGTGTCGAGGCCCTCGTCGACGCGGAGCGCCTTGATGGCCTCCTCGGCGAGGGTGCGCAGCTTGCCGGGGTTGGTGATGGTGGCGTTCTCCCGCATCTGGCGCACCATCGAGTTCATGTACATGTGCTGGGCCTTGGTGCGGGCGATGTCGCTGCCGTCCTCGAAGCCGTAGCGCGTACGCAGCCACTGCAGGGCCTGCTTGCCCTTCACCGGGTGCGTGCCCTTCGCCAGCTTCAGGCCCGAGCCGTGGCCCTCGCTGTCCTTGGAGAGGATGTTGGCGTCCACGCAGACCGGTACGCCGCCGATGGCGTCCGCCATGGAGACCACGCCCGCGAAGTCGACCATCATGAAGTGGTCGATGTGGATGCCGGTCAGCTGTTCCCAGGTGGCCACCGTGCAGCCGGGGCCGCCGCGGCCGAGCGACGTGTTCGTCATCTGCCGCCCCACCGTGGCCGGGTACTCCCTGCCCGTCTTCGGGTCGGTGCACTTCGGCAGCTGGAGCAGGGTGTCGCGCGGCATGCTCACCACCGACATGTTGCTTCGGTCCGCGGAGAGGTGGACCAGCATCTGCACGTCCGCGAGCGGTACGCCGCCGAAGGTCTCCTTGGCGCCGCCCAGCTTCTGGTTGGCCTTGGAGTCCCGCGCGTCCGAGCCGATCAGCAGGATGTTCAGCGGGGTCTGGCCCGCCGCGTTCGGCGTCGGCTGCGCCGCCCGGTGCTCGCCGATGTTGAGCTTGTCCGTCTTGATGTTGCTGTTGAGGTGCTCGTACCAGAGATAGCCCGCTCCCGCGGTGCCGAGTATCAGTACGGCGAGAGTGATCGAGAACCAGCGCAGTATCCGGTGTTTGCGGCGCCGCGGGCTCTTCCGGGCGCGCCGGTGCCCGCGCGGCCCGCCGCCCTCCCCCTGACTCTGCTCCGGTATCCGGCCCTGTCCGCCGCCCGGCCCCCCGGCCGCGTGCCGACTGTCACGCACACTGCTCTGCCTCATGCCCCCACCCCTCCCGCCCCGACCTACGCCGCGGCCGCCCCGATCCTGTCTGTTAGACAGCCAAGGGGCGGCCGAGGTTGGTCACTTGGCGCACACAGTCTTGTCCGCCGTCGATTTCTCCACGTTGTCCGGGGCCTTCGACGGAGCGGCTATGGGTGTCCCCGCGCCCTTGAAGTCGCCACCGAGCGTGAGGATCATGGCCGGCAGACCCTGATCGTTCTTCTCGCTCTTGCCGGGCTTCAGCGCGGAGGCCGGCAGCCCCATGATGTCGGCCAGCCGCCGTGCCTGGTCGGCCTGGTCGGGGGCGTACTCGAGGGTCGTCTTCGCCGCCTTCGCCGCGTTGCCCAGCTGCGTGGACTTCGTGACGCCCTCGTTGTTCTGGAGCCAGGTGAGGGTCTGCTGCGCGGCGCCCACGGTCTCGCTGCCGTTGTAGATGTCGACGCGCACGTCGGAGGCGGCGGACTTCGGGCCCTTGAGCTTGGCCTGCTCGGCGGCCTTCTCCTTCTTCTTGGTCTCCGTCAGCGAGACATCGTCCTTGATCATCGAGAAGACCTGGGGCGCGGTCGTCGGGTTGACGATGACCGTCTTGTGGACGACCCCGTCGGCCGGGTTGTCGATGACCGGCGTCGTGATGAAGGAGATGTTCTTCGGCGGCACCTTCTTCAACTCAAGGGCGATGTCCTTGAGATGGCTGAGGCTGCCTATGCCCTTGTCGACCGTGAGGGCCTTCGTCGCCGCCTCGGCGAGGCTCGTCAGCTTGGTGGGGCTGGTCAGGGTGTCGCCCGAACTCATCTTGCGCGCCAGCGATCCGAGGAACTGCTGCTGCACCTTGATGCGGTCGAGGTCGCCCTGGTTGCCGAAGCTGTGCCGGGTGCGCAGGAAGGCGAGGGCCTGTTCGCCCTCGACGACGCTGTGGCCCTTCGGCAGCTTGAGATGCGAGTCGGGGTCGTTGACCGGCTTCGCCACGCAGACGTCGACACCGCCCACCGCGGTCGACAGCGTCTTCACCGCGTTGAAGTCGGCCATCATGAAGTGGTCGGGGGTGATGCCCGTGACCGCCTTGACGGTCGCCATCGTGCAGCCCGCGTCGCGGCCTTCCTGGCCGAGGCTGGTGTTGAAGCGCTGGTCCGGCGTGCCCGAAATCGTGGTGAGCGAGCCGTCCTTCTGGCGTACCTGGCAGGCCGGGATGTCCACGACGAGGTCGCGCGGAATGCTCAACGCGGTCGCGTTCGAACGGTCCTTGGCGACATGGAGCAGGATGTTGGTGTCGGCGTGGCCGACGCTGTTCTTGTCGCCGTAGCCCTCGTTGCCCTTGCCGGTGCGCTTGTCCGTGCCGATGATCAGGATGTTGAAGGCCTCGTCCTTGCTGAAGCCGTTCTTCGCGCCCACGACATCGGTGGTGTTGATGTTGCCGTCGAGATGGCGGAGGTACAGATACACCCCGCCCGCGGCGGCGACCATGACGAAGGCCATCGTGCCGCCGGTCCACAGCAGCGCCTTCTTCGCCCGCGACTTCTTCTTCGGCCTCGACCGGCGCCTGCCGGGCGGCTCCGGCTGCGGGGCCCGCCGCCTGCGCTGGCCGGGCACCTCACGGCTGTCCTGTTCCTCACGGGACCTGCCGTTCTGCCTGCTCTGCCCGGTCTGTCCCCGTCGCCCCGTGGGGCGTTGGGGAGACCTGCGAGGTCCGGGTACGGCCGACTGCCCAGCGGAAGGGTTCAGTCGCAGTTCGTAATCGCCGGTGTTCGGGTTGAGTACCCACTGGTCTGCGGGATCGATGTTGTCCGCCCGCCCACGGCCTTGCGCGTCCACGGTTGTCTGCATCCTCCGTCGGGGCCACGCGGCGCCTTGTCCCCCTCAAGAAGGCGCTCGGTCAGTCGGTAAGCAGTGCGCGACCGTCGTTGGCCGGGTGCACCGGATCGCTCACACTATCCGCCCAGTTCAGCGTCGAGCGACGGCGGTGACAAATTGCACTCCCCTACAACTGGGCAATCCGTCCTATTTCTTTGGAGGTGACGCGAACCCCTTGGGTATCGCTTTACTCGCAGCCATCCTGGGCGGCCGTGTTGCCGCGGAAAGTGGGTGCCGGAGTGGGCGAGGAACTGGGGGAGGAACCGGACGACACGGAGGAATCGCCGGGCTTCTCGCCGCTCCGGCCGGCGCCGCTTTTGCCGTCGTCGTATCCGTCGTGCTCGTACGCCCTGTTGTCCGTGCCCGAGCTGTCCTCACCGGAGCCATCGGAGGAGCTCCGGGCGGCGCTCTTCTTCGGCGTCTCCTTGGCGACCACCACGCGGGCGTCGGTGCGCAATTGCGTGAAGAGCTGCTCGGCCGCGGGCTGGACGAGCTGGTCGCGGTTGGCGTTGTACACGTAACTGCGCCGCGGCACCGTCAGGAATTGGACGTTTGCGGTCGGAATGTCCCGCATGCCGCGTACGAGGTTGTAGAGGTCGCGCAGGCTGGCGAGTCCGGGGTCCGTCGTCAGGGACGAGGTGGCCGCGTCGAGCACGGGGTACAGCTTCGTCGGGTTGAGCAGCACCCGGTTGCTCTTCACCTTGTTCACCAGGGCGCCGAGGAACTGCTGCTGGCGGTCCATCCGGTCGGTGTCGCTGCCGTTGCCCAGACTCTTGCGGGCCCGCACGTAGCCGAGCGCCTGCTCGCCGTCGAGGGTCTGCTTGCCCGCGGGCAACTTGAGGCGCGCGGCGTGGTCGTTCATGGGCTCCTTCAGGCAGACCTCGACGCCGTCGACCGCGTCGACCATGTCCTTGAACCCGCTGAAGTCGACGACCATGTGGTGGTTGATGCGGATGCCGGTGAGCTTCTCGACCGTACGGATCGTGCAGGCCGAACCGCCTTGCTCGAAGGCGTAGTTGAACATCGCGAACATGGCGCCGGTGCGCTTGCCGTCGTGGGCGAGGCAGGTCGGTATGTCGACCATCAGGTCGCGGGGCAGCGACACCGCGATGGCGCTTTTGTGGTCGGCGGCTATGTGCAGCAGGATCGTCGTGTCCGAGCGCTGGGTGCCCGAGTCGCGGCCGTACTTGCGGTTGCCGGCGCCGGCCCGCGAGTCGGAGCCGATCAGCAGGATGTTCTGCGCGTCGCGCACGAGTGAGGTGGGCCGCTCCTTCTCGTAGCGGGCGAGCTCGGCGGCCGCGTCGGTGTCCTCGGTGATGTTCCCCTGGAGCTTCTCGTAGACCGCCCAGCCGGTGCCGCCCGCGACGAGCACCACGATGCCGGTGCCCGTCGCCGTGTACCGCAGCCAGCGCCTGCGCCGCCGGGCCGCGCCCGCCCCGGTGGGGGACGAGCCCGCGCCCGGTCCGTGCGTGACAGGACCCATCGCGTCGTCGTCCGGCCGCTGCGGTTCCGGAGGCGTGCCTGCGGATCGGGTCACGTGTGAGTCCACCCCTCATGGCGACGGCGGTGCGCAGGTGCGCCCCTTCGACCATCGCCCGGCGCGGCGCCCGTGGCCCGGTGGCCCAGGGGTGGACTGGGCCGAACGGGTGACGCCGGCCCGGATGTCTCAGAGTGCGGTCGCCGAGACCCGCTCGTTCTCCACCCGCTTGGCCAGGGACTCCTGGTCAAGGCCGTCGAGGTGGCGGCACAGGACGACGGAACCGCCGGTCGCGAGCGGCGCGTACAGTCCCGCGCTCACGCCGCGCCACGTGTCGTACGGGAGTCCGGACAGCAGGCGTGAGCCGGGGCCCGTCAGGCCGAGGTCCGTGGCGTCGGCCCGCGCCTTCTCGACGACCTCGGCGGCGGTGAGCTCGGCCCCCGCGACGACGAGCGCGGGCTCCTCCGGGTCCACGGGCGCGAACGGCGCGAACCGGTCACCCTGCCCCGGCACCTCGACCGCGTAGTCGGCGAAGCCCTCCGGCGGCTGCGGGAAGCGGCCGCCGAGCGGACGCAGGGCGAGCGCCACCCGTTCCCCGGAGCAGGCGCGCGCCCGCTCCAGCGAGTCGGGGCCGCTGACGACGAGGTCCGCGGCGGCCGGGTCACCGTCCACGTCGGCGACGACTCCGACGGACGCGCACGCGAGCAGCCAGACGGCGCTCTGCCAGTGCGCGGGCAGCAGCAGGGCGAGCCGGTCGCCGGGCTGCGCGGCGAGGTCGCCCTGGAGCAGATTGGCGGTCTTGGCCACCCAGTTGGCGAAGGTGGCCACGGACAGTTCGACGCGTTCGCCCGTGGCGTCGTCGTAGAAGGTCACCAGTGGGCGTCCTGGATCGGCGGCGAGCGCGGATCGCAGCAGGTCGGCGGGGGTGCGGTCGGTGGCGTTCACGGGCGCAAGGGTACGCGGGGCGCACGGCGGCGTGCGGCCGACCGGGGGAACCGCGACGCCGTGTCAGCCCGATGGACCGTCAATTCCCCTGCCCACCGATGACACTTCCCGATGGACAGATATGTAGTGCTATGTCCACGATCGTTGGCATGCGTGGATTCCTTGCTTCCTCGATCGGCGTCACGGCCGCGGCCGCCCTGTCCCTTCCGCTCGCCCTGTCCTCCGGAGCCGGGGCAGCCACGACACCTTCGGCCGCCAGAGCCCTGACCGCCGAGGCCGTCCCCGGCAGCACCGAGTCGCTGCCCCTGTCCGTCCTGCCTCGCGACCGCAGCCTGCGCGCCCCGGGCGAACAGGGCATCACCCAGCGCGATGTGCACCCCTTCTCGCTCGTCGGCGTCGTCTGGCGCGACCCGGCGGCCGCGCTGGAGGGCCGCGTCCAGGTGCGTACGCGCGCCACGGGCACCGGCCGCTGGTCCGGCTGGCAGGAGGTCGAGACCCACAACGGCGACCATGCCCCCGACCCCGGCACGGCCGAGCACGACTCGGGCCGGCTGCGCGGCTCCACGGCCCCCCTGTGGGTCGGCGCCTCCGACGGCGTCGAAGTCAGGGTGCGTCCCGAGGCCGCCGCCCCGGCGCACCGGGCCGCCGGATCCGCCGCGAACTCCGCCCCGCAGGCCCCTCTGCCCAAGGGCCTGCGCCTCGAACTGGTCGACCCCGGCGAGGAGCCCCCGCCCGGCGACGAGACCTCGTCCGGCGGTGAGACCCCGACCCTCGGCGCCCCCGCCGAAGGCCCCCGCGCCGGCGTGCTGACCGCCGAGTCCGCGGCCGCGTCCGCCGTCAACGCCGACCTGGCGCCCCTCGGCGCGGACGTCATCCCCGCCCTCAGTAAGAAGCAGACCGAGAGAGACCTGATCGACGCCCGCGGCGGCGAGGCCGACGCGAAGGTGCGCCCGTACATCGGCCCGCGCCCGCGCATCGTCACGCGCAAGGGCTGGGGCGCCGACGAGAAGCTGCGCGAGCGCAACTTCGGCTACACCTCGAAGGTCAAGGCGGCCTTCGTGCACCACAGCGCCACGGGCAACAACTACACCTGCGCGCAGGCCCCTTCAGTCATCCGCGGTATCTACCGCTACCACGTGAAGAGCCTGCGCTGGCGCGACATCGGCTACAACTTCCTCGTCGACAAGTGCGGCAACATCTACGAGGGCCGCGCCGGTGGCGTGGCGAAGCCGGTCATGGGCGCGCACACCCTCGGGTTCAACTCGAACAGCATGGGAGTCGCGGTCCTCGGCACCTTCGGCTCCTCGAAACCGCCGGCCGCCGCGGTGAAGGCCCTCGCCCGCCTGACGGCCTGGAAGCTAGGCCTCTACGGGGTCAATCCGAGCGGTAAGACATATCTCACGTCAGCCGGTGGCAATCTGTACCGCAAGGGAAAGAGCGTACGACTGAACGCGATCTCGGGGCACCGGGACGGCTTTGCGACCGAGTGCCCGGGGCGCCGTCTCTACAACAAGCTCGGCACCGCCCGGTCCACATCGGCCAGTCTCCAGGGCCGCTGACGCCCGGCCGCACCGCACAGTCTGCATACACTGGCCGGCCGAAAGGCAGTTCGACCGGCCCCAGCAGGAAGCAGAGACGACAGGTGACAGAAGCGATCCTCCTGGTCGGCGGCAAGGGCACCCGACTGCGACCGCTCACCGTGAACACGCCCAAGCCGATGGTCCCGGCGGCGGGCGTCCCGTTCCTCACCCACCAGCTGGCCCGGGCGAGAGCGGCGGGCGTCGAGCACATCGTGCTCGCCACCTCGTACCTCGCCGAGGTCTTCGAGCCGTACTTCGGTGACGGCTCGCGCCTCGGACTGCATCTCGAGTACGTCACCGAGGAGGAGCCCCTCGGCACCGGCGGCGCGATCCGCAACGTCGCGTCCCGGCTCCGCTCGGGCCCCGACGACCCGGTCCTGATCTTCAACGGCGACATCCTCACCGGCCTCGACATCCGTGCCCTGGTGCACGAGCACGAGACCACCGGCGCGGACGTCTCCCTGCACCTGTCCCGCGTCGAGGACCCGCGGGCGTTCGGGCTGGTCCCCACGGACGCGACGGGCCGGGTCCAGGCCTTCCTGGAAAAGCCCCAGACGCCCGAGGAGATCGTCACCGACCAGATCAACGCGGGCGCCTACGTGTTCCGCCGCTCGGTCATCGACACGATCCCGACCGGCCGTCCCGTCTCGGTGGAACGCGAGACGTTCCCCGACCTGCTGGCATCCGGCGCCCACCTCCAGGGCATGGTCGACTCCACGTACTGGCTGGACCTGGGCACCCCTCAGGCCTTCGTGCGCGGCTCCGCCGACCTCGTCCTCGGCCGCGCGCCGTCCCCGGCGGTCCCCGGCCGGCGCGGCGACAGCCTCACGCTGCCCACCGCCTCGGTCGCCCCCGGCGCGAAGCTCACGGGCGGCACGGTCGTCTGCGAGAACGCGACGGTCGGCGAGGGCGCCCGCATCGCGGGCAGCGCTGTCCTCGCCGGTGCGACGGTCGAGGCGGGCGCGGTCGTCACCGACTCCCTGATCGGCCGCGGCGCCCACGTGGGCGCCCGCACGGTCCTGACGGGCGCGGTGATCGGCGACGGCGCGACGGTCGGCCCGGACAACGAACTCCAGTCGGGCGTACGCGTGTGGTGCGACGCCCACATCCCGGCGGCGGCGGTGCGCTTCTCCTCGGACCAGTAGGGGCCGTCTCCTCGGACCAGTAGGGGCCGGCGAGCCCGACCCCCTACGCTGCAAGGAGCAGCCCACCAACCGACGAGGACCCCTTGGCCGGCCGATACGCCCCCCGCCCCACGCGCACCACGGTGCGCGGCGGCGAGGCCGTCGTGCCCCGGGCCGTCCTGCCGCGCCCGGCGACCGCGGCGCAGACCCGCCGTTGGCTACCGAGAGGCCCGTTCGACCTGGGCCTGACCCTGGGGCCGCTGCGCCGGGGGCCCGCCGACCCCGCCTTCCGCGTCACACCGGACGGCTCGGTCTGGCGTGCCACCCGTACGCCCGAAGGCCCCGGCACCCTGCGCGTGGCCCTGCGGGACGGAGCGGCCGAAGCGCAGGCGTGGGGTCCGGGCGCGACCTGGCTCCTTGCCCAACTCCCTGTACTTCTCGGCGAGTTGGACGAGCCCGAGGCGTTCGAGCCGCGCCACCGGCTGCTCGCCCACGCCCACCACTACCGGCCGGGTCTGCGCCTGCTGCGTACGGGTCTGGTCATGGAATCGCTGATCCCGTCGATCCTGGAACAGAAGATCACGACGGAGGAGGCGTACCGCGCCTGGCGGATCCTGCTGCGCACGTACGGCACTCCGGCGCCCGGCCCGACCGCCGGGCTCGGCCTGCACGTCATGCCGGAGCCGCGCACCTGGTCGCTCATCCCGTCCTGGGAGTGGCACCGCGCGGGCGTGGACAACAAGCGGGCCTCGACCATCCTGCGGGCCGTGAAGGTCGCCCGCCGCCTGGAGGAGGCCGCGGCGATGACCCCGGCCGACGCCCGTGCCCGCCTCGAACTGATCCCCGGCATCGGCCCCTGGACCTCCGCCGAGACGGTCCAGCGCAGCAACGGCGCCGCCGACGCCGTGACGACCGGAGACGTCCACCTGCCGGGCATCGTCGGCTACGCGCTGGCCGGCAACCGCGACGCCGACGACGCGGAGATGCTGCGGCTCCTCGCCCCGTACGAGGAGCAGGGCCAGCGCCACCGCGCGGCCCGCCTCGTCCTCCTCAGCGGCCGCACACCCCCGCGCAGACAGCCGAAGATGCGCCGCACGAACATCGCCGACTGGTAGCCGCTCTACTGGCGCACGACCTTCTAGCGCACGACGACGAAGTCGCCGGCGTCACGGGCCGGGCGCTCGGCGGGGGCGGCGGCCGCGTGCCCCACGGCGACGGCGCCCATCGGGTCCCACTCCTGCGGAAGCCCGAGCACCTCGCGTACGACATCGCGGCAGAACATCGTCGACGACACCCACGCGGAGCCGAGCCGCTCACCGGCGAGCGCGACCAGGAAGTTCTGCACGCCCGCGCCGGCCGCGACCACGAACATCTCCCGCTCGGCGGCGTCCCGCCGCGCGTGCCCGTACGTGTGCGACCCGTCCATCACCATGCACGGCACGACCAGGTAGGGCGCCCGGCGGAGCACGTCACCGCGGCGCACGCGCTTGGCGACGGACTCCTCGCTCTTCCCGTCGCGCCGCAGGTCCTCGATCCACGCGTCCCGCATCGCGTCCAGCAGCCGGACCCGGGAGTCCTCGGACTCCAGGAGCACGAACCGCCACGGCGTCGTGTGGTGCGGGGCGGGCGCGGTCACGGCCGCGGCGACCGCGCGCCGCACGGCTCCCGGGTCGACCGGCTCGTCAGTGAAGGCCCGCACCGTACGCCGCTGGGTCACGGCCTCCCGCACGGCCTCGGACGTGCCGAGCCGGAACATGTCGTCGCGCGCGACGCGCACCAGCTCGCGCGCGCCGGTGCCCTCGCCCACCACGTGCGCGAGCCCGCGCACGACGGCGACGGGCAGCCCGGCCGCCTTGCCCTTGACCAGGTCCCCGGCGGCGGCCAGCTCGTCCGCCGTGGCGACGACGGTGGCGCTGAGCGGATTGCCGTACGCGTCCGTGCCGCCGCGCAGGTCGTCGAGGACGTGCACGCCCGCGGCGCCGATGGCGACGTCGGTCAGGCCGTTGCGCCAGGGGCGGCCGAAGGTGTCCGTCACGACGACTCCGACGTCCACGCCGAGCGCGTCCCGCAGCCCGTCCCGGATCGCCGCGGCCGACGCGTCGGGGTCCTCGGGCAGCAGCAGCACCGTGCCCGCGGGCGTGTTCGACGCGTCGACGCCGGCCGCGGCCATGACCAGGCCCAGCTTGTTCTCGACGATGCGCAGGGTGCCGCGGCGCGCGACGACCCGTACGGTCTCGGCGTCTATGGCCGCCTCGCGGTCGGTGGCCTCGACGATCCGGCCCTCGGCCTTGCTGACGATCTTCGAGGTGACCAGCAGCACGTCCCCGTCGACGAGGCCGGGCTCGGCGGTGGCGATCAGCTTGGCGAGGTCGTCGCCCTCGCGGACCTCGGGGATGCCGGGGAGCGCCCAGGCGCGGAAGGAGGGAGCGGAGGGAGTGTCACTCACGCGCGGACCTCCTCCGCGAGCGTGAGCGCCTCACGCGCCATCTGCGTCGTCGCGTCCAGGTCGGACATCATCAGCGGCACCGCGCGGCAGCGGATGCCCGCCGCCTCGACGCGCTCCACCGTGCCCGCGTCCACCGTGTCGACGAGCCACCCGTCGAGCAGCCCCGAACCGTAGTGCTCCGCCACCGCGCTCGCCGTCGAGTCGACTCCCACAGCGGCCAGGACCTTGTCGGCCATGCCGCGCACGGGTGCGTCCCCGACGATGGGGGACAGCCCGACGACGGGCACTCCGGCTTCGGCGATGGCCTCACGGATGCCGGGCACGGCGAGGATGGTCCCGATGCTGACGACGGGGTTGGACGGCGGGAAGAGGATGACGTCCGCCTCGGCGATGGCCTCCAGGACACCCGGCGCGGGCTTGGCCTGCTCGGCGCCGACGGGCACCACGGCGTGCGCGTCCACGGAGGCCCGCAGCTTCACCCAGAACTCCTGGAAGTGCACGGCCCTGCGCTCCCCGTCGAGCGTCACCGCCACATGGGTCTCGACGCGGTCGTCGGACATCGGGATGAGCCGCACGCCGGGCTTCCAGCGCTCGCACAGCGCCTCGGTGACCGCGCTGAGCGGATAGCCGGCGCCGAGCATCTGCGTACGGACGATGTGGGTCGCGAAGTCCCGGTCGCCGAGACCGAACCACTCGGGCCCCACCCCGTAGGCGGCCAGCTCCTCCTTGACCTTGAACGACTCGTCCGTACGTCCCCAGCCCTGCTCCTCGTTGATGCCGCCGCCGAGCGTGTACATCACCGTGTCGAGGTCCGGACAGACCTTCAGGCCGAAGAGATGGATGTCGTCGCCGGTGTTGCCGATGACCGTGATGACCGCGTCGTCCGGCGCCGCCTGCTTGAGACCGCGAAGGAACCGGGCACCACCGATGCCGCCTGCCAGAACCACAATGCGCATGTGTCCAGCATCGCAGGCGGGTACGACACTTCGTCAGGCGGTCACGGCATCCTGCATGGCGTCGCTGACGCAGCGGGGGGCGTGCATCGGCATCTCGGTGAGGCCGGGGTAGTACACGTGGAGGCTGACGGCCGGTTCCAGCGCGTCGTTGACGACCTCGTGGACGTATCCGGGGGCGAAGACGCGCTGTGCGCCGGGCGCGAGGGCGCGGGCGCCGCGCTCCGAATGCTCGGTCAACTCGCCCTGGAGGACGGTCAGTATCCCGGAGGAGCGGCCGTGGTCGTGCAGTCCGCTGCCCTGCCCCGGCACCCAGGACAGCAGCCAGACCTCGTAGCCCGGCCCGGTCTGCAGGCGGTGGTACCAGCGGCTGGTGGCGTCGTACTCGACGAGGTGTTCCCACCGGCCGCGGTCGGCGGCGATGGAGCGCGCCAGGCCGGCGAACTCGGCGACGGTGGCCGGGTGCTCGCGCGCGGGCTGGAGCAGGTGGGGTACTTCGAGGATGTCGCCGGCGATCTGGAGGTCGCTGTCGCTGTTCATGGGTATGGGGGTTCCTCGGCGGAGTGCGGTGTGCTGGGGGTGTCGCTGGACGGCGCCCGGCACGGATGAACTGCCGGGGGAGTGGAGCGCGGTGGAGCGAGGGGGTTCAGCCGGAGCGCGGTGGGCTCAACAGCTGGGACAGCAACAGCAACAGCGCGCGTGGGCAGCACCGAGGGACCCGGGTCGGGTCACGGAAAGCGCCAAGTTCGCGAGCATGCCCACCAGCAGACCGGTTCATTCCTGCCCTGTCAACTAGGTGTCCGGATTGTGGGATATGTTTCACCTCATCCGGTTGCCCTGCCAGGCGAAAGGTTTGTGCATCTTCTGGCCGGGACACATGGCGCATCAACCGGGCGCACAAACGTCGTCGCGCTCCCGTGATCCGAATGTGATCCGGAACGCTCCGGCGCCGCTCCCGGAACGAGATCAACGCCTGAGGCGTCCTTCCTTGTAGCGACCCGCGCGAGGCCCGCCGGAGCTCTCGAAGGGACTCTCGGGGGAGCGGTGGCTGGAATGGGCCTCTGGCAAGTGTCAAGGTTTAGGCCGATTTGAACACTTTCCGCATACCCTTGGTTCCGCAGAGTGAATAAGGGACCCAATAGCAGATCTCGGCTTGACTGGCCCGGATCGGCACACTTGTAATTTCACTCGTGTCGTTCAGCCGGAATCGGTAACGGCAGCATCACGGGGACGCACAGACGGACGAGGGGCGCACTATGACCGAGTCGTTTCAGCAACTGCTGGTCGAGGACGCGGAAGAGGAACTCGGCTGGCAGGAGCGCGCGCTGTGCGCCCAGACCGACCCCGAGTCCTTCTTCCCGGAGAAGGGCGGCTCCACCCGGGAGGCCAAGAAGGTCTGCCTCGCCTGCGAGGTCAGGTCCGAGTGCCTCGAGTACGCACTCGCCAACGACGAGCGGTTCGGCATCTGGGGCGGACTCTCCGAGCGCGAGCGGCGCCGCCTGAAGAAGGCCGCGGTCTGAGGCTGAAGAAGGCCGCGGCCCGAGGCGACAAAGACTGCGTAACGCCGCAAGACCGCACCAACGCCCGCACCAAGGACCGCACCAAGGCCCGCAGCTGGGACCAGAGCTGGGGCCGCAGCAAGGACCACACCAAGGACCGCACCAAGCGCCGAAACAAGGACGCCGTCCGAACACTCTTTTCCGCGAAGCGATCGGCCCGTCGCCCTGGGTTGTCCACAGGGGGCGGGCCGCCGTTGTTGTCAGCCGTTAGTGTGGGGCCCCGTCCGAGACGACCCAGCGCCCCCGCAGGGCACAGGCGTCCACCGCAGTCCAACGAACCGGGGCCCGTACCTCGATGTCCGTGCACAGCCATTCGGCAGGCCAATTCGACACTGCCGCAGCCGCGTTCAACCCGGGGCACGCCGCAGGGCCAGACCCGACCAGGCCACCCGAGTTCCCCAGACACGTCGTCACCGCCGTGCTCGTCTCCCACGACGGAGCGCGCTGGCTGCCCGACGTCCTGTCAGGACTGCTCGGCCAGGAGCGCCCCGTACAGAACGCCGTAGCCGCCGACACCGGCAGCGCGGACGCCTCCGCCACGCTGATCGCCGACGCGATCGGCGACGAGCGCGTTCTCCACCTGGCCCGCCGCACCGGCTTCGGCCAGGCCGTCGACGAAGCGGTGCGTACCGCGGGAGTGCTGACTCCCGAGGAACTGCCGTACCTCAAGCGCCCCAGCGGCTGGGACCCCGTCAGCCGCAGCTGGCGCGACGACGCGTACGACATGCCGGAGCTGCCGCACGGCGCGCCCGAGCAGTGGCTGTGGCTGCTGCACGACGACTGCGCTCCCGAGCCCGACGCGCTCGCCGAACTCCTGCGCGTCGTCGAGAACGAGCGCGAGATCGGCAACGAGGTCGCCGTCGTCGGGCCCAAGCTGCGCGGCTGGTACGACCGCAGGCAGCTCCTCGAGGTCGGCGTCTCCATCGCCAACTCGGGGCGCCGCTGGACCGGCCTCGACCGCCGCGAGCAGGACCAGGGGCAGCACGACCACGTGCGGCCCGTCCTGTCCGTGTCCACCGCCGGCATGCTGATCCGGCGCGATGTGTTCGAACAGCTCGGCGGGTTCGACCGCAGGCTGCCGCTGATGCGCGACGACGTCGACCTGTGCTGGCGCGCCCAGGCCGCCGGCCACCGCGTCGTCATCGCCCCCGACGCCGTCGTCCGGCACGCGGAGGCCTCCTCGCGCGAGCGCCGCACCGTCGACTGCGTGGGCCGCACGGCGACGTCCCCGCACAAGGTCGACAAGGCCGGCGCCGTCTACACCCTCCTCGTCAACGCCCCTACGGCCGTGCTGCCCTGGGTGCTCCTGCGCCTCGTCATCGGCACGCTCGTGCGCACCCTCGCGTACCTCGTCGGCAAGGTTCCAGGCCAGGCGCTCGACGAGATCACCGGACTCCTCGGCACTCTGCTGCGGCCCGAGCGGATCCTCGCGGCCCGCCGCCGGCGCGGAAAGGGAGTGGTCGACGCCAAGGAGCTGCGGCCGCTCTTCCCACCGCCCGGCGCCACGGTCCGGCTCACCGTCGAACAGGTCGCGGGCAGCCTCTTCGGCGCGTCCGATCCCGAGATCAACGCCGCCGGACGGCACGGCAGCGCCGTCGAGTCCGGCCCCGGCGGCGACGACGCGGACTTCCTGGAGATCGAGCAGTTCGCCCGCCTCAAGCGCATCGCCCGCAAGCCGGGACCGATGCTCTTCGTAGTGCTGCTGTTCGTGTCGCTCATCGCCTGCCGCGCGCTGCTCGGCGGCGGGGCACTCGCGGGCGGCGCGCTGCTGCCCGCGCCGGGTGACGCGTCCGCCCTGTGGTCCCGCTACCTCGACGGCTGGCACCCGGCCGGTACCGGCGGCACCCAGGCCGCGCCGCCGTACCTGGCGTTCGTCGCCGCGTTTTCCACGCTCCTGTTCGGCTCGACCGGACTCGCCGTCACCGTGCTCCTCGTCTGCTCGGTGCCGCTCGCCGGCTTCACCGCCTACTTCGCCTCACGCCCCCTGGTCACCTCGCGCCTGCTGCGCGCGTGGGCCTCGGTCGCGTACGCCTTCCTGCCCGCCGCCACCGGCGCGCTCGCCGGCGGCCGCATCGGCACCGCGGTCCTCGCTGTGCTGCTGCCGCTCATCGCGCGCGCGGGGTTGTCCGCCAGCGGCTTGATGAACAACGCGGGGGCGCGCGGCAGCTGGCGCGCCACCTGGGCGTACGCCCTCCTGCTGACCGTCACGACGGCCTTCACGCCCATCGTGTGGCCGATCGCGCTCGTCCTCGGCATCGCGCTCCTCGCGATCCGCCGCGGCGACATCACCGCCTACGGCCTCCGCTTCCTGGCCGCGCTCGGCACCCCGCTCCTGCTGCTCGCGCCCTGGTCGCTGACGCTGCTCCCGTTCGGCTTCTTCAAGGAGGCGGGCCTCCCGTACGGCAAGGGGTCGGCGTCCGCGCTCGGCCTGCTCGGCGCTTCGCCGGGCGGCTCCGGCACCCTCGGCGGACTGCTGCTCATCGGCATCGTCCTCGCCGGGCTCGCCGCGCTCCTGCGCACCGAGCGCCGCCCCGCCGTCCTCACCGCCTGGGCGATCGCCCTGGTCGCCCTGGTCTTCGCGGCCCTGTCGAACAGCTCGGCCTGGGCCGGGCCCGCGACCCTCGTCTACGGCATCGCCCTCCTCGCCGCCGCCGTTCTCGGCGCCGACGGGGCACGCTCGCGCGTGGCCGAGCAGAGCTTCGGCTGGCGGCAGCCGGTGGCGGCCCTCATCGCGTTCGCCGCGGTGGCCGGACCGCTCCTCGCCGCGGCCGGCTGGATGATCCGCGGGGCCGACGGCCCCCTGGAGCGCCGCGACCCCACCCAGGTGCCCGCGTTCGTCGCCGAGGAGAGCGACACCCAGGACCAGGCCCGCACCCTCGTCATGGACAGCGACTCGGCCGCCAAGGTGTCGTACACGCTGGTGCGTGGCGCCGGCGCGCGCCTCGGTGACGGCGAACTGACCGAGGCGGGCGGCAGCAACAAGAAGCTCGACAAGGTCGTCGCCAACCTCGTCGCCGGCTCCGGCGCCGACCAGGCGGACCAGCTCGGCGGCTTCGCCGTGCGCTACGTCCTCGTACGCGCGGGCGCGCCCCGGCAGATGAGCCGGGTCCTCGACTCCACGCCCGGCCTGTCCCGGCTCAGCCAGCAGGACGGCACCGCCCTGTGGCGCGTGGACCGGCAGGTCTCGCGCGCCGCGATCGTGTCCGGGTCCGACGAGCCGCAGCCCGTCGCCGCGGGCCCCGTCGAACTGCACACGAAGATCCCCGAGGGCAAGGCCGGCCGCGTCCTGCGCATCGCCGACACGGCCGACGAGGGCTGGACGGCGACGCTGGACGGCGCGCCCCTGACGAAGACGACCGTCGACGGCTGGGCACAGGGCTTCGAACTGCCCGCCACGGGCGGCCGCCTGGACGTCACGTTCGACGCGCCGCTCTCGCACGCGGCCTGGCTGTGGGCGCAGGGCGCGCTCGCTCTCGTCCTCGTGGTGCTGGCCCTGCCGGGCCGGCGCAGGGACGTGGACGACGACCTTCCCGAGGAGCCCGTCGTGCCCGCGCAGGCCGTCGAGGGCGAGGGCCGCAGGGCCCGCCGTCTGCGCGCCCAGGCCGAGGCCGAACAAGCCGAACAAGCCGCACCCGAGGGCGCCGACGGCGTGGTACCGCCGCCTCCTTCGGACGAGGAGCTCGCCGCGGCCGGTGTGCCGCAGCAGCAGTCGTACGGCGAGTGGGACAGCCCCACGTACGCGGCCGCGGACTACGGCCAGTACGCCGCGGGCGATCAGCAGCAGTACCAGGGCGTCCCCTACCAGCCGGGCGCGTACGACCAGACCCAGCAGGCGGACCCCTACCAGGCGGACCCCTACCAGGCCGGCCAGTACGACCCGTACGCCTACGGGGGCACGTACGACGCCCAGCAGCAGTACGGGCAGCAGGCCTACGACCCGTACGAGCAGCCGCAGCCGCCGCACGGCACCGACAGTGAGCGCCCCGACGGGAGCCAGCAGTGAACCGCACCACCCTGTCCCTGATCGCCGCGAGCGTGGCCCTGGCCGCCGTCACCGGCTTCGCGGCGGCGACCGCGCCCGGCGGCGGCAACTCCGAGAAGGCGGCCGCGCGGCTGCCGGTGGAGCGCTCCAGCCTGCTGTGCCCCGCCCCGAGCACGTCGGACCTCGCCGAGACCGCGTACACGTCGTACACGCCCGTGTCGAAGGAGGCGGGGAGTTCCGGCAAGGCTGCCCTGGCGCCCGCCACGCGCGAGCTGACGGACAGCACCGGGAGCGGCAAGGACAAGGGCAAGGACAAGGCGGACAAGCCGGTGCTGTCCCCGCAGAAGCCGGGCAGGCCCGTCGCGGGTGAGTCGTCGGGCGCCGAGTCGCCCGCGCTCGTGGGGAGCGCCGACGGGAATCTCGCGCCCGGCTGGACCGTGCAGCAGACGACCGAGGTGGCCGCCGGCACCGGCCGCGGCCTCCTCGGGGTGAACTGCTCGGCGCCGGACACCGACTTCTGGTTCCCGGGTGCCTCCACCGCCAAGGAGCGCAGCGACTACATCCACCTCACCAACCCGGACGACTCGGCGGCGGTCGTGGACGTCCAGCTGTACGGGCCGAACGGCGCCATCAAGTCGGACGTGGGCGAGGGCATCCAGGTCCAGCCGCACTCCAGCGTTCCGGTCCTCCTGTCGACCCTCACGGACAAGCCGCAGACGAACGTCACGCTCCATGTGACGGCCCGCAGCGGCCGGGTGGCCGCCGCCGTCCTCGGCGCGGACGACAAGCTCGGCGGGGACTGGCTGCAGGCCTCCGCGGACCCCGCGGACACGGTCGTCCTGCCCGGCATCCCGAAGGACGCCACGAGCGTGCGCCTGGTCGCCTTCACGCCCGGCGACAACGACGCGGACCTGAAGATCCAGCTGGCCTCCCCGAGAGGCCGCATCGCCCTGGCCGGGCACGAGAGCCTGCACGTCAAGTCGGGAATGACGGCCGCCGTCGACCTCGGCGACGTGACGCGCGGCGAGGCAGGGTCCCTCGTCCTGACGCCCACGGGCGACTCCGCTCCGGTCGTGGCCGCCCTGCGCGTCGTCCGCGGCAAGGGCGACCACCAGGAGACGGCGTTCATCCCGGCGACCCGGCCCGTCGGCGCGCGGGCGACCGTCGCCGACAATCGCGCCAAGGGCTCGACGCTGTCGCTGACGGCGCCGGGCGAGTCGGGCACGGTCAAGGTGACGGCGTCGCCGGGCACCGAGGGCGGGACCCCGGTCACGAAGACGTACACCGTGAAGGGCGGCACGACGCTGTCCGTGCAGCCGCCGGTCCCGGCCGGGCTCAAGGGGGCGTACGCGCTGACGGTGGAGCAGGTGTCGGGCGCGGAGGTCTACGGCTCGCGGATGCTGGACGTGCCCGACCGGGACGTCCCGGGCGTCCCGATGTTCACGGTCCAGACGCTCCCGGACGACCGGGGGACGGTCTCGGTGCCGCACGCGGACCAGGATCTTTCGGTCCTGCAGAAATGACCGTGATCACTGCCGCAGCGATCGCGACGTGGCCCGGTCCGCCGGGTCACTCCTCGTCGCCGTAGCGCGGATCCACCGTCTCCGGGGACAGGCCGAGGATCTCGGCGACCTGCTCGACCACGACCTCGTGCACGAGGGCCGCGCGTTCGTCGCGGCCCTTGGTACGGATCTCGACCGGGCGGCGGTAGACGACCACGCGCGCGGGGCGCCCCTCGCGCGCCGCGATCGTGCCGCCCAGGGGCACCGAATCGTCGCTCCAGCCCTCGTCGGCCGGGCCGACCGCGGGCACTTCGAGGATCAGGAAGTCGATGTCTGCGAGCTGCGGGAAGCGCCGCTCGAGCCGCTCCACGGAGTCCTGCACCAGATCGGCGAACCCCTCGGCCCGGCTCGCGGAGAGCGGCACCTGAGGAGGGGCGACGGGCCCCCGCATGCCCCTGCCGTGCCGGTCGCGGCGGCGGGGAGGCTTCGGCTCTGCGGCGGGGGGCGGTACGGGGTTCTCCATCACTGACGCAGCGTAGACCTCCAGCGAGCGCGCCCGCCCGCCGTGGCCCGCACGGAACCGGCATGTCGCTTCCTGACCGATCAAGCCAAACTTGGGCGCGATTCGGCATCCCTCCCGGACCGGTGAACTCGCGGCTCCTGTCACTGTTTGTTCCGGGTGGTGACCGCGTTCACCACGGACGCGGGGCGCACCACCCCCGGTCCGCGCAGGTCAGCGGTGCGCTCCCGGAGCCCCGCGTGCGCCGCTTCACACCACGACACGGTGGGGTGACCTCCGGGGGAGTCGTCGCGGCCCGCTCAAGAGTGCGGTACCGTCCAACGCTGTGAGCCCTGTACGTCGCTGTTCGCGCACCGCTTGCGGCCGTCCCGCCGTCGCGACGCTGACGTACGTCTACGCCGACTCGACCGCGGTCCTCGGCCCCCTCGCCACCTACGCCGAACCCCACTGCTACGACCTGTGCGCCGAGCACTCCGAGCGCCTCACCGCCCCGCGCGGGTGGGAGGTCGTCCGGCTCGCCGACACCTCCCGCCCCTCGCGCCCCAGCGGCGACGATCTGGAAGCCCTGGCCAACGCGGTGCGTGAGGCGGCCCGCCCGCAGGAGCGCGCGGCCGAGGCGGGCGGTTCGGGCCCCCGCACGGCGGACCCCATGGAGGTCGCACGCCGCGGCCATCTGCGGGTGCTGCGCTCACCGGACAACTGAGCCGAACCCCGCACGCCGGCCGGGCCGACGGCCGTATTCGGACTTCGGTTTCCCCTTTACGGAATCTCCTTCGTCCCACGCATTGACCTGAGTTTGTTGCGGACACAACAATTTCGCCACCCAGTGCCCCGGGAGGCGCCCGTGTTCATCCAGCAGCTCGAGCCGGTGGCCGGATCACTCGGTCTGTCCGCACTCGTCGCGACTCTGCCCCTGGTCACCGTGCTCGTCCTGCTCGGCGCCGTCCGCATGAAGGCCCACCTCGCGGGCCTCATCGGGCTCGCCGCGGCCGCCCTCGTCGCCTGCCTCGCGTACGGCATGCCCGTCGGCCAGACCGTGTCGAGCGCCGCACAAGGCGCGCTGTTCGGGCTCTTCCCCATCATGTGGATCGTCGTCAACGCACTGTGGGTGTACCGGATGACGGTCCGCACCCGGCACTTCGACATCCTGCGCCGCTCCTTCGGGCGGCTGTCCGACGACCCGCGCATCCAGGCCCTCGTCATCGCGTTCTGCTTCGGCGCGCTCCTCGAGGCGCTCGCCGGGTTCGGGGCGCCCGTCGCGATCTGCTCCGTGATGCTCGTCGCGCTCGGCTTCGACCCGGTGAAGGCCGCCGTCGTCGCACTCGTCGCCAACACCGCACCCGTCGCCTTCGGCGCCATGGGCACCCCCGTCGTCACGCTCGCCCAGGTCACCGGACTCCCGCTCGACTCCGTCGCCTCCGTGGTGGGCCGTCAGACACCGCTGCTCGCCCTCGTGGTGCCGCTGGTCCTCGTCTACCTCGTGGACGGGCGACGCGGCCTGCGCGAGACCTGGATACCCGCCCTCGCCTGCGGAGTCGCCTTCGCCGCCGCCCAGTTCGCCGCCTCGAACTACGTCTCCGCACAGCTCGCCGACATCGGGGCCGCGCTCATCGGCGCGGGCGCCCTCGTCGCCGTGCCGCACGCGCGCAGGCCCGCCGCCGAACCCGTACGCGCCGCAGTCCTGACCGGCGTACGCAGCGAGGAACTCGACCAGGACGACCCGCGGCCCGAAGTCCTGCGCGCCTACGCCCCGTACGCGCTCATCGTCGTCATCTTCTCCCTCGCGCAGATCCCCGCGGTCAAGGACTGGATCGCGAAGGCGACGCGCGTCTTCGACTGGCCCTTCCTGAACGTCGCGAACCCCGAGGGCAAGCCCGTCGGCGGCAACCTCTTCACCCTCCCGCTCGTCTCCACCGGCGGCACCCTCGTCCTCCTCGCCGGCGCGATCACGGCCGCCGTCATCGGCGTCCACGCGCGCGTGGCCGTACGCGAATGGGCGGCCACCGTGTACGAGCTGCGCTTCGCGATCCTCACCGTGACCAGCGTCCTCGCCCTCGCCTACGTCATGAACCTCTCCGGGCAGGCCGCCACCATCGGGCACTTCGTCGCCGCGGCCGGCGCGGGCCTCGCGTTCCTGTCGCCCGTACTCGGCTGGTTCGGCGTCGCCGTCTCCGGCTCCGACACCTCCGCCAACGCCCTCTTCGGCGCACTCCAGGTCACCGCCGCCCAGCAGTCCGGCCTGTCACCCGAACTGCTCGCCGCCGCGAACAGCTCCGGCGGCGTCCTCGGCAAGATGATCTCCCCGCAGAACCTCACCATCGCCTGCGCCGCCGTCGGGCTCGCCGGCAAGGAGGGAGACCTGCTGCGCAAGGTGCTGCCGTGGAGCGCGGGACTCCTGCTCGTGATGTGCCTGATCGTGATGGCGCAGAGCTCCGCGGTCCTCGGCTGGATGCTGCCCTGACAGCTGACTGTCGGTCCGTACGGGTAGTTTGTGCTGTCCGAAGCGGACTTCAGGAGAGTTGGGTGACCGTGGCTGCTGATCTGTCGCAGATCGTCAAGGCGTACGACGTACGCGGAGTGGTCCCCGACCAGTGGGACGAGCGCCTCGCCGAGCTGTTCGGCGCCGCCTTCGTGCGCGTGACGGACGCCGCGGCCATCGTCGTCGGACACGACATGCGGCCCTCGTCACCCGGCCTCTCCCGGGCCTTCGCACGGGGCGCGGCCGCCCTGGGCGCCGACGTGACCGAGATCGGCCTGTGCTCCACCGACCAGCTGTACTACGCCTCGGGCGCGCTCGACCTGCCCGGCGCCATGTTCACGGCCTCGCACAACCCGGCCCAGTACAACGGCATCAAGATGTGCCGCGCCGGCGCCGCCCCCGTCGGACAGAACACCGGCCTGGCCGAGATCCGCGAACTGGCCGAGAAGTGGCTGGAGACGGGCGCCCCCGAACCCGCCGTCACGCCGGGCACACTCACCCGGCGCGACACCCTCGACGACTACGCGGCCTATCTGCGCTCCCTCGTCGACCTCACGGAGATCCGCCCCCTGAAGGTCGTCGTCGACGCGGGCAACGGCATGGGCGGACACACCGTCCCGACCGTCTTCGCGGGCCTGCCGCTCGACCTCGTCCCGATGTACTTCGAGCTCGACGGCACCTTCCCCAACCACGAGGCCAACCCGCTCGACCCGGCGAACCTCGTGGACCTGCAAAGGCGCGTCCGCGAGGAGCGCGCCGACCTCGGCCTCGCCTTCGACGGCGACGCGGACCGCTGCTTCGTCGTCGACGAACACGGTGACCCGGTCTCCCCGTCCGCCGTCACCGCCCTCGTCGCCTCCCGCGAACTGGCGAGGAACGGCGGCACGGGCACGATCATCCACAACCTGATCACCTCCTGGTCCGTCCCCGAAGTGGTGAAGGAACACGGCGGCACACCGGTACGCACGCGCGTGGGCCACTCCTTCATCAAGCAGGAGATGGCCACCTCCGGGGCGATCTTCGGCGGCGAGCACTCGGCGCACTACTACTTCCGCGACTTCTGGAACGCGGACACGGGCATGCTCGCCGCGCTCCACGTCCTCGCCGCACTCGGCGGCCAGAGCGACGCCCTGTCCGCCCTCGTCGCCGAGTACGACCGCTACACCGGCTCCGGCGAGATCAACTCCACGGTCGACGACCAGCACGCCCGACTCGCCGCGATCAAGACCGAGTACACCGGCCGGGACGGCATCACGCACGACGAGCTCGACGGCCTGACGATCACCTCCGCCGACTGGTGGTTCAACGTCCGCCCGTCCAACACCGAGCCCCTCCTCCGGCTGAACGCGGAGGCCAGGGACGAAGCCACCATGGCCAAGATCCGCGACGAGGTCCTGGCGATCATCAGAGCCTGACCACGGCCACACCCGCCGGGTCCCCCGTCCGAGCAGCCGTGCCCCCGCCCCCGGCGGTACGCTGACCAGGCCGCACGCACACACATTCACACCCCCGAAGGGACACCTCATGCCGCTCGAAGCCGGCCTTCTGGAGATCCTCGCCTGCCCGGCCTGCCACGCCCCCCTCAAGGAGGCGGACGCCGAGCTGCTCTGCACCGGATCGGACTGCGGCCTCGCCTACCCGATCCGCGACGGCATCCCCGTACTCCTCGTGGACGAGGCCCGCCGCCCCGCATAGGTCCCACCCAGGCCCCGTACGGGCCGTCCCGGAGGCTGACACCATGCTCGACGAATCGCTGCTCGACGCCCCCGAGGCCCTCGCCAGGGTCGACCGCCGCGGACTCCTGCGAGGCGCCGCCGAAGCCGGCGCCCGCGTCCGCACCGCGGTCCGGCACGCCGCGGAGGCCGGGATCACCCAGCTCAAACCGGACGGCCGCCCGCGCGCCGTCCTCTTCGCCGGCCCCGGCCTCGCCGCCGGCTGCGTCGCCGACCTGCTCAACAGGCTCGCCGGCGCCTCCTGCCCCGTCGCCCGCCTGCGCCCCACCGGAGTCGCCCCCGCCGCGGGCGCCCTGCGCTGGGAGCTGCCCGGCTGGGCAGGCCCCGTGGACCTCCTCCTGATCGCCACCACCGACGGCACCGAACCGGGCCTCGCCCTCCTCGTCGAGCAGGCCTACCGGCGCGGCTGCACCATCGTCGCCGTCAGCCCCGAGGGAGCCCCGCTCAGCGAAGCAGTCGGCGGCGCACACGGCCTGTTCGTACCGATGGCGACCGCCCCGTACGAGGACGACGAACCCGCCGCGGCCTCCGCGCCCGGCGCCCTGTGGGCCCTGCTCACCCCGCTGCTCTCCCTCCTGGACCGCACCGGCCTGCTCTCCGCGCCGCCCGAAGCCCTGGAGAAGGTCGCCGACCGCCTCGACCAGACCGCCGAGCGCTGCGGCCCCGCCATCGCGACCTACAGCAACCCTGCCAAGACCCTCGCCGCCGAGCTCGCCGACGCACTGCCCCTGATCTGGACCGAAGGGCACGCCGCGGGCCCGGCAGGCCGCCGCTTCGCCGCCGCGCTCGCCGAGCTCGCCGGCCGTCCGGCCCTCGCCTCCGACCTGCCCGAAGCGCTCCCCGCACACGGCCGCCTCCTCCTCGGCGACCTCGCGGGCGGCGCCGACCCCGACGACTTCTTCCGCGACCGGGTCGACGAGGCGCAGCCGATGCGCGTCCGCGTCGTCCTCCTGCGCGACCGGCCCGGCGGCCTCACCGCCGCGCCCGCCGCCCGCGAGCTGGCCCTCGGCCACGACACCCCGATGAGCGAGCTCGAACCCGAAGAGGGCGACGAGCTGGAAACACTCGCCGAACTGATCGCCGTCACGGATTTCGCCGCCGTTTACCTCGCGCTCGCCTCGGGCGCATGACGTGGACCCGGCCGCTCCGAAACACCGGCCGGCCCCTGACCCGCGTACGGAGAAGAACACCTGATGGACCGCCTCACCAACACCGTCCGCCCCTACGCCTGGGGCTCGACCACCGCCATCCCGCACCTCATCGGTGCCGAGCCGACGGGCGAGCCGCAGGCCGAGATGTGGATGGGCGCCCACCCGGGAGCCCCCTCCCGGACCGGCCGCGGCCCGCTCAACGAGGTGATCGACCAGGCGCCCGAGCGTGAACTCGGCCCGCAGGCCGTCGCGAAGTTCGGCCCCCGCCTCCCCTTCCTCCTCAAAGTCCTCGCCGCGGGCGCCCCGCTCTCCCTCCAGGTCCACCCCGACCTCGCCCAGGCCAAGGAGGGGTACGAGGCCGAGGAGCGCGCCGGCGTCCCCATGGACGCCCCGCACCGCAACTACAAGGACGCCAACCACAAGCCCGAACTGATCTGCGCCCTCACGCCGTTCGAGGGCCTGTGCGGATTCCGCGCCCCCGAAGAAGCCGCCCGCTTCATCGAGGGCCTTGGCGTCGACTCCCTCAAGCCGTACGCCGACCTGCTGCGCGCCCACCCCGAAGAGGCCGCGCTGCGCGAGGTCCTGACGGCCGTACTGAGCGCGGGACCCGAGGAGATGGCCACCACGGTCACCGAGGCAGCAGCCGCCGCCGAGCGCCTCGGCGGCGACTACGCGCCCTACGCCGGACTCGCCCACCACTACCCGGGCGACCCCGGCGTGATCGCGGCCATGCTGCTCAACCACGTCCGCCTCAACCCCGGCGAGGCCCTCTTCCTGGGCGCCGGCGTCCCGCACGCCTACATAGACGGCCTCGGCGTCGAGATCATGGCCAACTCGGACAACGTCCTGCGCTGCGGCCTCACCCCCAAGCACGTCGACGTCCCCGAACTCCTGCGCATCGTCCGCTTCGAGGCCACCGACCCCGGCGTCCTGCGCCCCGAGGCGTCCCCCGACGGCGAAGAGGTCTACGCGACCCCCATCGACGAATTCCGCCTCTCCCGCTACGTCCTGCCCGAAGGCGCCACCGCGCACGACGTCACCGCCGAGACCCCGCAGATCCTGCTCTGCACCGCGGGCACCGTCCGCGCCGGCGAACTCGCCCTCACCGCCGGGCAGTCGGCGTTCGTCCCCGCCGGCGAAAAGACCGAAGTGTCCGGAGCCGGCACGCTGTTCCGGGCAACCGTGGTGGCCTGACGCGCCCCAGTCGTCCCGGGCTGCAACAATGACCCACCGCAAAGGGTGGGCAAAGCCCGGGACGGCGTTCACGGACAGATCCGTACGAGCTGTGGCCCGGGACCGCGTACGAAGGGACATCGGGAACACATGAGCGCTTCAGGCGGCACAAAAGCGATTGTGGCGGCACTCGCCGCCAACCTCGCGATCGCGGCGGCGAAATTCGTGGCGTTCCTCTTCAGCGGCTCGTCCTCGATGCTCGCCGAGAGCGTCCACTCGCTCGCCGACTCCGGCAACCAGGGCCTCCTGCTGCTCGGCGGCAAGAAGGCCCAGCGCGAGGCGACCCCGCAACACCCCTTCGGCTACGGCCGCGAGCGCTACATCTACGCCTTCCTCGTCTCCATCGTCCTCTTCACCGTCGGCGGCATGTTCGCCGTCTACGAGGGCTACGAGAAGATCAAGCACCCGCACTCGCTGGACAACTGGTACTGGCCGGTCGGCGTCCTCGTCTTCGCGATCATCGCCGAGGGCTTCTCCTTCCGTACGGCCATCAAGGAGTCGAACGAGCTGCGCGGCCAGCTCAGCTGGTCCCAGTTCATCCGCCGCGCCAAGGCACCCGAGCTGCCCGTCGTCCTCCTGGAGGACTTCGGCGCGCTGATCGGTCTGGTCCTCGCGCTCGGCGGCGTCGGCCTCGCGGTCGCCACCGACGACGGCACCTGGGACGGCATCGGCACCCTGTGCATCGGCATCCTGCTCATCGCCATCGCGATCGTGCTGGCCGCCGAGACCAAGTCGCTGCTCCTCGGTGAAGCCGCGGGCGTCGACCAGGTCAAGAAGATCGAGGCCGCCGTCGTCGACGGCGACACCGTCACCGGCGTCATCCACATGCGCACGCTCCACCTCGGCCCCGAAGAGCTCCTCGTCGCCGCCAAGATCGCCGTCCAGCACGACGACACGGCCACCGAGGTCGCCAACGCCATCAACGCCGCGGAGGCCCGCATCCGCGAGGCCGTCCCGATCGCCCGCGTGATCTACCTCGAACCGGACATCTACAACGAGGCGGCCGCCTCCGCAGGCGCCAACCCCGCCAAGACCCCGGACAGGCCTGGCGCGGACAGCCCGGCCCCGGACAGCTCAGCCCCCGACAGCTCGGGTCCGGACGCCGACTGACCTCCCCGCGCACGCCGGACCCGGAGGCGGGCTGGGTCCGGCTGGGCCGATCGGTGTAGATTCGTCACCGAGCCAGACGTCGCTGCTGATGGCGGTCGGGCGGCCCGCACGACGGGCCGGCCGAGGGAGAGAGGGCCTCCGACGGACTGCGCTGTGAGCGCCGGGCACTCGTATGCCCATCGCCGCAGACCAGCCATGCCCACCTCGACCCACCACCACGAGGAGCAAGCTCCCTATGACGACTGTCGACAACCGACAGGACCAGGACTTCAAGGTCGCCGACCTCTCCCTGGCCGACTTCGGCCGCAAGGAGATCACGCTCGCCGAGCACGAGATGCCCGGCCTGATGTCCATCCGCAAGGAATTCGCCGCCACGCAGCCGCTCGCCGGCGCCCGCGTCACCGGCTCCCTGCACATGACGGTGCAGACCGCCGTCCTCATCGAGACCCTCGTCGCCCTCGGCGCCGAGGTCCGCTGGGCCTCCTGCAACATCTTCTCCACCCAGGACCACGCCGCCGCGGCCATCGCCGTCGGCCCGAACGGCACCCCGGACAACCCCCAGGGCGTCCCCGTCTTCGCCTGGAAGGGCGAGACCCTCGACGAGTACTGGTGGTGCACGGAGCAGGCCCTGACCTGGCCGAACACCCCCACCGGCGGCCCGAACATGATCCTGGACGACGGCGGTGACGCCACCCTCCTCGTCCACAACGGCGTCCAGTACGAGAAGGACGGCAAGGTCCCTTCGGCCGACACCGCCGAGTCGGACGAGCACCGCGTCATCCTCGAGCTCCTCAACCGCACCATCACCGACGGCTCGCAGAAGTGGACCCAGCTCGCCTCGGAGATCCGCGGCGTGACCGAGGAGACCACGACCGGCGTCCACCGTCTCTACGAGATGTACCGCGACGGCACCCTGCTGTTCCCGGCGATCAACGTGAACGACGCCGTCACCAAGTCGAAGTTCGACAACAAGTACGGCTGCCGCCACTCCCTGATCGACGGCATCAACCGCGCCACCGACGTCCTCATCGGCGGCAAGACCGCCGTCGTCTGCGGCTACGGCGACGTCGGCAAGGGCTGCGCCGAGTCCCTGCGCGGCCAGGGCGCCCGCGTGATCATCACCGAGATCGACCCGATCTGCGCCCTGCAGGCGGCGATGGACGGCTACCAGGTCACGACGCTCGACGAGGTCATCGACAAGGCCGACATCTTCGTCACCACGACCGGTAACAAGGACATCATCATGGCCTCGGACATGGCCAAGATGAAGCACCAGGCGATCGTGGGCAACATCGGCCACTTCGACAACGAGATCGACATGGCCGGCCTCGCGCAGATCCCCGGCATCGTCAAGGACGAGGTCAAGCCGCAGGTCCACACCTGGAAGTTCCCCGACGGCAAGGTCCTTATCGTCCTCTCCGAGGGCCGCCTCCTGAACCTGGGCAACGCGACGGGCCACCCGTCCTTCGTCATGTCCAACTCGTTCGCGGACCAGACCCTGGCCCAGATCGAGCTGTTCACGAAGCCCGACGAGTACCCGACCGACGTCTACGTGCTCCCCAAGCACCTCGACGAGAAGGTCGCCCGCCTCCACCTCGACGCCCTCGGCGTGAAGCTGACGACGCTGCGCCCCGAGCAGGCCTCGTACATCGGCGTAGAGGTCGACGGCCCGTTCAAGCCTGACCACTACCGCTACTGAGCGGACACCGGTCCCGGACAGGCCCCTCGCACTCCGGTGCGGGGGGCCTGCCCCGTACCGGCCCGGCATCCCGCACCAGCCGACGTCCGCACGACCCCGAAGGACCTCGAGAGCCCCCATGCCCCGCGGCCGCTATTCGCTCCACGACACCCACGACCACACCCCCCTCGGCGAAGAACACTTCCACTGCGCCCCCGGCCCCTCCGGTTGGCGCTACGTCTCCCAGACCGTCACACCCTCCGGCGACCACTCCGGCTCCGTCGACCTGGCCATCGACGAACTCGGCCGCCCCATCCGCCTCGAACTCAACTCGGCGAGCTGGCAGGTACGAGGAGCAGCCATCGACGGCGTCACCTGGGTCCGCACCGACCCCACCGGCACCCACGCCACCGAAGGCAACGCCGCAGCCCACGCATTCACCGGCACCTCGCCGGCCTTCCTCGTCGCCACCGCACGCCTGCTGCGCCTCACCCCCGCTTCCCCCGCGACCCGCGTCCGCCTGGTCCGTTTCACCGACCCGGTCCTGGCCCCCCTCACCCTCGACCAGTCCTGGGCCCTGCTGAAAACAGAAACACACGACACTGACAACGGCCCCCTGAACGTCGACGAATACCAGGTCACAGACCTGGACACGGGGGAGCAGCAGGCCGTCCACCTCGCCGGCGACGTGGTGCTCGCCGCCCCCGGCATCGAGCTCGAACACCTCGAATCCCCACCGTCGACCTTCGCCTGAGCGACGGGGCCCGCGTCAGGCAGGCGGCACGAAACCGGTGCCAGGCCCCGCGTCCTCGCGAGGAGCCACAGGCGGGACACCAGGGGTGGTCGCCACAGGCGCGCCGGCCGTCCACCCGGGCTGCCCAACCGGCGCCCCAGCCCCCGGACGCACCGGACCCTGCCCGGCTGCCGGATACACCGGACCCGCACCAGTCACCGGAGCCGCACCGACCGCAGCCGCACCCCCCGCCACCCCGCCGAAGGCCCGCTGCGCATCCCGCGACTGCCGCTCATGAACCACCGCGGCCAGATACGCGGCAGGCGGCACATCCCGCGGCGCCGGAGTCCCCGTACAAGCCGCCAGATCACCGGCAAGCCGCTCAGCCATCGAATGGCCCACCTGCGGATCCAGCTGTCCCATCCGCGTCAGATACGACCGGACCGCCAGCCACAGCCCGTCCGGCACCCCCGACAGATCGAGCCCGGAGAACCGCCCCACCAGCCACGGCGGCGGCGGAGGCACGAACCGCGCCGGCCCCGCAGGCACCCGCTCCCGCACGACGAGCGTCCCCGCGAACACGTCCCCGAGCCGCCGACCCCGCTCGGACACCAGCGACGCGATACACGCCACCACCCCGAACGTCATGAGGATCTCCACGACCCCGACGGCCCCACGCACCAGCGCATGCCGGAACCGGATCGGCCCCCCGTCGTCACGCACCACGCGAAGCCCGCACGCCAGCTTGCCCAGCGAACGCCCATGGCTCAGCGTCTCCACCGCGATCGGCACCCCGACAAGCACCAGCAAAAACGTCGCCACCGCCACCGCGGCGGCCGCCGCCTCGTCCAGGGAAGCGGTCGACGCCACGATCCCCATCGTCACCACGATGTACACGGTGAACGCCACGACGAGATCGATGACCACCGCCAACGCCCGACTGGGCAGTTTCGCGGGGCGCAGCTCAAGAGCCACCGCCTCGCCCGTCACAAGCTCACTCACGCCGGCCGTCCTTCCCTGCCCTGCCCTCGGAACCGCCAGTCTGCCAAGCTGAGGGCGCATCGCGCCGCAGAGGTAGCCACAGCAACAGCAGCCGAGGAGCAGCCGACCCGATGGACCTCGACGTCTTCGTGTCCGCCCACCGAGCCGAGTGGGACCGCCTGGACGCGCTGCTTCGCCGCCGGCGCCGCCTCACCGGCGCCGAAGCGGACGAACTCGTCACGCTCTACCAGCGGGCCGCGACCCACCTCTCCTTGATCCAGTCCAGCGCCCCGGACCCCCAGATATCCGGCCGCCTCACACAACTGGTGGCACGCGCGCGTAGTGCCGTGACAGGCACCCGCCGCGCCTCCTGGCGCGACGTGACCCGCTTCCTGACCCAAGGCTTCCCCGCGGCGGTCTACCGCTCGCGCCACTGGTGGGTCCCCACCGCACTCCTCTCCACCGCGATAGCCGCACTCCTGGGCTGGTGGATAGGAACCCACCCAGAAGTACAGGCGTCGATCGCGGCCCCGTCCGAACTGCGCGACCTCACGCGCCCGGGCGGCCAGTACGAGACGTACTACTCCAGCCACCCCGCGGCATCCTTTGCCGCCCAGGTGTGGACGAACAACGCCCAGGCGGCCGCCATGTGCCTGGTCCTGGGCGTCTTCCTCGGACTCCCCGTCCTCTGGATCCTGTTCCAGAACATGCTGAATCTGGGTGTGGGCATCGGGCTGATGTCCTCGGCCGGCCGCCTCGACACCTTCCTGGGCCTGGTCCTGCCCCACGGCCTCCTGGAACTGACGGCGGTCTTCGTAGCGGCCGGTACGGGTCTGCGCCTCGGCTGGACCGTCATCGACCCGGGCCCCCGAACCCGCCGCGCGGCCCTCGCCGAGGAAGGCCGCGCCGCCCTGGGAATGGCGATCGGCCTGGCGCTCATCCTCTTCATCTCGGGCGCGATCGAAGGCTTCGTCACCCCCTCGGGCCTCCCCACCTGGGCCCGCATCGCCATTGGCGTCATCGCCGAACTGGCATTTCTCGTCTACGTCTACGTCCTCGGCGGCAGAGCGGCCCGTGCCGGCGAGACGGGGGACCTGGACCAGGCGGAGCGCAGCGCCTCGGTCCCCACTGCCGCCTGATGTGCGTTCACGGCATCTGACCTGCTAGTCTCCTCGTCGCCCCACAAAAGCCGTTGACACGGACGGAGTGGGGAGGTAGATTCGAACAGTTGCCCCGGATTCGACAGGATCGGCCGCAACGACTAGGGTCTGACTCGCTTCCGAGAATTCTTCTCCAGAAGCGCACCCCCGATAAATCGGAAAACGAACGCCGGTCAATCCGGCCGAGAACTTCTGATAAAGTCGGAACCGCCGGAAAGGGAAACGCGAAAGGCCGAAAGGCTGGAGCGGAAACCTGAAAGGCACCGAGGAAATCGGACACGAAAGAGTCTGATA